>JAUHYM010000009.1 GCA_030426515.1 Actinomycetes bacterium
GCAGTCGGGGGAGCAGAACCGCGTGCAGCCCGGCGCCCGCGAAGATCTCGGCCGAGTCGCGCGCGAAGCGCTGGGAGTTGCGCCTGCCGTCGTAGCCGACGACGACGGTCGGCGTGCCCTCGGTGCGTTCGCGGAGGTACGCGGCGAGGCCCGCGGCGGCCTGGCCGACCACCACGCGGTTCATCCGCTTGCTGCCGGCTCCCAGCGCACCGCGCAGGCCCGCCGTCCCGAAGGCCAGGCGTCCGTCGAATCGGTCGGCCAGATCCGCACGGGCATCCTCGTCGCCGTGCGATGCGCGCTCGAGCAGCGCGCTCAGCTCGTCCCGGGTGTCGGGATCGGGATCCTGCGCGAGCCAGGCCCGCGCGATCTGGGAGATGTCGGTCATGGTGCCTCCTGCGACGCGCTCAGAGCGCTTCGACGATCTTCGCGAGCAGCGCCGAGATCCGCGGCTCCGCCTCGCGGCCCGCCTCGATCACCTCGGCGTGGCTGAGCGGGGTGGTCTGGATGCCGGCGGCGAGGTTCGTGATCAGCGACATCCCGAGGATCTCCATTCCGGCCTGTCGGGCGGCGATCGCCTCGAGCGCGGTCGACATCCCGACGATGTGCCCGCCGATGGTCTTGGCCATCTGCACTTCTGCGGGGGTCTCGTACTGCGGGCCGCGGAACTGGCAGTACACGCCCTCCTCGAGACTGGGGTCGATCCGGAGCGCGAGGTCTCGCAGCCGACGCGCGTACAGGTCGGTGAGGTCGACGAAGGTCGCGCCCTCGAGCGGCGAGTCGGCCGTCAGATTGATGTGGTCCGAGATGAGGACCGGCTGGCCGGGTCGCCAGGTGTGTCGGATTCCGCCCGCCCCGTTGGTCAGCACCATCGTCGCCGCTCCCGTGGCGGCCGCGGTGCGCACGCTGTGGACCACCCGGCGCACCCCGTGCCCCTCGTAGTAGTGCGTCCGCGCGCCGATGACGAGCACGTTCCGCCCGCGCGGGGTGCGGATGCTGCGCAGGGTGCCGACGTGTCCCTCGAGCGCGGGGCGCGAGAAGCCGGTGACCTCGGGCGCGGGGATGGTCGCGACCGTCTCGCCGATCAGGTCGGCGGCGCGGCCCCAGCCGCTGCCGAGGGTCAGGGCGATGTCGTGGTGGTCGACGCCGGTCAGCCGGGCGATGTCGGCGGCCGCGGCGGCGGCCACCTCGAAGGGGTCGGCGGTCGGGTCGTCCAGCGGGTTCGAAGGCTCTGCCATGACCCCACTCTATGAACGCCGGGCGGGTTCGACCAGACACGGTTCGTCCGGCCGTGTCGACTGGGGAAGAATGGGAGCCATGTCCCTCAGCTTCGAGCTCACGCAGTCCGTCGCGATCCTCGGCGGCGGCCCCGGCGGGTATGAAGCCGCCCTGTCGGCCGCGCAGCTCGGCGCGGAGGTCACGCTCGTGGAGCGCGCCGGTGTGGGCGGCGCGGCCGTGATGACCGACGTCGTGCCCTCCAAGACGCTCATCGCGACCGCAGACGCGGCCGTCGCGGTGTCCGAGGCGGGCGACCTGGGTGTGCAGCTGTTCGCCCGCGGTGGCGACGGCAACCCGCTGCGCCCCGAGGTCGCGATCAACCTCGCCGCGGTCAATCGACGTCTGCTCACTCTGGCGCGACAGCAGTCCGACGACATGCGTGCCTCGCTGGTCGAGGCCGGCGTCCGCATCGTGTCGGGGCATGGCCGACTGGACGGCCCCCAGGGCGTGATCGTCGCGACCGAACCCGGGGGGACCGACTTCGACCGCGTCGAGGCGGACACGCTCGTCGTGTCGGTCGGCGCCTCGCCGCGTGAGCTGCCCACCGCGCGTCCCGACGGCGAGCGGATCCTCACCTGGACCCAGCTGTACGACATGAAGGGCCTGCCCGAACATCTCATCGTCGTCGGCTCCGGGGTGACCGGCGCCGAGTTCGCCTCCGCCTACATGAACCTCGGCGCGAAGGTGACGCTGGTCTCGAGCCGCGATCAGGTGCTGCCGGGCGAGGACGAGGACGCCGCGGCGGTGCTCGAGCGCGTCTTCAAGCGCGGGGGGATGACGGTGCTCTCGAAGTCGCGTGCCGAGAAGGTCGAGCGCGCCGGTGAGGGCGTGGTCGTCTCGCTGTCGGACGGTCGCACCGTCGAGGGCAGCCACTGCCTGATGGCCGTCGGCTCGATCCCCAACACCCGGGGGATCGGGCTGGAGGACGCCGGGGTCCAGATGACCGACTCCGGGCACATCCGCGTCAACCGCGTCGCACGGACGTCGGTTCCCAACATCTACGCGGCGGGCGACTGCACCACGTTCGTGCCGCTGGCGTCGGTCGCGGCGATGCAGGGCCGCACCGCCGTCTTCCACGCTCTCGGCGACACGGTCATCCCGCTGTCTCCCCGGCGCATCACCGCGAACATCTTCACCGCACCCGAGATCGCCACCGTGGGCCGGTCCGAGCAGGACGTGGCGGAGGGACGCATCCGCGGCATCGTCCACAAGCTGCCCCTCGCGGCGAACCCTCGCGCGAAGATGATGGGGATCAAGGACGGCTTCGTGAAGATCATCGCGCAGGAGTCCAGCGGCGCGGTCGTGGGCGGGGTCATCGTCGGCCCGCGCGCGTCGGAGCTGATCTACCCGATCGCGATCGCGGTGGAGCGGCGGATCACGATCGACCAGCTCTCGCGGGTGTTCGCCTCGTACCCGTCGCTGTCGGGCAGCATCACCGACGCGACGCGCGCGATGCACATCGTCGACCATGACCCGGGCGAGAACTGACCCCGCGCCGCGTCCTCGCGGCATCCCTGTGGGACGCCCTGAACTAGGAGATCGTCAGCAGCTGGTGACCCGCCGACACGGTCGTGCCGGGAGTCGCGTTGATGCCGCCGACGGTGCCGTCCTTGTGGGCCTGCAGCGGCTGCTCCATCTTCATCGCCTCGAGGACGACGACCAAGTCGCCCTTGACGACCTGCTGCCCGTCCTCGACCGCGAGCTTCACGATGGTCGCCTGCATCGGGCTCTTCACCGCGTCGCCGGTCGCACCGCTGGCGACGGCCGTCGCGTGGCTGCGGCGCGAGGGCGGCACTGCGGCCGGTCGCCCGGCGGTCGGGTTTGCCGTGACCACACGGTCGGGCAGGCTCACCTCGAGACGCTTGCCTGAGACTTCGACGACGACCGTGTGACGGTGCTCGGCAGGCTTGGGCGCCTCGAGCTCGCCGTCCCACGGCGGGATGTCGTTGACGAACTCGGTCTCGATCCACCGGGTGTACACCCCGAAGTCGCCGGATGCGGCGGTGAACGCCGGGTCGCGCACGACCTTCCGATGGAAGGGCAGCACGGTCGGCAGGCCCGACACCTCGAACTCGTCGAGGGCGCGGCGGCTGCGCTCGAGGGCTTCGGTGCGGCTGCGGCCGGTGACGATGATCTTGCCGAGCATCGAGTCGAACGACCCGCTCACCTCGTCGCCGGCGGTCACGCCCGAATCCAGGCGGATGCCGGGGCCCCCGAACGTCTTGAAGACGTGGATCGGGCCGGGCTGCGGGAGGAAACCGCGGCCCGGGTCCTCGCCGTTGATGCGGAACTCGAACGAGTGACCCTCGGGCGTGGGGTCGTCGTAGTCGATGACGCCGCCCGCCGCGATGCGGAACTGCTCGCGCACGAGGTCGATGCCGGTGACCTCTTCCGAGACCGGGTGCTCGACCTGCAGGCGGGTGTTGACCTCGAGGAATGAGATCGTGCCGTCGGCGCCGATGAGGAACTCGCACGTGCCCGCCCCGACGTACCCGACCTCGCGCAGGATCGCCTTGGACGCCTCGTACAGGATCGAGTTCTGCTCGTCGCTGAGGAACGGCGCCGGGGCCTCTTCGACGAGCTTCTGGTGACGGCGCTGCAGCGAGCAGTCGCGCGTCGAGATGACGACGACGTTGCCGGCGGCATCCGCCAGGCACTGCGTCTCGACGTGGCGCGGCTTGTCGAGGTACTTCTCGACGAAGCACTCGCCACGGCCGAACGCGCCGATGGCCTCGCGCGTCGCGGACTCGAACATCTCGGGGATCTCGTCGACGGTGCGCGCCACCTTCAGACCGCGGCCGCCGCCGCCGTACGCGGCCTTGATCGCGATCGGCAGCCCCGCCTTCTCGGCGAAGGCGACGACCTCCTCGGCGGTGTCGACCGGTCCCGGCGTCCCCGGCGCAAGAGGTGCGCCCACTTTCTCGGCGACGTGGCGCGCGGTCACCTTGTCGCCCAGCGCCTCGATCGCCTCGGGGGAGGGGCCGATCCAGACCAGGCCCGCTGCGGTGACCGCGCGCGCGAAGTCGGCGTTCTCAGCCAGGAACCCGTAACCGGGGTGGACCGCGTCGGCGCCGGAGCGACGGGCGACCGACAGGAGCTTGTCGATGACCAGGTACGTGTCGGCACTGGTCTGTCCGTCGAGGGCGTACGCCTCGTCGGCGAGACGCACGTGCATCGCGTCGCGGTCCTGGTCGGCGTAGACGGCGACCGAGCCGATTCCGGAGTCACGGGCGGCGCGGATGATGCGTACGGCGATCTCGCCGCGGTTCGCGATGAGCACCTTGGCGATTTCGGGCATGGATGTCAGCCTACCGAGCAGTCCGACCCGTGCTTTGACGGCACTCCACAAGAACGGGCCGAAAACGTGGGCGTCCTACGACAACGACCCGTTCCGGTTCCACAGGGCGTGCCACTCGACACCGAGCTCGCGCACCAGGTGCCGCAGAGTGGACAGCGACATGCCGACCACCGTCGAGGGGTCGCCGTCCACGCGCTCGATGAACGCGCCGCCCAGGGAATCGACGGTGAAGGCCCCCGCCACCCACAGCGGCTCGCCGGAGGCGACGTAGGCCGCGACCTCGGCGTCGGTGACGTCGGCGGCGAACGACACCGATGCAGCGGCCGTCGCGTGCACCTCCGCCGAGGTCTGCCCCGGCGAGACCCGGATCACGCTGTGGCCCGAGTGCAGGATGCCGGTGCGCCCGCGCATCCGCTGCCAGCGGAGGGTGGCCGTCTCGGCCGTCAGGGGCTTGCCGAGCACCTGTCCATCGATCTCGAACATCGAGTCGCCGCCGATGACAAGGCCGTCGAACTCCGGGTCGTCGCGGGAGATCCGCGCGGCGACGTCGGCAGCCTTCCGCTGTGCCAGCAGCAGGACGTGAGCGTCGGGGGAGAGCGTCCCGGAGGCCGCTTCCACCTCGGTGATGACCGCCTCTTCGTCGACGTCGGGGGCGGTGGTGTCGGGTTCGATTCCCGCCTGGCGCAGCAGCATCAGGCGGGCGGGGCTGGTCGAGGCGAGCAGGACGCGCATGCCGCCACGCTACCGGCGGCGCGCGCACGCGAACGAAGTGAGATGCTCGGGGGATGGATGCCGGAGACCTGATCGACCTCGACATCACCGATGTCGCCCACGGCGGGGTGTTCGTCGGGCGCGTGCCGGATGCGGAGGGCCGCGGCCGTGTGGTGTTCGTCTCGGACACGCTGCCCGGCGAGCGTGTGCGCGTGCGGCTGACGGACGTCGGGGCGAAGTCGTACTGGCGTGGCGAGACTGTCGAGGTGCTGGACGCGTCGCCCGACCGCCGATCGCATGTCTGGGCCGCAGCGGACGTCGGCATCCCCCCGCAGGACCGCCCCGGCGGCGCGGAGTTCGGTCACATCGCCCTCGACACCCAGCGCGCACTGAAGCTCGCCGTGCTGCGCACCGCCCTCGCGCGCACCGGCGGGCTCGACGTCCCCGCGACCATGTCACCGCCGCACCCCGTGCCGGAGGCGGAGGGCCGCCCCGCCGACGCGGAGACGCCGGACGCGACCCGATGGCGCACCCGGGTGAGCCTGCACGTGTCGCCGGACGGTCTCATGGGGCCGTACGCGGCGCGCAGCCACCGGGTGATCCCGGTGGACGATCTCCCCCTGGCCGCCGCGGAGATCGCGCAGGCCGCACGCGCGCTGCGCGAGCCGCGCCCGGGCCGCGTGGACCTCGTCCAGCCCGCCGACGGCGACGTGCGCGTGGTGGCGCGACCGGCATCCTCGCGACCGCGTCGCCCCGCCCCCCGCCGCGGACGCGGCGCGCAGCGACGCCCGACCGCGGCAGACCCCGCCGCGCGCGAGACGGTGATCGAACGGGTGCGCGGGCGGGAGTTCGCCGTCGACGCGGGCGGGTTCTGGCAGGTTCATCGCCTGGCCGCACACACCCTCACCCGCGTCGTGGCGGACCGTCTCGCGCGACACCACCCGGGTGGGCTCGACCCGGAGGCGCGACACCTCGATCTCTACGGCGGTGTCGGACTGTTCGCCGCGACGCTGCTGGATGCCGGCGCGCGCGATGTCACGACCGTCGAGTCCGATCCGGCCGCCACCGCGCACGCGGCGCGGAACCTCGCCGACCACGCCGGCGCCCGCGCCGAGACCGCGCGGGTGGATCGGTGGCTGGCACAGGCTCATCAGCGCATGTCGGCATCCGACCGCGAGCGGCTCTCGCGAGGTGTCGTGCTGCTCGACCCGCCGCGTTCGGGTGCGGGGCGCGAGGTCGTCGACGCCATCGCCGAACTGGCACCCGCCACCATCGTGTATGTCGCCTGCGACCCGGTCGCCCTGGCGCGCGACCTCGGCACCTTCGCGGCGCACGGCTACCGCGCCCGTGACGACGTGGCGGGACTGGACCTGTTCCCGCACACGCACCACCTCGAGGCGGTCGCGGTTCTGACGCGGTGACCCGCGTACGCTGGGCGCATGACTTCCGTCGCGCTCATCGATGACCACGAATCGGTGCGCCTGGGGCTGGAGGCCGCGTGCGCGCGGGCCGGATCGATCGACGTGCGCTTCTCAGGGAGCACGGTCACCGAGTACCTCGACTGGCGGTCCTTCGCCAACGCCGGCCCCGCGGACGTCATCGTGCTCGATCTGACGCTGGGCGATGGCACGACCGTCACCGAGAACGTGCGCAATCTCGTGCGCGACGGATCGAGCGTCATCATCCACAGTGTCGCCGACCGACCCGCCGCGGTGCGTGAGGCGCTCGCCGCCGGCGCCGCCGGCGTCGTCAGCAAGTCCTCCGCCATCGACGACGTGATCGCCGCGGTGCACACCGTGGCGCGCGGGGACCTGCTCAACAACGTGGAGTGGGCCAGCGCCGTCGAGGGCGACCGCGCCTTCGCCGACGCGCAGCTGTCGGCCCGCGAGCGCGAGGTGCTGCGGCTCTACGCCGCGGGTCTGCCGCTCAAGGTCGTCGCCGACCGGCTCGGGGTGGCCTACTCCACCGCGAAGGAGAACATCACGCGTGTGCGCATGAAGTACGTCGACGTCGGACGCCCCGCGCCCACGAAGGTCGATCTGCTCAAGCGGGCCATGGAGGACGGCATCCTCACCGAACCGCGCAGCGAGGGCCTCGGTGGCAGCTGACACGGTCCGGGCGGCGCTCAGCGACGCCTGGGCGCGGATCCCGCAGACACGCGTCGCGCGCGGCGGGCTGGGAACGTTCACCCGTGCGCGCATCGAGCGGATCATCCACCTCGTCGTGGCGCTGGGAACGCTCGCGCTCGGCGCCCAGGCGCTCATCGTCGGCATCAGCCGCCCCGCCCCGGAACAGCCCGGGTGGCACGTCGCGCTCATGTGGGGGACGTTCGTGCCTCTCGCGCTGATGATCATCGCGTGCTTCGTCGGTCGAGGGGTGCGGGTGTTCGCGGCCCTGTTCGCCGTGTGCTTCATCGGGGTGCTGCTGCTGTGGCCGGTGGCGACCTCCGGCATGGGGGTCCTCACGGACGACCCGTGGATCTTCTACCTGATCAACGTCGCGACCGTTGCCGCGGTTCTGGCCTTCTCGGTTCCGCTGCAGGTGGTGTGGGCGGTCGTCACGCCGCTGCTGTTCGGCGTCGTGCGGCTGCTTCCCGGGGGCTACAGCGCCGACGTCGCCGTCGCGGTCGTCCTCAACGTGTCGTTCTCGCTCATCCTCGGCGCGATGCTCATCACCATCGCCTGGCTCTTCCGTGCCATGGCGGCGAACGTGGACGAGGTGCGCGGGCGGGCCGTCGAGTCCTACGCCGCCGCGGCGGCTGCGGAGGCAGCCGAGGAGGAGCGCATCGCGGTCGCGGGGCTCATGCACGACAGTGTGCTCGCGGCGCTCATCGCCGCGAACCGCGCGCACTCCGACCGCGAGCGCGCGCTCGCGGTGGATATGGCCCGCGAGGCGCTGACCCGGCTGGCCAACACCGACCGCACCGCCGAGGAGGGCCCGGATCAGCCCGTCACGCTCGGAGAGGTGCGTGCGGGGATCCTGCGCCACGCCGAGGAGCTGCGTGTGGCGCTCGAGTCCGAGACCTGCCCGGACGACGACGTCACCATCCCCGGCCCGGTGGCGCGGGCGATGATCCTCGCCGCGGGCCAGGCCGTCGCGAACTCCGTCCAGCATGCCCAGGGCCGCGGACTGACGGTGCAGGTCGTGCGCCGCGGCGGCACCCGGGGCGTCGCCGTCGTCGTCGCCGATCGCGGCCCCGGCTTCGACCTCGGCGAGGTGCCCCCGGACCGTCTCGGCATCCGCGGCTCGATCGTGGCGCGCATGGCGGCGGTCGGCGGGTCGGCGCTGGTGCGCTCGTCACCCGCGGGGACGACAGTCACTCTCGTCTGGCGGGAGGACGTCTGATGGTCAGTGTGCGACGGGTCCTCCTGGGGCTCGGGGTCGCCTTCACCGCGTACCTCGCCGCCCGCGGTCTGCTCTGGCCCGAGGAGATCCCGTTCCCCGTGCTCGTCCCCGCGGTTCTCGGGCTGTACCTCGCGACCACCTGGCTGTGCCTGTTCGTCGAGCCCGGTGGGGTATTCGGGGGCGCGACATCGCGTCGCCCGGACGCCTCGCAGATCCCCGCGGGCCCGACGCGACTTCCGCTATGGGCTGCCGTGCTGGCGGTGGCGACGGCGGTGATCGCGCCGACGGCGATCGCGCTGGCGGCGGGACCGGGCGCCCGCACCGACCCCTTCGCGACGTGGTACATCGGCGGCATCGGCGCGCTGATGATGATCGTGATGGCGCGGCGGCGCCCCTGGTTCGCGTGGGGCGGGATGCTGGCGCTCGCCGTGGGCTGCACGATCTGGATGGGTCTGGGGGAGGCCCTGGCGCTGGGGCTGGTGGGATCGCTCGTCTGGGTCGCCGCCGCGCAGCTCGTGGTGCTCTCGCTCGACCGCGCCGCCGCCGACACGGCGCAGCTGACCGAACTCCAGCAGGCTGCCTCCGCGCTGCACGGTGCGCAGGAGGGGCGGCGCACGGAGCGGCGCGTGCAGGTGCAGCGGGCCCTCGCCGTCGCCGGGCCGGTGCTGACGCGGGTGATCTCCACGCGCGGCGATCTCGATGCCGACGGTCGCCTGGAGGCGCGGATCGCCGAAGGACGCCTGCGGGACGAGCTGCGCGGTCCTCGGCTGCTGGACGACGACGTGCGGCATGCCCTCGACGAGGTGCGGCGCGCGGGTGCAACGGTCACCGTCCTCGACGAGGGGGGACTGGACCACGTCGATGAGGCGACCCTCGCGCACATCCGCCGGGAACTGGCGGAGACGCTGCGCGGGGCGACGTCGCGGCGGCTGTACATCCGCACGTCACCCCATGAGAGCGTCGCGGTCACGGTGGTCGGCCGACAGGAGGCGGATGGCGCGCTCTCGGACGACGACAGTGTCGACCTGTGGCGCGAGATCCCCTACCCGTAGGGCCCGAGAGCAAGCATGCCTCCGTCCATCGTCGCGGTGGGGGAGGTTACCGGTGACGATGAGCGGAGGAGGCGAGGGGCGGCGAAGCCGCCCGCCCCTCGCCTGTGGCGGAGCGGTTACCCGAAAACCGTTCCGCAAGGGGCCGGATCTGAGATCGTCCACCCTGAGACGATGATCCGACCGAACGCGTAATGCGTTCCAGCACACCTAAGTATTCCGGGGTGCAAGGGGGGTGTCTGTAGGTATTTTGGGGGACAAATCGGTCCGATCTGCGCCGATCTCGCCTCGAACCGGGCGCGTCACCCCGCGAAGGTCCCCCACGGGATGTCCCGGCGCAGCGGCTGCCGCAGGTTCCGCTGGGTGCGGCTCCACGCCGACGGCCGCGTACTGTCGTCCGCGACGGCGGCCTCGACCTCGGCGCTGTAGGCCTCGCCGAGCACCGCGATGACCGCCGCCAGCTCCTCGGGGCTGGGGTCGCCGCGATGCACATGCATCCCGATGGTCGGGTCGGCCGCGTCGGTCATAGCGGGATGTTTCCGTGCTTCTTCGCGGGGAGGCTCGCGCGCTTGCCGCGCAGCGCCCGCAGCGCCTTGGCGATCGAGACGCGTGTGGCCGCCGGCTCGATGATGCCGTCGAGTTCGCCGCGCTCGGCAGCCAGGAAGGGAGACGCCACGTTGTACGTGTACTCGTTGGCGAGGCGCGTGCGCACCGCGGCGACGTCCTCGCCGGCCTCCTCGGCCTTCTTCAGCTCTCCGCGGTAGAGGATGTTGACCGCGCCCTGACCACCCATGACGGCGATCTCCGCCGTCGGCCAGGCGAGGTTGATGTCGGCGCCGAGCTGCTTGGACCCCATCACGATGTAGGCGCCGCCGTAGGCCTTGCGCAGGATGACGGTGACGAGCGGGACGGTCGCCTCGGCGTACGCATAGAGCAGCTTCGCGCCGCGGCGGATCACGCCCGTCCATTCCTGGTCGGTGCCGGGAAGGTAGCCGGGCACGTCGACGAGCGTGACGATCGGCACCGAGAACGCGTCGCAGAAGCGCACGAAGCGACTCGCCTTCTCGCCGGCGTCGATGTTGAGGGTGCCCGCCATCTGGGAGGGCTGATTCGCGATGATGCCGACGGTGCGACCCTCGATCCGCCCGAAGCCGATCACGATGTTGGGGGCGAACAGCGGCTGCACCTCGAGGAAGTCCTCGGCATCGACGATCCGGCGGATCACCTCGTGGATGTCGTAGGGCTGATTCGGCGAGTCCGGGATGATCGTGTTCAGCTGTCGGTCGAGATCGGTCGTCTCGAACTCGAACCCGGTCTCGTACACGGGGACATCCGCCATGTTGTTGTCGGGCAGGAACCCGACGAGTGTGCGGACGTAGTCGATCGCGTCGTCTTCGTCATCGGCCAGGTAGTGGGCGACACCCGAGCGGGAGTTGTGCGTATGGGCGCCGCCGAGCTCCTCCATCCCGACGTCCTCGCCGGTGACGGTCTTGATCACATCGGGGCCTGTGACGAACATCTGGCTGGTCTTGTCGACCATCACGACGAAGTCGGTGAGCGCGGGGGAGTACACCGCGCCCCCGGCGGCGGGGCCCATGATGATCGAGATCTGCGGGATGACGCCCGAGGCCTGTGTGTTGAGGCGGAAGATCTCGCCGTACTTGCCGAGCGCGACCACGCCCTCCTGGATGCGGGCGCCGCCCGAGTCCAGAAGGCCGATGCAGGGCATCCCGCCCCGCAGGGCAAGCTCCATGATCTTGATGATCTTCTCGCCGGCGACCTCCCCCAGCGAGCCGCCGAACGTGGAGAAGTCCTGCGCGTAGACGGCGACGTTGCGGCCGTGGATCGTGCCGGTGCCGGTGACGACGGAGTCGCCGTAGGGGCGCGACCGGTCCATGCCGAAGGATGTCGTGCGGTGACGGACGTACTCGTCGAACTCGACGAAGCTGCCGGGATCCACCAGCAGTTCGATCCGCTCGCGCGCGGTCATCTTGCCCTTCGCGCTCTGCTTCGCGTGCGCGGTCTCCTCCGCGCGGACGACGGCTTCGGCGTAGCGCTCGCGCAGGTCCGCGATCTTGCCGGCGGTGGTCGAGAGGTCGGGCTGGTCTGTCACGGATTCCACCCTATCGGCGGGGTCCCGCCGACGGTTGGAGGGTGGACACAACGCCATGTCGCACCGCCTGTAGGTTGGGGGTCATGGCTCCCCTCACGTCCGCGGCCCTGCCGCGCACCGATGCCGTCGCCGCACGACTCGAGCTGCCGGAACGGGTCGGATCGACCAACGCCGATCTGCTCGCCGCCGTCCGCGCCGACGCGGATGCCTGGCCCCATCTGTCGGTCCTCGTCACCGACGATCAGACGGCCGGTCGGGGACGACTGGGGCGCACCTGGACGGCGCCGGCCGGATCCGCGCTGGCCATCTCGGTGCGCCTCGACGTGGCACGCCTTCCCGTGGCATCCCGAGGGTGGATCCCGCTGGTGGCGGGCACCGCGCTCACCCGTGCGGTGCAGAGCGAAGGGGCCGACGCGCAGCTGAAGTGGCCGAACGACGTGCTGGTGGGCGGGCGGAAGATCTGCGGGATCCTCACCGAAGCGGTCGCGGGTCTGGACGGTGCGGTCGTCGTCGGTGCCGGGATCAACACGGCGATGACCGCCGAGCAGCTCCCTGTGGATACGGCGACATCCTTCGCCGTCCTCGGCATCGATCCCGACGTCGACGGGCTGCTGTCGCGCTACCTCGTGGCGCTGCGCACCCTCTGCGACGAACTCGTCGACGAGCCGGATGCGGCGCGCGCGGCCGTGCGCAGCGCGTGCGGCACCATCGGGCGCGATGTCACAGTGCAACTGCCGGATGCGTCGACCCTGCGCGGTTCGGCCGAGGGCCTCGATGACGAGGGCCGTCTTCTCGTGCGCTCGGGTGCAGACCTGCACACGGTGTCAGCGGGCGACGTCGTCCACGTGCGCTGACGGCCTGCGCCGATCCGTGCGTGGCGCACGCGGCCTGTCGCGCGCCCGCGGCACAATGGGACGGTGAGCAGCACACAGGCGTTCGGCGGGCGACCCGTCGCGCCGCCGCCGGGCGCGGCGGCACCCGAGCTGCTGGTCGCACGCTTTCGGTCGCACGCCCGTCGGCTGTTCTGGTCGGCGCTGGTGCTCATCGCCGTCACCGGGGCGACGGCCTACTTCTACGGCAACCTTCCCGCACCCCTGGAGGACTGGATGCTGCTGACGGCGGCGGGCGTCGTCGTCTTCGTCGCCGTCGCGGTTCCCTATCTCGCCTGGTTGACACGGTCGTACACCATCACCACACGCCGGGTCGTTGCGCGCAGTGGGCTGCTCACGCGCCGCCGAGCAGAGTTCTCCCACGCCCGCGGGTACCGGGTGGTCGTTCGCCGTGGGCCGCTGCAGCGGATGTGGGGGGCGGGGACGCTGACCCTCGTCAACGGCGTCGACGCGCCGCTGCGCCTGGCGAACATCCCCCGCGCCGAACTGGTGCACGAGACGCTCGTCGACCAGATCGAGGTCAACCAGATCCTCGCCCACCGCGAGGTCCCGACGGGGCAGCTGCCGGTCGCGCAGACCGACAGCACCCAGGTCATCCCGCCGATCTGAGGGCGCGGCGTCCGCGAGTTCGTCGCGAGCGTGCCGTCTGCGCGAAGATGGGGAGTGCGGCGAAAGGAGCGTCATGGTGCTGCGTGTAGGTGTGGTCGGCGGCGGACAGCTGGCGCGGATGATGATCGCCCCGGCGGTCGAGCTCGGAATCGACATCCGGGTCCTCGCCGAACAGGAGGCTATGGCGGCGGAGATCGCCGCGTCGGCGGTCGGCGACTACACCGACACCGGCACGGTCCTCTCGTTCGCGCGAGACGTCGATGTGGTCACCTTCGACCACGAGCATGTGCCGCAGACCGTCCTGGCCGCACTTGTCGATGCCGGCGTCGCCGTGCACCCCGGCCCGCACGCGCTGCAGTACGCCCAGGACAAGCTCGAGATGCGGGCCAAGCTCGCCGAGCTCGGGATGCCCCAGCCCGAGTGGGCGGCAGTGCACGGTGCTGCCGAGCTGCAGGACTTCATCGACGCCAACGGCGGGCGCGCGGTCGTCAAGACGCCTCGTGGCGGGTATGACGGCAAGGGCGTGCGCGTCGTGTCGGCGGGCTCCGACGCGCAGGACTGGTTCGACGCGCTCGATGAGGGCGGCGCGCTGCTGGCGGAGGAGCTGGTCGACTTCACGCGTGAGCTGGCACAGCAGGTCGCCCGTCGGCCGAGCGGGCAGATCGTCGCATGGCCGGTCGTGGAGACCATCCAGCGTGATGGCGTGTGCGCCGAGGTGCTCGCGCCGGCTCCGAAGGCCGGCGAGAAGATGATCGAGGTTGCGGCGCGCATCGGCGTCGACATCGCTGCGGGGCTGGATGTGACCGGCGCGCTGGCCGTCGAGATGTTCGAGACCAGCGACGAGAGGATTCTCGTCAACGAGCTCGCGATGCGCCCGCACAACAGCGGGCACTGGACGCAGGACGGCGCGGTGACGAGTCAGTTCGAGCAGCACCTGCGGGCGGTCCTCGATCTTCCGCTGGGTGAGACCACGCCCACCGCGGACTGGGCGGTGATGGTCAACATCCTCGGCGGGCCCAGCGACGGCGGGCTCACCGACCGGTTCGCCGACGCCATGCGGGCCCACCCGAGCGCCAAGATCCACACCTACGGCAAGGCCCCGCGCCCGGGACGCAAGGTCGGGCACGTGACCGTGAGCGGGGACGACCTCGACGATGTGGTCTATGAGGCGCGCGCCGCGGCGTCGTACTTCGGTGGCTGACCTGTTCTCCTCGCTCGCGACCGGCTAACGTCGCCACGATGGTGGGTGTGATGTACGGGTCGTTCGGGCGGGCCGCGGTGGCGGCGGCGCTCGCGCTGTCGCTCGTGCTTCCCCCTGCTGCGGGTCTGGCAGCGACCGACGAGGCGGCCGCGCCTGCAGAGCCGACGCCGACGTCATCCCCCACCGCCGGGCCGTCCCCGACGCCGAGCACGCCCACTCCCACTCCCACTCCCACTCCCACCCCCGATGGCCCGACGCCGACACCGACACCGACGCCGACCGAACCGGCGGCTCCGGACGCGGGGGCGCGGGACGCCGATGACCCCCCGCCCGAGGACACCGGGGACGAGCCCCCGATGCAGACGCTCGAGGCTCCTCTCGCGACGCTGCCCACCGCAAGCCGGATCGGCGGCAACTCGCGCTTCGAGCGCAGCGTGCTCGCCGCGCGCGCCGTCTTCCCCGCGGGGGCGTCGACGGTGATCGTCGCCAACGGGAGCGCATCGGTCGGACCTGTGATCGCGGCGAGCCTCGCCGCGGACCGGGACGCCCCGCTGATCTACGTGAACGCCGGCTCGCTGCCTGCGCAGGCGCGCGCGGAGATCCTGCGACTGGCCCCCGCGCACATCGTCGCCGTCGGCACGGACGCCGACTTCGATCGCGCGGGAATCGACGCGCTCGGCGCCATCGCCCCGGTTGAGCGACTGTTCATCACCTCGCGCCCGCAGGCGTCGCGCATCGCGTTGGACACCCGCGAGAGTCCCGCCGACACGGTGTACCTGAGCGGCTCCGACCTCACCGATCACGCGCTGGCCATCGCTGCGGCGGGGGCCACCGGTGGTGCCGCGCTCCTCGTCAACGGCGGCGGATCGGTGCTCGCCGGACTCACGCGCGACGCGCTGGAGAATGCAGGCGCGACGCGCGTCGTGATCGTCGGCGACACCTCTTCGGTGAGTTCCGCGTACGCGAGCGCGATTCAGGATGCAGGTTTCGAGGTCTCGCGGATCGGGCACTCCGACGACCTCGAGCTGTCGCTTCGGGCGTCGAAGGAGGCGTCCGCACCCACCGCCTTCGTGGCCGTGAACCCCGAGATCGTCTGGGATGTCGCCAGCGGTGCGGCGCTGGCGGCCGCGACCGGGCAGCCCCTTGTCTACACGCTCTACCAGTGCATGTTCAGCCGGACCTCGGATGAGATCGATGCCCGCGGTGCGCGCGTGATCGGCGTCGGCAAGAGCAACTGGCTGCGCAGTGCCGCCGTGGCGAACACCGCCTGCCGAGATGAGAAGCCACGGTTGGAGGCGGCGCTGCGATCCGCGGTCATCGCCGCCGCGAGCACGTACGACGGTTCGTTCGCGATTACCGTACGAGAACTCGGGCGGCTGGGCGAGAGCGCGCACTACCGTGGCGATGCGCGTCTGGAGCCTGCCAGCATGATGAAGCTCTATGCGGCCTACTTCGCGTTGCGTCGCATCCAGCTCGGGGTCGCGACGTGGGACACGAAACCTCACAACACCACGCTTCGCACGTGCCTGAAGGTCATGATCCACGCGTCCGACAACCGCTGTCACGACGACATCGTGCATTGGATCGGGCCATCGCTGCTCAACCGGATGATCCGCGACCACGGCTTCACCCGCACGACGTACGGCCGGATCACCCCGACCAGCACCGTGCTGTACGCGGGCAACCTCAGCACCACCGACGACCTCACCCGCTTCGCCGTGCGCCTGGAGCGCGGCGAGCTCCTCAACCCCGAGTTCACGCGAATCCTCCTCCACTACATGGAGGCGCAGATCTTCCGCACCCGCATCCCGCAAGGCCTCCCGGCGAGTGCGGATCAAGCGAGCAAACCCGGTGCGCTGTGGATCTCGTCGGGCCTGCTGCAGGCCGACACCGCGATCGTCCGCGGCGGTCAGACGGACTTCGTGATCTCCATCATCGCCAGCGGCGGCGTGCCGCGATCATCGCTCAGCGCCATCGCCCGGGCCGCGTACACCCACTTCAACGGCAACTTCGGCAGCGCGGTGACCTACCCCACACAGCAGATGAGATCGATCAGGTCGGTGTCCCTGCGGTCCTCCCCGGGGGGACCGGGCGTGGGGACGCTCCCGAGCGGGCGCAACGTCGAGGTCATCGAGGCCAGTCGTGTCTGGTACCAGATCCGCTGGGGATCGCGGCTTCTCTGGGTCGACTCGCGGGCCCTGCGCAATCGCTGAACAGCACGTCGCAGGTGCCGTGGCGTTGCGGGCGGTTCCCAGGCCTGGACCGTAGCCTGGGGGAGTGACTGAGCCGCTGCACTCCTCCCCCCAGCCTCTCGTCGGCGTCGTGATGGGCTCCGACTCGGACTGGCGGGTCATGAGCGACGCATCGCAGGCGCTCACCGACTTCGGCATCCCGCACGAGGTGGAGGTGGTCTCGGCGCACCGCACCCCCGACAAGCTCGTCCGCTACGGTCGCGAGGCACGTGCGCGCGGCCTGCGCGTGATCATCGCCGGCGCGGGGGGAGCCGCACACCTGCCGGGGATGCTCGCCTCACTCACCGCACTGCCCGTGGTGGGGGTCCCGGTTCCACTCGCCACGCTCGACGGCATGGACAGCCTGCTGTCGATCGTGCAGATGCCCGCCGGCATCCCGGTGGCGACCGTGTCGATCGGCGGTGCGCGCAACGCCGGCCTCCTCGCGGCACGCATCATCGGCGCCGCGGAGCCTGAGGTCGGCGATCGCGTCGAGGCGTACGCGCGCGAGCTGGAGCAGATCGTCGAGGAGAAGAACGCGCGGCTCAAGGGGAGCCTGTGAGCGTAGCCAGCGCGGTCCGCGCGGGCTCACCCGGCGCGGCGCCGATCATCGAGACGCTGCCGCTGCGGCGCCCCGACGCGTCCTCGCCGCCGATGATGACGCGCCGCGGCTGGTGGCTCGTGGCGATGAACGTCCTCGTCCCCGGGTCCGCTCAGACCCTCGCGGGGAACCGGCGGCTGGGTCGCATCGGACTGGCCTCGACGCTTGTGCTGTGGACGCTCGCTCTCGTGGCGATCGTGACCTTCCTGCTCTGGCGCGAGGTCGCCTTCGCGATCGCGACGAACTGGTTCGCGCTCACCGCGGCACAGATCCTGCTGATCGGCTACGCGCTGCTGTGGGTCGTCCTCACCGTCGACACCCTGCGCCTCGTGCGCATCGTCAAGGTGAAGCCGTACGCGCGACTCGCGATCCCGGTCCTCTCCGTCCTGCTTCTGTTCGTCAGCGCCGGGGGAGCGGCCTACGCGTCGCAGGTGGCGGCGACCGCTCGCGGCACGCTGGGTGCGATCTTCGGCGCCAGCGGGCCGGCCGTCCCGCCGACCGACGGCTATTACAACATCCTGCTCCTCGGTGCCGACAGCGGCGAGGGTCGGGACTCGATGAGGTTCGACTCGATCTCGGTCGTATCGGTCAACGCCGAGACGGGCGCGACCACCATCACGGGGATCCCCCGAGACATGGCCAACGTGCCGTTCTCGGAGGGGCCGATGAACGACCGCTACCCCGACGGGTTCACCGGCTATGCCGACCCCACCTGCGGGTGGGACGGGCACATGAACCACGTGCGCCAGGCGGCTGAGGTCTGCCAGCCCGACGGCGGCGAATCGCTGTACCCGGACGCGACCGCGAATGGCTCATCGCCGGGTGTCGAGGCGACCAAGGACGCCGCCGAAGGCATTCTCGGCATCGAGATCCCCTACTACGTGTTCATCGACATGCACGGCTTCGCGGACCTCATCGACGCCCTCGGAGGTGTGGACATCGTCGTCGACGAGCGTCTGCCGGAAGGGGGCGGACCCGAGTACGACGGTCAGCCCGCGGAGGAGTGGGCCACCGGGTGGATCGAGGTCGGGCCCCAGCACATGGATGGCGAGACGGCGCAGTGGTATGCGCGGTCGCGCTACACGACCAGCGACTGGGATCGCATGGAACGCCAGCGTGAGCTGCAGGAGGCGATGCTGGCGCAGTTCACTCCCGCGAACGTGCTCGCCAATTTCAACGACATCGCGGCGGCCGGTGAGGACATCGTCGAAACCGACATCCCGCAGTCGCTGCTGCCGACCCTTATGGAGCTCGCCCTGGATGCGAAGGAGCAGCGGGTCACGACGATCGAGTTGACCCCGGAGTCCGCGGGCGGCATCGGCGTCGATCCGGAGGATCCTGACTTCGCCTACATTCAGGGGTACGTCGACCAGACGCTGCACCCCGTCGAGCCCACCGACCAGCCCCAGGGCTGATCCGCCTCGGTACGCTGAGAACCATGGTCGCCACACTTCGCGTCGTGCTGGATCAGGTCGCCGTCGTCGCGGACCGTGACCTGGCCGCGGCCGCCCGCGACCTGACCGATGCGCTGGTGGCGACCACACCCGATGGCTGCCAGGTCGAGGCGCTGGTGCCCGCGGGAGGCGAGGACGCCGCGCGGGAGATCGCCGGCATCGCGCAGGTCAAGAAGCTCGCTCTGCCTCGTCGCGAGCTCGTGGCCGCATGGCAGGCGGGTATCGCGCCCGCCGCCGGCGGCATGATCCACTCGCCCTCGCTTCTGGCCCCGCTCGTCAAGCACGACCGCGTGCACGATCTCGACCAGACCGTGGTGACGGTCTGGGATCTGCGGCCGTGGCTGGCGCCCACGTCGCTGCCCAAGTCGGCCGTCGGGTGGCAGAAGGCGATGCTCAAGCGCGCGGTCAAGCATGCGGATGCGGTCGTGGTGCCGACCCACGCGCACGCCGAGCGCCTGGCAGACCTCACGAAGCTGGGGGGACGCATCCGCGTGATCGCGGGTGCACCGCCGGCAGATTCCGCGGTGCCCTTCGACGCGGCGTCGCGGACCCGCGGAGTCGGGCTTCCGGCCGACTATGTGCTCATCGGCGGGCTGTCGCGCGAGGACACCGCACGCGGCCTCGGCGCCGCCGCCGACGCGCTCGACGCCGACACGGATCTCGCTGCGGTCGTTTTCAGCGAGCCGGCGGGGGATCCTGCCGCGGTCGGGGACCTTGCCGCGGCAGTGGGCATTCCCGAGCGGCGCCTGCACGTCGTCTCGGCGTCGGATGACGCCGACCGCCGGTCCATCGTCAGTGGCGCCCGTGTGTTCATCGAGCCCACTCGCTCCCCGGTCTTCCCCTGGCTCGCCATCGAGGCGCTCGCCCTGGGCACGCCGATCGTCGCGCCCGCCTCGCCCGTGGTCAGCGAGCTCATCGCCGAGGGAGGTCTGATCATCGGCGACGTCGAAGGCCCGCTCGATGGCTCCGCCCTGTCGGAGGCGGTCACCGATGCCGCGACCGACTCCGAGACCGCGACCCGTCTGCGCGTGCTCGCCGCCGATCGTGCGCGCTCGTTCTCATGGCTCAGTTCGGCCGAGAAGGTGTGGCAGCTCCACGCCGATCTGTGACGTCGCTCACGCGGCCAGTCTGGGAGCGGGTGGCGAGTTGCTATCTTCAGATTGCATGACCAACGACCGTCGAGCCCCGCGGCCTGAGATCGCCCGTAGCCGGCGATCGATCCTCGACGCCGCGGAGCGGCTGTTCGGCGAGGTGGGCCTGGAATTCTCGCTCAACGAACTCGCCCACGCGGCCGACGTCGGTGTCGCCACCGTGTACCGGCGGTTTCCGACGCACGACGATGTCGTCCATGCTCTGCACGAGCGGGCCTATGAGGCCTTCGTCGCCGTCTTCGACTCGCTGGAAGACGTGCCTGACGGGTGGTCGGGTGTCGTCGGATACCTCGAGCGCTCCGTCGCGACGATGAACGCTCATCCGGCGTTCGCGGCAGCGGCGCGCCGCATGGCGCGCATTGATCCGGCCTCAACCCGTGGCCACGACCTGGAGGCGCGTCTCGCGGTGCATGTGCGACGGGCCCAGGACGAGAAGGCCCTGCGCGCGGATGTCACAGCCGTCGATCTGGTGACGATGGTCGCGCAGCTGGGCGTGCTCTCTGTCTTGCCGGAACCGGCGCGGTCTGCCATGAGCGTCCGCCAGCTGTGCTTCCTGACGGCGGGGCTGCGCGCCGAGGCGCACGCCTTCGGTGACGCGGGTGAGCGTGTCGCCGAGGATCTTGCGCGCCTGCACGCGCTTGCCGTGCAAGAGCCGTTCGCTGGACGCTCGGACAGCGGCGCGTCCTGACTCCGCATGAACCACGCCTCGGCTGGGTGCCGAGCGTTCTCACCAATCCGGCGTATGTGATAGAAATTATCCATATACGCTCAGGGTGTCCGTCCCGCGACACGACCGAGGACGAGAGGACGATGTGATGACACGGAGACGACGACCAGGTCGATGGGACTTTTCGGCCCCCACGCGGTGGGTGACGGCCCTGTGCCTGACGGTCGTGGTGGCGGGCGGCGTGCTCGTCGGTGAGCGGACGGCGCAGGCCGAAACGCTCGCTGCAGGCATCGCACCGGGTCAGAAAATGGAAGTGCTGTCGCACTACAGCACCGACGACCCCACGCAGCGGGACTGGGCTCCCACCGTCTCGATGCGCGTCGGCGCCGAGGACGCGGGCTCGGGGTATGTGCGGATTGTGCTCGAGAACGGGCAGTGTCTTACCGACCAATGGACCTACAGCAACCCGAGTTCGTTCGCTGACCGCGTGTGGGACCACATCGGGCAGACATGTTCGTCGGTGAACACCCGTCAGCAGTTCATGATCGTGCCGTTGGCCGAAGAGCCTGCTGGCGACAGCGATCCCGTCGAGCACCAGTTCCGGATCGTGAGCGTCTCCAGCGGGAAGTGCTTCTTCAGCCGTTATGACGGACTGAACGGGTACGGGAACATGGAGCCGTGGGACACGCGGGCGGCGCAGACTCCGATGCGCGGCTTCATCGAGTGCGGCGCGGACCACTACCTCAAGCCGGACGCGGGGAACACGCCGGATGCGGTGAGGGTGAACGTCGACCCCAAGGCGCAGTCCTTCGGCGTCTACAACGACGCCCGGGACTCGGCGGGATTGTGGGTGCACTGGTCGTGGCTGCTGAAGCGCGCCATGACGCAGGGAGCATTCGACTGCGTGGCCAGCGGCGGTGCGACGTGTCAGGTGCGCCTGCCTGGTTCGAGTGTCTGGCTCGCCCCCAGCGATTCGGCCATCGCTGCCAGCGGCGTGCAGTCGGAGCGACCGCTCGGGTGTGGTGCGCCGAGCGGTCATGGGCCGGCGTTCTTCCAGAACAACGGCCCGGACGGGCAGGAGCATACGGTCAGCACGTCTATGACGAGCAGCCACTCGAGCACGACGACTGATACGCACAGCGGCACCGTCACCATCGGCTTCAAGGGCGGCAAGAAGGACGTCTGGGAGGCGAGCGCCGAAGTCTCCTACACCTACCAGCATCAGACGGCGACGACCGAGAGTGACTCCGTCTCGCAGTCCGTGCAAGACAGCGTGACGATCCCGCATGGCGCCTACTTCATGTACACGTGGAGCGGCATCGTGTACACGCTCGAGGGGGACTGGAAGTATGGCCTCCGCGGCAGCGACACCGGGTTCACCTCGCACGTGAGCTCGTCATATCCGGCGAGCGTCGGCGGGGCGGACATGCAGACGGTGACGACCAACGTGACGCAGACCAAGAAGACCTGCTTCGCCGGGCCGACGTCGACCAATGATGCACCTCCCGTGCTCGCAGCATCGGCAGACGAGTGCGCGAACGCCGCGCCGTCGCGCCCCACGGCCGCGGTCGGCGCCCTCGTCTACGCATGCCCCGGCGAGTGGAACATCCCGCCGCTGACCGACCCCGACGGCTCGACGGATCCGGTCTGGGGCTATCAGTGGTACTACGTGGACGAGGCTGGCGCGCACGAGGACATTCCGGGAGCCACCCGCGCCTCGTACGTGCTTCAAGAGGAGTCCTTTCTTCCGGCGCACCGTTTCCTCGGTGTTCGCGTCACCGAGCTCGGCGATGCCTACCGGATGGAGTCGCAGCCGGCCACCGTGGCCGCGAGCCTTCCCCTGCATCCGGCGGGTGAACCCGCCGCCGTCGCTGCCGCGGGGCCGGTTCCCGCCTCGTACGCCGGTGAGCTGCTCAGTGCCGAACAAGGGGCGACGGTGGGCCGGGTGCTCATTGCGGACGCCGACCTCGAGGGTTCGCCCGCGGATGGAAGTGGCGTCGATCTCGCCGTGACGGCTGGGGTGCTGCCCACGGGCCTGTCGCTCGAGCCGAGCGGGCGCCTGTCCGGTGTCGCATCCGAGGCAGGGGAGTTCGCGTTCACGGTACGCAACGGGGCCGGTACGGACGAGGAAGTCGACTTCACCTTCGTCGTCCACGCTGCGTCCGCGACGCTCGCCGACAATACGGTGATCGATGGGGTTGCGGGCGAGATGCTCTCAGCCGACCTCGTCGACACCCCGACACCCACGCTCGATCTCGCGATCGTCGAGGGGGCGCTTCCCGCGGGCCTCTCGTTGGATGCGTCAACGGGCAGGATCGAGGGCGTGCCCGAGCTGGCGGGCGGCAGCACGATCGTCGTGGCCGACCAGGCAGACCCGTTCGCGACGTCGCGCGAGTTCACGATCCAGGTCACCTCGGCGCCGTCGCGGCTCACGGCGCTGCCGCCCATCGAACTGACCGTCGGCGAGTCGTATCGCGCGCCGCTCGCCGAGGATGTGGGGCACGGCGCTGTCTTCGGGACGACGGGCGAGTCTGCCGACCTCGGCGGGCTCTGGGTCGACGCGAACACGGGCGAACTCGCCGGCACGGCCCTGCGAGCCGGAGATTACGCGGTCACGGTCACCGATATCACTCGTGAGGGGGCTCCGACGGAGACGTACTCGGTGCGGGTCGCGAGCGCCGACGATGACACGGACAGTGGCTCGGACTCGGGCGGCTCGGATTCGGGCGGCACGGACTCGGGTGGCGCGGGCGAGGTGCCCGGCGCAGCCGATTCGGATGACGCGACGGGGGCTCTGGCGACTTCGGGTGCCGACACCGCAGGCACGGCGCCGGTGGTGGCGGCTTGGGCCGCTGTCCTAGTGCTCGCTGGGGTCGCGCTCCTTCTCATCCGCCGAGTGCGGCGACGGAGCTGATGCTGTCCCGGTGGCTTGTGGCCGGCGTCGCCTGACACCGGCAGCGGCTCGTAGAGGCCCCCGCTCGTTCAGTGGGGGCCTCTGCCGGGGGCTTCGGACCGTTCCACCTGAGCGGGGTGTGACACCTGGCGATGCCGACGTGGTGTACTTCGCAGCGCTCTCGGAGGCCGTGGCGGACTCGGTGCGGTGCCGCTGATCAGCAGGCCAGTCCCGATCGGACGTAGGCGGCCAGAGACTCGGACCAGTCGGTCGGCGTCCATCCGGTCTCTTCGAGCTTCGCGGTGTCGAGCACGCTGTTGCGCGGTCGCGGCGCAACAGGCGCGGTTGCTCCGGCGAAGTAGGCCGCGGTCGTCGTTCCGGTGACCGCGGCGGGGTCATGCCCCGTGAGCGCGAAGACCTGTCGGGCGACCTCAGCCCATGTCGTCGGCGTCCCTGCCCCTGTGAGGTTGTAGGCGCCGTACGCCTGGCGCGTGTCGAGCAGATGGCGGATGCCGCGAGCGATGTCCACCGTGAACGTCGGCCGCCCGATCTGATCGTCGACGACTCTCGGGTCGATTCCGCGTTCGGCGAGTGAGGCCATCGTCCTCACGAAGTTTCCGCCGTCGCCGATGACCCACGACGTGCGCACGATGTAATGGCGCGGCACCGTCTCGACGATGGCGTCGCCCGCCGCCTTGGTCTGGCCGTACACCCCCAGCGGAGCGAACGGGTCGTCCTCGCGGTAGGCGCGATCGGAGTTCCCGTCGTAGACGTAGTCGCTCGATACGTGCACGAGTGTGATGCCGCACTCCGTCGCGATGCGCGCGAGCGCGGTCACACCCGAGACATTTGCGCTCCAGGCGCCGACGCGGCCGGTGTGCGTCTCGGCAGCGTCCACTGCGGTGTGTGCGGCGGCATTGACGATGACGCCGTAGTCGCGCCACCGGCGGCGTGATGGGAGCTCCGGGTCAGTCAGGTCGAGTTCCGCGCGGGTGGCGTACTCGAGACCGGGGCCGTCGCCGAACTCGGCGCGCAGCGCGCGGCCGAGTTGCCCGTTCGCGCCGAGGACGAGGATCTTCTTCGGGGGCATCGGTGTGACGTCGGCCAGTTGGGGGTGGGCGCGGTCTTTGGGGGAGATCTCGACCTGGTGGAGGGGGATGGGCCAGTCGATCGCGGCGGTGGGGTCGGCGAGGTTGAGGAAGGTGTAGTCCGCGTCGGGTGACCAGTGGTCGTTGACGAGGTAGGTGTAGGCGGTGTCGGGTTCGAGGGTCTGGTAGGCGTTGCCGACGCCGCGGGGGACGAGCACGGCCCGGGACGGGTCGAGTTCGGTGGTGAACACGGCGCCGAAGGTGGGGCCTTCGCGCAGGTCGACCCAGGCGCCGAAGATCCGGCCGGTCGCGACCGACACCCATTTGTCCCAGGGCTCGGCGTGGATGCCGCGGGTGGTGCCTGCGGTGTCGTTGAAGGAGATGTTGTTCTGCACCGGGCCGAGGTCGGGCAGGCCCGCGGCGGTCATCTTCTGCCGCTGCCAGTTCTCCTTGAACCAGCCGCGGGTGTCGCCGTGGACGGGCAGGTCCCAGACGGTGAGTCCGGGGATGGGTGTGTCGGTGCGGGTGAGGGTCTTGCCGAACACGGTCACCGGTCATTGGCCTTTCGTGGCGTAGAACGCTTCGGTGGTGTCTTTGGTGGGTGCCCACCAGGGTTCGTTGGCGCGGTACCAGTCGATGGTGGCGGCAAGGCCCGCCTCGAAGTCGCTGTACTGCGGTGTCCATCCCAGTTCGGTGCGCAGCCGTGTGGAGTCGATGGCGTAGCGCAGGTCGTGTCCGGCCCGGTCGGTGACGTGGTCGTAGGCGTCGCGCGGCTGGCCCATCAGGGTGAGGATCAGTTCGATGACGTCCTTGTTGTTCTTCTCGCCGTCCGCGCCGATCAGGTAGGTCTGCCCGATGACGCCCTTCTCGAGGATGGTGAGGACGGCGGAGGAGTGGTCGTCGGCGTGGATCCAGTCGCGCACGTTCTCGCCCGCGCCGTAGAGCTTGGGGCGGATGCCGCGGATCACGTTCGTGATCTGCCGGGGAATGAACTTCTCGACGTGCTGGTACGGGCCGTAGTTGTTCGAGCAGTTCGAGATCGTCGCGGCCACCCCGAACGACCGCACCCAGGCGCGCACCAGCAGGTCCGAGCCCGCCTTGGTGGACGAGTACGGGGACGACGGGTTGTACGGGGTGGCCTCGGTGAACCGGGCCGGGTCGTCGAGCTCCAGGTCGCCGTAGACCTCGTCGGTCGAGATGTGATGGAACCGGGTGCCGTGTCGGCGGGCGGCTTCGAGAAGCGTGTAGGTGCCGATGATGTTCGTGTCCAGGAACGGGCGCGGATCATGCAGGCTGTTGTCGTTGTGGGACTCCGCCGCGTAGTGCACCACCGCGTCCGCCTGCGCGACCAGACCGTCCACGACCCCCGCATCCGCGATGTCCCCGACGACCAGGTCGACACGGTCGCCGGGCAGGTCCGCCAGTGACGCCCGGTTCCCGGCATACGTGAGCTTGTCGAGCACCGTCACCGTGTGGTCGGTATGCGAGACCACGTGATGCACGAAGTTCGAGCCGATGAACCCGGCACCGCCCGTCACCAGGAGCCGCATCACAGCCCCCGATCCAGCACCTCGAGCAGATACCGGCCGTACCCCGACTTCACCAGCGGCTCGGCTCGCGCCCGCAACTCGTCATCGGTGAGGAACCCCTGCCGCCACGCGACCTCCTCCGGCACCCCGATCGACAGGCCGGTCCGGCGCTGAATCGTCCGAACGTAGTCGGCGGCATCCGTCATCTGGTCGAACGTCCCGGTGTCGAGCCAGGCGGTGCCGCGGGGGAGGACCTCGACCTGCAGCTTCCCAGCCGCAAGGTAGGCGCGGTTGACATCCGTGATCTCGTACTCGCCGCGCGCCGACGGCGACAGCCCCCGCGCGATCTCGACCACATCGTTGTCGTAGAAGTACAGCCCCGGCACCGCGTAGCTGCTCCTCGGCGCGGTCGGCTTCTCCTCCAGCGAGATCGCGGTGCCAGACCCGTCGAACTCGACCACCCCGTACGCGGTCGGATCCGCGACCCAATACGCGAAGATCGCGCCACCATCGACATCCTGGAACCGCTTCAGCTGCGTGCCCAGCCCCGGCCCGTACAGCAGGTTGTCGCCCAGCACCAGCGCGACCGTGTCATCGCCGATGAAGTCCGCACCGATCGTGAACGCCTGCGCCAACCCATCCGGCGACGGCTGCTGCGCGAACGTCAGATTCACCCCGAACCGCGACCCATCGCCAAGCAGCCGCTCGAACGCCGGTGCATCATGCGGCGTCGTGATCACCAGGATGTCCCGGATCCCCGCCAGCATCAGCGTCGACAGCGGGTAGTACACCATCGGCTTGTCGTACACCGGAACCAGCTGCTTCGACACACCCACCGTCACCGGATGCAGCCGCGTCCCCGAACCCCCCGCAAGAATGATCCCCTTCACGCGGCCAGTCTAGGGTTCGATTCAGGTAGAGAACTTTCCGCGACAATCGTCGATCGGCTGATGATGTTCCCGACTGCCGCTCATCGAGCGGCGCAGACCACATACCGATCGACCCGCAGGAGCTCGTCGCACGGCGCTTCAGGCTCGCCGGTCCACATCCACGGTTCCGCCTCGACGGAGTCTCCCGCGTCGAGCAGGCCGACATGAGCGCCCGCCAGGAGCGCGACGCTGACACCAGATCCCCATTCGACAGCGAGCCAATCCTCCGGCCCCCGCGCCGCGGTGTCGCCGGGTCCTAGGAGCGGCGCGAATCCGAGCACGTCTCCTACTGTTGAGGCTGTCTGGCGTTGGTCATCGAGCGTTTCGGCGTGCGAGGGCTGGGTGAACCAGGTGCGGTAGGCGGTGCCCCATGTCAGGCCGATCGCGAGCGCCGACAGGCCAAGCACCGAGACGGTGACCAGCGCCGCCCCGGTCGACCGCGCGGAGCGTGCGCCCGCGGGGGGTTCCCGGCGATGACTGTCACCGTCCCTCGCGGCCCTCACCCATAGCCCATACCACGCTGCAGCGACGAGAAGAGGCACGAACGCGAGCAGGCCCGGTGACGGATGGCGAATCCAGCTCGGGGTGTGAGACGAGACCACCCACCATCCCAGGTACGTCCCCACGCCCGTCACAGCCATCGCGGTGAGCGCGAACACCTCGGTGGGAGGCCACAGGTTGTGCCGCTCAGCGAAGGATTGTGCGAACGCCTGTTTGCGCCAGATCAGGGCGACTGCGCTAGAGACACCGAGGAGCAGGACGATCAACAGCGCTGCCATCACCGCTGGCTGCAGCACCCACGAGACGGCAAGGACCGTGGCTTTCTCGAAGGCGGCGACGTCGAAACCGTCCTGGCCTCCAGTGACGAGGAACCCGCCGAACTTTAGTGTCGCGACGACATAGTCGTCCCAGCCCAGAGCAGCGAGCTTCCACATCTCGTACACCACGGTGGGGATCGCCGCCCCCGCCGCCGCACGCACAACGTTCCGCGTCGCATCCTGACGTACGAGGGGGGAACAGCGGAGCAGCACGAACACGACCAGGGCAGGCGCCGCGAGCAGTGCGATGAACTTCGACTGCACTGCGAGACCGAAGATCAGACCCCCGAACAGTGCCGACCGACGAGCGGCGACGACTGCCCACACGATGAGTGCGGCGGAAGGAACCTCGCCGAGGATGTCATTGGGGCCCTGCACGGGCGATCTTCCATCGTCCAGATCCAACAGGAGTGGGGTTGCGGCAGCCAGGAGGCCACCGGCGGTGCCTGCAATGCCTCTGCCGAGAATCCACAGCCCGACGACGAGAGCGATCCAGAACAGCGTGCCGGTCCCGCGCCCCGCGGTCACGGGGTCCACGCCCAGCGCGATCAGGGCTGAGATGGGCAAGAGCATCACGGGGCCCGTGGAGATCCGGGCGTCGTACGGGGTGAGTTCGCTACCCGACAGTGTGCCATCCGACGCGTACCCGAGTCCCGCGAGGAGATTGAGTGGAACGGTGAGGTTGAACGCTTCGTCTTCCCAGAGGCGCGTGGTCGTGAATCCGGGGATCAGTGCGGCGGTGTGTGCCGCAGCAAGCGCGACCGCGGCGGCGATGGAGATGAGCCTCCGTGCATGCTTCAGCCAGTCCATGTCACCCTCACGATGTCGAAGAGTACATGCATACGTGCTCCTGCACCGGCCGAAGGCAACTGCAAGATCCAGCACCGTGCGAGGCAGGCGTGGCCACGCTGGTCGATGCGTCGATCACGCGCTACGCGGGCCGAGACCGATATGGCACCGCCGTCGCGGTATCACGCGCGCACTTTCCGCCGCAGGTCCCCGCTCCCGCCAGCATCAGCGTCGACAGCGGGCGAATGCAGGTCACGCCGGCTCGTGACGGCTGCACTCATCGGGTACGGTGAGGAAGCCTCTTCCCGAGGGCACACCCGACCCCACCAGCGAAACAGGTTCGACGCGATGCGGCGCCCGTTCTGGAGTGCGATTCTCGTCGCGCTCACTCTTCTCTCTAGTCCCGTTGCGGCAAGCGCGATCGAGGATCCGCCACCAGGAGCGATTGCGGGGACGGTGACGGTGCCTGCCGGGGCGTCCGCCGCCGACGTCTATGTGACGGCCCGAGATGACCTCTGGTCGTCGACGAACATCGTCAGCAAGACGACGTTTGTGGACGAGGACGGCAGCTATCGCATCGAGGGTCTGCCGCCGGGTGACTACCACCTCAAATTCACGTACAACGGCCCGGAGCCGGTGCTGTCGGAGTACTGGCAGGACGCGTACAAGAAGGACGAGTCCGTGCCGCTCAAGGTCGTGGCCGGTGGGCAGGTGAGCGCGAACGCGGTGCTGGACACCGGGGCGGTCCTCACCGTGCACGTCACCGAGGACGGCGGGCCCGTGACCCAGCGTCCCCACTTCTCGATCGTCGCCACGGGCGACACCTACGAGTACGGACCGCCGAACGTTCTGCATGGATACTGGGACGGCGAGAAGTTCAAGACCTGGCCATTGATCCCTGGCACGTTCGAGTTCGTCATCGACGGGGCGCGGTGGTTCGCTGAGTCGCGGACGGTCGCTGTCGGAGTGGGCGAGGCATCGGATGTCTCTCTCGAGGCCGCAGGCGTTGCAGAAGCGACCGTCGACCTGACAATTCGATCGACGGTCGCCGGCACCGTGGGTCTGTCGGCCGCAGAGAGTGGGGTCGTAGCCATCGGCAGTGTGTGGCTTCGCCCGGCGGGGAATCCGCTTCAGTGGGAGTATCACGGCCAGGTTCGCGACGGGCAGTACGCGATCGATGGAGTCCTGCCCGGCGAGTACTATGTCCATTTCCAAGGTCAAGGTGGTGCGATCGACGCCTTCTGGCCCGACGCGGAGTCCATCGAGGAAGCGGCACCCATTTCGATCGGCGAGACGGATCACCTCACCGTCGACGCCACGCTGGAGCTCGGAGGCTGGATCGAAGGGCGCGTCCTCGGCCCCGGAGGCACGAAGGCCCCTGCCACCGACATGTCGTTGTGGCGGTACGACGAGGGCTCGAACTCCTACCATCCCGTCGAAGAGCTTGTCACCGACAGCGCGTTCACGACGCTGGTGAAGCCGGGCATCTACTCGGTGTATGCCCGTCCGCGTGACGAGTTCCTGAACTCGCAGTGGTACGAGTCGGCCCGTTACTTTGCGCAGAGTCTCGATGTGGAGGTCACCGCCGGAAGCGTGACTGTTCTCGACGACATGACGCTGGCCGAGAGGACCATCGATGTGTTTCCCCGGGTAGCGGGGCAGAATCGGTTCGCCACGGCGGTCGCGGTCACGCAGATGATGTATCCCACGGATCATCGCGCGCCCGTCATCTACCTCGTCGACGCCCACAACTTCCCTGATGCGCTTGCCGCTGGTCCAGCCGCAGCCGCCCAGGGGGGGCGCGATTCTCCCCGTGCGCAGCGACGCTGCTCCCGCTGTCGTCCTCGATGAACTCGCGCGGCTCGACCCGGATCGTATCGTCATCGCGGGCGGAGACGCGGCCGTCTCGCACGCCGTGGTCGAGCAGGTGCGCGCTCGTCTCGGCGCGCACACCGTGATCGAGCGGATCGGGCTCTCGACGCGGTATCGGACCGCCGAGGCGATCGTCCGAGACGCTTTCACCGATACTCAGCCCGACGTCGCCTTCGTCGCCACCGGCGCGACCTATCCCGACGCGCTCGCTGCAGGAGCCGCTGCCGGCGCGATCGGTTCACCCGTCATCCTGCTCAACGGTGCGAAGAGCGCTCTCTCGGAGGGCACCACCGGGCTGCTCGCCGACCTTGGCATCACGCGTGTCTACATCGCGGGGGGCTCGGCTGCCGTCTCACCGGGAATCGAGGCCGGGCTCCGCTCCGCACTCGGCGACGAGAACGTGGTGCGGCTCGCGGGCTCCACGAGGTACTCGACGGCAGCGATCATCGCTGACGAGGTGTACGACTCCACCGAGTTCGCCATCCTCGCCTCCGGACGTGGATTCGCTGACGCGCTGGCGGGCGGGCCTCTCGCTGCGATGCGCGGAGCGCCCCTGTATCTCGCCGGCGCGAACTGCGTACCAGGGGTGGCACTGGATCAGATCTGGGCACAGAACGTTCAGGGAATCGAGATTCTCGGCGGATCGTCCGTGCTCGGGAGCCGTGTCGACGAGCTGGGCTCGTGCTGATGTCGACCTGGCTCTCGGCGCGGGGCGCCGGCCGGCGTTGCCTGCGGACGTTCGACTACGCCCAAGAGGCACGCTCACCGCGTGTCACTCACCGCCGCCTGGTCATCCGTCGGAGGGCGCGGCGCACGCGCCGCAGTCCCGACGCCTCGATGATCTCCGCTCGCGCCTGTCGGACTTCGTCGCGCACGCCGTTCTCCACATCGACGAACCGCTGGTCGATGAACTTCGTGAGGTAGAGAACCAGACCAAGTCCGTGCTCGCTGGTGTACTCGCGCAGCGCGTGGTCGCGCAGGAGTGCGTCGTATCGTGCGTGGTCGCCTCGCGCGTCGATCACGCTGTTTCCATCCGCGCCCACGCTGTCGGCGCGCTGGTGCCAGAACGCGAGTGGGCGGTCCCCGACGAAGTGCAACGGTTCGCGGGCGAGTACGCGGAGATTGAACGACCAGTCGCCGATCACAGGGAGGTCGCCGTCATAGAGACCGAGCTCCTCGTGCAACGACCTCCGATAGAGGAATCCGATCGGAACGAACCGATTGAACAGGAGCGTGTCGGTGAGCAGGACGTCGCCGAGGTGCGGCTGAAACGGCTCGCGGCCGCGCTCGACAAGGCCTCCCGTCGAGGATCGTTCCTCCCAGACGATCTCGATGCGGGCAACGACACCCGATCGCTCAGGATGCTCGTCAAGCGCGCCGACCGCGTCCGATAGAAACGCGGGATCCCACGAGTCATCGTCGTCGTGAATCGTGAGCAGAGGCGCGGACGTCGCGAGGACACCGGCATTCGCGCTCTTCCAGCGCCCGCGGCTCTCGTCGGAGTGGAGTGCGCGCACTCTGCTCCGCACCGGCTCCTCGAGGTCGGAGATGGCGAGGTCGACGGCGGCGGGGTCCCCGCCATCATTCACGACGATGCACTCCCAGTCGGTGAACGCCTGTGCGCGGATACTTGCGAGCGCCCGCCGGAGCATCGCCGGCCGGTTCTTCGTGCGGACAATGACCGCTACACGGGCTGAAGGTGTCGTCATCGTTCCATTCTCTGTGTTGGTGAGACCGCTCACGAAACGGCTGCCGCCCCGGATTGTTGTACTCAGCAGTCACTTTCGACACACTGGTCACATGTCGCGTCCCTTCGTCCGCCGCTCGGGTCCGCCTACACGCGTCCGTGTCGCGGCGATGATCGGCGCGCTCGCGGTCGTCATCGCCTTCCTCGTGGGCTCGCCTCCTCGCGCCGCCGCTGTGACGGTCGAGCCGACGGCGACTGCCGCCGGCACCATCGCCAAGACGGCGGATCTGTCGCAGTTCCGAGCGGGTCAGATCATCACCGACGCGGTGTTCTTCGACAGCGGCACGATGACCGCCGCGCAGATCCAGGCCTTCCTCGACGAGAAGGTCCCGAACTGTCGCGCCGGCTACACCTGTCTCAAGGACTGGTACGACACGTCCCGCTCGACCAGTGCGGACGCGATGTGCGGCGCTTACTCGGGTGGGTATCGCGAGCGTGCCTCGCAGATCATCTACAAGGTCGCCAAGGCGTGCGGGATCAACCCCCAGGTCATCTTGGTCACGCTCCAGAAGGAGCAGGGACTGGTGAACCACGTCTGGCCCAGCGAGTGGCGCTACACGATCGCCATGGGTCAGGGCTGTCCCGATACGGCGGCCTGCGACGAGCGCTACTACGGCTTCTTCAACCAGGTGTATGGCGCCGCATGGCAGTTCAAGCGGTATGCGAATCCGCCCGGAACCAGCCAGTTCTTCACCTGGTACGCGCCGGGCAAGACCTGGAACGTGCTCTACCACCCGAACCGCGACTGCGGCTCATCCCCGGTCTACATCCAGAACCAGGCGACAGCCAACCTGTACTACTACACCCCCTACCAGCCAAATGCGGCGGCGCTGCGCGCGGGCTACGGCGAAGGCGACGGCTGCTCGAGCTACGGGAATCGCAACTTCTACCAGTACTTCACCGACTGGTTCGGGTCCACCAGGACGCCGTCTCCGTGTGCCGCCCCCAGCGGAACGACCTCGGCGTTCAAGACCTACGTCCTGCTGACGCCGACGACCGCGCGGAGCGCGCCCGACACGCGCTGCGGGACCGACTCCCAGGCGCTTTCGCCGGGAACCGTGGTCACGGCGACGGCGGTGACGGCAGACAGGGAGTGGATCCAGGTCCACGTCGATGCCCGCGACCTATGGATTCCGCGGGACAGTGTGCGGTATGCGTCCGCCGCGGAATCGGTGTGCGCGTGGCCGGATGCGGAAGCCGCGTACAAGACGTATGTGGTGTCGGCGGGTTCTGTGGTGGGCCGGGTGGCGCCGAGTGTGGGGTGTGCGGGTGGTTCCGTGGATCTTGCGGCGGGGTCGGTTGCTACCGCTGTCGCGGTGACGGCGGAGCGGGACTGGGTGAAGCTGGCGTTCGCGGAGGGTCAGCTGTGGGTGCCGCGGGATGCGGTGCGGTATGCGTCGGCGGGGGAGTCGGTGTGTGCGCTGCCGACGGACTTCCGGTCGGCGTCGAAGTCGTATGTGGTGCTGCCCGGTGGGGCGACGGCGCGGTCGGCGCCGACGGTGGAGTGCGGTGCGGGTGTGCGGGATCTGCCGGCCGGGACCGGGCTGACGGCGACGGGGGTGACCGCGGATGGTGACTGGCTGATGTTCCAGGCCGCTGACGGCGCCGACCTGTGGGTGCCCCGCGACACCGTCGACTACGCGTCGCGCGTGGATGTGTGCGATCTCGGGGCCGCGGTGCGGTCGGCGTATAAGACGTATGTGGTGTCTGGTGAGGGGGTCCTCGGGCGGTTGTCGCCGAGTGTGGGGTGTGCGGGTGGTTCCGTGGATCTTGCGGCGGGGTCGGTTGCTACCGCTGTCGCGGTGACGGCGGAGCGGGACTGGGTGAAGCTGGCGTTCGCGGAGGGTCAGCTGTGGGTGCC
>JAUHYM010000159.1 GCA_030426515.1 Actinomycetes bacterium
TCAGCTGGGCACGCCGATGCCGCTGCTGGATGAGAGCGCCATCAAGGCGGCGCTCGTCGCGTTCCCTCTCGTCGAGTCGTACGCGCTGGAGGCGCGCCCGCCGCACGAGGTGGTGGTCCGCATCGTCGAGCGCACCCCGATCGGCGTCGTCCGCAGTCCCGCCGGCTATACGGTCGTCGACGCGGCCGGCGTCGCACTGGCGACGAGCCCCGAGCGGCCCGACGAGTATGCGCTGCTCGAGGTCTCGGGCGGTGTCGACGCCGACGCGTTCGCGGCGCTCGGACACGTGCTGCGCGCGCTGCCCGACGACCTGCGGGCGCGTGTCGTCTCGGCGTCGGCATCGACACCCGACGACGTGACGTTCGTGCTCGGCGACACCGACACGACGGTCGTCTGGGGCGGCGCCGACGAGACGGCGATGAAGGCGCTCGTGCTCGAGACGACGATGGCCTCGCAGCCGGGATGGTCCTCGTACGATGTCTCCTCGCCCCGCGCGGTCGTCGTGCGCTGAGCCGCGCGAAAAAGATAATCGCGACACGCCCACCTCGATCCCGTCCCGGATCCTGCGCGCGCCTACCGTCTGAGTCAGGAAATACATACCGGGCAATTCTTTAACTCTCCCGTTGAGGTTGAAGGTTGACGCGGATCTAGACAAGCGCCGAAAGGGCACGGAGGCCGGCATGAGCCAGAACCAGAACTACCTCGCCGTCATCAAGGTCGTCGGCGTCGGTGGCGGCGGCGTCAACGCCGTCAACAGAATGATCGAGCTCGGCCTTCGCGGCGTCGAGTTCATCGCGATCAACACCGATGCGCAGGCGCTGCTGATGAGCGACGCCGACATCAAGCTCGATGTCGGCCGCGAACTGACCCGCGGCCTCGGCGCCGGCGCCGACCCCGAGGTGGGTCGTCGCGCCGCGGAGGACCACGCGGAGGAGATCGAGGAGGCGCTCGCGGGAGCCGACATGGTCTTCGTCACCGCCGGCGAGGGCGGCGGTACGGGCACCGGGGGCGCTCCCGTGGTCGCGCGCATCGCCAAGTCGATCGGCGCACTCACGATCGGTGTCGTCACCAAGCCGTTCTCGTTCGAGGGCCGTCGCCGTCAGTCGCAGGCCGAGTCGGGCGTGGCGAAGCTGAAGGAAGAGGTCGACACCCTCATCGTCGTGCCCAACGACCGCCTGCTCGAGATCAGCGACCGCGGGATCTCGATGGTCGAGGCGTTCGCCACCGCCGACCAGGTTCTGCTGGCCGGTGTGCAGGGCATCACCGACCTGATCACCACCCCGGGTCTGATCAACCTCGACTTCGCGGACGTGAAGTCCGTCATGCAGGGAGCGGGATCCGCCCTGATGGGGATCGGATCCTCCCGCGGGGCCGACCGTGCGATCAAGGCTGCGGAGCTCGCCGTCGAATCGCCCCTGCTCGAGGCGTCGATCGAGGGTGCGCACGGCGTGCTGCTGTCCATCCAGGGTGGATCCAACCTCGGCATCTTCGAGATCAACGACGCCGCGCAGCTCGTCAAGGAGGCCGCCCACCCCGAAGCCAACATCATCTTCGGCACGGTCATCGACGACACGCTCGGCGACGAGGTGCGCGTGACGGTGATCGCCGCCGGCTTCGACGGCGGCGAGCCGACGCTGCGCATCGACCCCGTCCAGGCCCAGCGCCAGGTTCCGGCCGCGCCTGCCCTCCCTGGCACCGACGGCGGATCGGACGCGGACGCCGAGGCCGGGGAGCGGAGTGAGGCCGACCGGGCAGGCGAGACGCGTCAGCCGGTGACGGTGAGCGCGCCGGTCGCCGACAACACCTACGACTCGGTGTTCGCGGACGACGACCTCGACATCCCCGACTTCCTGAAGTAGTCGGTCGGTGGAGCAGGTCGCCGCGCGTCTCGCAGAGGTCGACGGGCGGATCGCGGATGCGGCGCGCGCCGCGTCACGCGATCCGTCCGAGATCACGCGCATCGTGGTGACCAAGTTCCACCCCGTCTCGCTGATCGAGCAGCTCCACGCCCTGGGCGTGCGTGACGTCGGCGAGAACCGGCAGCAGGAGCTGAGTGCCAAGCACGAGCAGCTCGACCTGCCCGACCTGCGGTGGCACTTCGTCGGGCAGGCCCAGCGAAACAAGGCGCGCGCCATCCGCCAGGCGGCATCCGTCGTCCACTCCGTCGATCGCGATCGGCTGGCCGACGCGCTCGATGCCGTGGGCGGTGCGCCGCTGGATGTCCTGCTGCAGGTCAACCTCACCGCAGAGGCGCATCGCGGCGGTGTCGCGCCCGACGAGGCGGCGCGGCTCGCCGCGCACGTCGCAGGCTGTGCGACGCTGCGGCTGCGCGGGGTGATGGCCGTCGCCCCGCTCGGGGAGGACCCGCGTCCCGCGTTCGAACGCCTCGCGCGCAGTGCGGAGATCGTGCGCGCCGAGGTCCCCGAGGCGACGTTGATCTCGGCGGGGATGTCTGCCGACTTCGCCGACGCGATCGCGTGCGGCGCGACACACCTGCGGATCGGCTCCGCAATCACGGGACCGCGCCCGGAACGCGGTTAGCCTCGAATCAGACAAGCAAACGGAGGATGCGATGTCGAACCCGCTGAAGAAGACCATGGTGTATCTCGGCCTCGCCGACGACGAGGAATACGAGGAGCAGGTGCAGAACACGACCCGTGGCTCACGGCAGCAGCCGGACGAGCAGAAGGCCGCCCCGGTGACCCCGATCCGTCGCCCCGACGTGGTGCGCCAGCCGACTGTCGGCCCGCTGAGCGAGATTCTCACCGTGCACCCCAAGCAGTACCGCGACGCGCAGGTGATCGCCGAGAACTTCCGCGAGGGGATCCCGGTGATCATCAACCTGTCGCAGATGAGCGACGCCGACGCGCGTCGCCTCATCGACTTCGCGAGCGGTCTGTCGCTCGGGCTCTACGGGCGCATCGAGCGGGTGACGAGCAAGGTCTTCCTGCTCTCTCCCGAGAACATCGAGGTGTCCGGCGACAGCTCGATCGCGCACAGTGACGCGGAGCCCGCGTTCGCGCAGTCGTAGTCGCCGATGGGAGTCATCGCGCCCATCGCGGGGGTGCTCAACGCGCTTCTGCTGCTGTACATCTTCGTGATGCTCGCGCGCCTGATCCTCGACTACGTCGCCATCTTCAATCGGGGCTGGCGTCCCCGCGGAGCGGGTCTGGTCGCGGCCGAGATGGTGTACACCGTCACCGACCCGCCGATCCGCTTCTTCCGTCGATTCATCCCTCCGCTGCGAATCGGCGCCATCGCCATCGACTTCGCGTTCGCGATCACCATGCTGCTGTGCTTCATCCTGCTCAGCGTGACGCGCGCTCTCGCGACGTTCTGACCCGCCGACTATGCTGGCAGGGTGCGCGCACCCGTTGAGCGCCCTCCGACATCGGCCACGATTTCGAACTCGAAAGAGGAACCACCATGGCATTGACCCCGGATGACGTCGTCACCAAGCAGTTCCAGCACGTCCGCTTCAAGGAGGGGTTCGACCCGGACGAGGTGGATGACTTCCTCGACGAGGTCGTCGTCGAGTGGCGCAAGGCGCTCGCCGAGAACGAGGAGCTGAAGGCGAAGCTCGCCGAGTACGAGGCCGGTGGCGCGCCCGCCGCTGCCCCTGCCGCCGAGGCCGCTCCCGAGCCTGTCCCCGCCCCCGTCGAGGCCCCGGCCGAGCCCGCCGCCGACGGCGCGCCGCCCGCCGCAGCCAGCGCCGGCATCATCGAGCTCGCCCAGCGTCTGCATGATGAGCACGTCGCCGAGGGCAAGGCGCAGCGCGACCAGCTGATCGCCGACGCGCAGGCGCAGGCCGCGCGCATCGTCTCGGACGCCGAGGTGAAGCAGCGCGAGGTCAGCGAGCGTCTCGAGCGCGAGCGCCAGACTCTGGAGGGTCGCATCACCGAGCTGCGCCAGTTCGAGAGCGACTACCGCTCGCAGCTGCGCAGCTACATCGAGGGTCAGCTCCGCGACCTCGAGAGCTCCTCGACCAACTCGGGCTCGACTCCCGTCTCGGCCGTCGGCCAGTAACGCGCGCCCTTGACGGGCCGAGCCCCTCTTCGCGCGGCGGCGGCCGGCGCGATCGTCGCGATTCTCGCGGCGCTCGTGCTGGCCGCCGACCAGTTCACCAAGCACCTCGCCATCGAGAACCTTCCCCCGCGGGAGGTCGTCCCGGTCTGGGGCGACGTCCTGCAGTTCTATCTCGTGCGCAACTCCGGTGCGGCCTTCTCGCTCGGCGAAGAGGTCACGTGGATCTTCACGATCGCCCTCGCCGCCGTCGCGGTCGCGATCGTCTACCTGACCGTCACGCGCATCCGCTCTCGGGTGTGGGCGGTCGTGCTGGGACTGCTTCTGGGCGGTGTGCTGGGAAACCTCACCGATCGCCTGCTGCGTGAGCCCGCCTTCGGCGTCGGCCATGTGATCGACTTCATCCTCACACCGTGGATGTGGTTCTGGACGACGCCGGCCATCTACAACATCGCCGACATCTTCATCGTCGGCGACATGATCGTCGTGGCGCTGCTGGTTCTGATCGGTCTGCAGTTCGACGGCAGGCGCGAGACGGCTCGCACCGCGACCGACACCTCCGAGGACTGACGTGGAGTCGCGCGCCCTTCCGGTGCCCGATGGCCGCGACGGCGAGCGCGTCGATGCGGGCCTGGCCAAGCTCCTGGGCTTCTCTCGCACCTTCGCCGCCGAGGTCGCCGACAACGGCGGCGTGACGATGGACGGATGCCCCGCGGGCAAGTCCGACCGGCTGCGCGCCGGTGCCTGGCTCGAGGTGTCGTGGCAGCCGAAGGCCGAGCCCGAGATCATCCCGGTCGCCGTGCCCGATCTCGGCATCATCCACGACGACGACGACATCGTCGTGGTCGACAAGCCGGCGGGCGTCGCCGCACATCCCTCGCTCGGGTGGGAGGGGCCGACCGTGCTCGGCGCCCTCGCCGCGGCGGGGTTCCGCATCGCCACCACGGGGGCCGCCGAGCGGCAGGGGATCGTGCACCGGCTCGATGTCGGCACCAGCGGGCTCATGGTCGTCGCCAAGACCGAGCACGCCTACGTCGCTCTCAAGCGCGCGTTCAAGGAGCGCGAGGTCGACAAGATCTACCACGCGGTGGTGCAGGGGCACCCCGATCCACTCGCGGGCACCATCGATGCGCCCATCGGCCGCCACCCGAATCACTCCTGGAAGTTCGCGGTCACCCCGACAGGCAAGGACTCGGTCACCCACTACGAGACGCTCGAGGCGTTCCCCGGGGCCTCCCTGCTCGAGGTGCACCTCGAGACCGGGCGCACCCACCAGATCCGCGTGCACATGGCCGCCCACCGGCATCCCTGCGTCGGAGACCCGCTCTATGGCGCCGACCCCACCCTGTCTGCCCGCCTGCAGCTGACGCGACAGTGGCTGCACGCCCGGGAGCTCTCGTTCACGCATCCGGGCACGGGGCAGTGGGTCACGTTCACCTCCGCGTACCCCGCCGACCTGGCGCGGGCCCTCGCGATCCTGCGGGGGGAGTGAGCCCGGCTCACTCGGGAGCGGCGCCGCCCTCGAATCGCGCATCCGGTCCGGCCGTCAGCGCGGCTTCGATGCGTGCCCGCATGTCTGCGCCGACCTGGTCGCCGACGCCGACCTCGGTGAGGTCGTCGAGTCGGTACCACCCGACCTCGGTCATCTCTCCGTCCGCGGGGTAGGGGTCGCCCTCGATCCACGTGCAGCGGAAGGTCAGGTCGAGGTAGTCGGTCTGGTCGCCG
>JAUHYM010000160.1 GCA_030426515.1 Actinomycetes bacterium
CTCATCACGAACGTGATCGAGTACCCCGACAAGGCCACGCGGGACATGGTGCTCGCCACCGGCATGACCGACGGCATGGAGACCAGCTACGCGCGTCTCGAGCGCGAGCTGCTCACCGTCTGACGCGCCGCCGCCCAGCTCGCGGCGGCGGGGCCCGCGGCATCCCGCCTCGCGCGCGGCGGCGGCCGCGGCATCCCGACCGAATGCAGGACGAGCGCCGGATTCAGGACGATTCAGCCCCGATCGTCCTGAATCCGGCGCATCTCCTGATTCCGGCGCGGTGCAGGATGCCTCGGCCCGGCCAACACGGCGTGCGGCATCCCGGCCGCCTCAGTCGAGGAACTCTCGGGCCGCGGTGACCATCGCCTCGACGCCACGGGTGATCGTCGGCGCCATGACCGGCGCGAAGAACGGGGAGTGGTTGGTGGGGATGTCGCGCTCGATCGTCCCGGCCGCCAGCGCCGCGGCGTAGGCGTCGGGGTCCACCCCACCCCAGAACCAGAACACCAGGGGCGCGCCCGATTCGCGGGCGAACCACGAGACGTCTTCGCTGCCCGTGTACATGCCGGGGTCGACGACATCCTCATCGCCGAACGCCGCGCGGAACGCGGACTGCAGCCGGGCGGTCGCCGTCGCGTCGTTGATCGTCGGCGGCAGCACGTGGTCGGTCGTGATGGTGGGCGCCTGGGCCGCCCCGGATGCCGCCGCCTCGGCGTGCACGATGCGCTCGACCTTCTCGAGCACGCGCTCGCGCGCCTCGTCGTTCGGGTAGCGCAGGCTCAGTTCGAGCACCGCCTCGGCGGGGATGATGTTGTTCTTCAGCCCGGCGTGGATCGAGCCGACCGTCACCACGGCGACATCGCGCGGGTCCGTCTCGCGCGAGACGATCGTCTGCAGACGCATGATGGTCGCCGCGGCCATGACGATGGGGTCGACGGTCGAGTGGGGGCGCGAGCCGTGCCCGCCGCGCCCGTGCAGGGTGACGGTGATGCCGTCCGAGGCCGACATCTGGGTGCCCGGGCGCATGCCCACCTGGCCGACGGGCAGCGGGGTGACGTGCTGCCCGAGCACGATGTCGGGCGTGGGGTAGCGGTCGAGGACGCCATCGGCGATCATCGCCTTCGACCCTGCGCCGTACTCCTCGGCCGGCTGGAAGACCGCGACGACAGTGCCCGACCACGCGTCGCGATCGGCGACGAGGATCTCGAGTGCCCCGAGCAGGCAGGTCACGTGCATGTCGTGCCCGCACGCGTGCATGACGGGCACCTCGGTGCCGGCGGGATCCGTGCCCTTCGCGATGCTGGCGTAGTCCAGACCGGTCTGCTCCTCCACGGGCAGTCCGTCCATGTCGGCGCGCAGCCACACCACCGGCCCGTCGCCGTTGCGCAGCAGCCCGACGACCCCGGTGCGGCCGACACTCTCCTCGACCTCGAGGCCGAGGCCGCTCACCTGCGCGGCGACGATACCCGCCGTGCGGGTCTCCTGGAACGACAGTTCGGGATGCCGGTGCAGGTCGATGTACAGGGCCTCGAGGTCGATCGCCATGGGGTCGAGCCTACTCAGCCACCCGCACCCACACGGCGGTGTCGGCCGGCAGGGTGCCGTCGGCGGCGAGCGGCGCGCTCGCGACGAGCACCTCGCCGGCCGGCAGCGGGATGCCGGTCTGGCCGAGGTTCGCGATCACCGTGACGTCGCCGGTGCGGAACGCGACGACTCCCTCGGCGGCCTCGAGCCACGTGAACGTCCCGCCGCCGAGCCGCTCGGCACGGCGCACCGCCAGCATCCGCCGGTAGAGCGACAGGGTCGATGTCTCGTCACCCCGCTGCGCGTCGCGCGCCAGATCACGCCACTCGTCCGGCTGGGGCAGCCAGCTCGCGCCGCTCGGGCTGAAGCCGAACGCGGGGGCGCCTGCTTCCCAGGGGATCGGGACGCGGCATCCATCGCGGCCGTAGCGTTCGCCGCCCGTGCGGAACCAGGTCGGATCCTGGCGCACGTGGTCGTCGAGCTCGATGACCTCCGGCAGACCCAGCTCCTCGCCCTGGTAGAGGTACGCCGAGCCCGGCAGGCCGAGCATCAGCAGGGTCGCCGCGCGAGCGCGCTGCAGGCCGAGCGCGGGGATCGGCTTGCCCGGCGACGAGGGGCCCAGCCCGTGCCCCTGCGGGTTCTCGGCTGTCAGCGCGAGCCGGCTCGCGTGGCGTACCACGTCGTGGTTCGACAGCACCCAGGTCGCCGGTGCGCCCACGTCGCCGAAGGCGGTGAGCGACTCGTCGATCACGGCGCGGAGCTTCTCGGCATCCCAGCCGGTGGTCAGGTAGGGGAAGTTGAACGCCTGGTGCATCTCATCCGGACGCACCCACAGGGCGGTCTTCTCGGGGGTGGGCAGCCAGGCCTCGGCGCACAGCGCGCGGTCACCGTCGTACTCGGCGAGCACGCGGTGCCAGTCCCGGTAGATCTCGTGCACGCCATCCTGCGCCCAGTACGGGGCGGCGACGGCACCGCCGCCCATCGAATCGCTGTCAGCCGGCGGCAGGTAGTCGGGGAGCCCGTCGGCCTTCACGAGCCCGTGGGCGACGTCGACGCGGAATCCGTCCACCCCGCGGTCGAGCCAGAACCGCAGGATGCGGCGGAACTCCTCGTGCACCTCGGGGTTGGTCCAGTCGAAGTCGGGCTGGGTGGCATCGAAGAGGTGGAGGTACCAGGGCCCGGGCGTCCCGTCGGGCTCGGTGATGCGGGTCCAGGCGGGTCCGCCGAACACCGACTCCCAGTTGTTCGGGGGCAGCTCGCCGTTCTCGCCGCGCCCCTCGCGGAAGAGGTAGCGCGCGCGGGCGGCGCTGCCGGGCTCGGCCGCGAGGGCCTCCTGGAACCAGCGGTGCTGGTCGGATGAGTGGTTCGGGACGAGGTCGACGATCACCCGGATGCCGTGGGCGTGCGCCTCGGCGATGAGCGCGTCGGCGTCGGCGAGCGTGCCGAACAGCGGGTCGACGTCGCAGTAGTCCGCGACGTCGTAGCCGGCATCCTTCTGCGGGCTCGTCATGAACGGCGACAGCCAGACCGCGTCGACACCGAGGTCGGCGAGCTCGGCGAGGCGGGAGGTGATGCCGGGGAGGTCACCGATGCCGTCGCCGGAGCTGTCGGCGAACGAGCGGGGGTAGATCTGGTAGATGACGGCGGTGCGCCACCACTCGCTGCCGGTGGTCGGCGCGGCGGGGTCGGATGCGGAGGGCCCGGGGGAGGTCATCAGAGCAGTGTAAGCGCAAATCCTCCGAATCGGTTCGATCCCTGTGGAATCAGGGGTGAACGCGCGCTCAAGGGTGCACGGGCGCGTCGCGGTACGCCGCGATCACACCCGGATCGCCGGTGATCGTGAACCGCGCCGGCAGCTCCTCGGGGATGACGCGATCCCACGCGAAGAGGGCGAGGTCCGCGACACCGGCCCGCAGGACCGTCGCTGCGGGATCGGCGGCGGCATCCCGCGTGGTCTCCCAGTCGACGGTGATGGTCCACGCGACGGCGGCACCCGTCGCCGCGAGCCGCAGCGGTCCCGGCAGCGGCGGGAGCTGCCCCGCCCGGCGCGAGCGGGCCAGGAACACCTCGAACAGCTCGTCGATGACGTCGGCGGCCATCGCCGGTCCGCCCGCACTCGGCAGCAGCGGAGCGGGATCGACGCCGGTGCGGATGTCCCACAGGTGCTTGCGCGCCTCGTGCGCCTGGCGCCGGAACCAGAAGGATGCCGTGCCGGGACCGACGAACGTCCAGGCGGCTGCGTCGGGGCCGGCGTCCTCGAGCGCGGCGACGAGGTCGGCGGAGCTCTCGCTCATCCACGCGATCGGCTCCCGGTCGGCCGGGCGCGCGAACGCCCCGCGGTCGGCGGGTCCCGCGGTGCGGACGACGTGGGCAGACCAGCGCTGGATCTGGCCGAGGTGGTCGACCATGTCGCCCGGCGTCGGCCACAGGACCGACCAGAGCGCGGCACCTGCCGGCACCCGCTGCGCCTCGTCGACGAACTGCGCCGACAGCTCGCGGATCGCGTCGAGGAACTGTGCCGGGGTGGGCGCGGGCGGCATCGCGGGACGGTCCATGCCCGCCATTGTGGCAAGCGGGCGGAAGCGCGCACCACCGGCGGATGCCGCAGTCGATACCGTGAGGCATGACCTTCGCCGACACCCCGACCCTGCGCCGCGCCGAGGTCGAGCTGCGTCCGCTGCGCGCCGACGACCGCGACGATCTGGCGGCGGCCGTCGCCGACGGCGAGCTGTGGCGCACCTGGTACACCCACATCCCCTCTCCCGCGCAGATGGCCGCCGAGATCGAGACCCGGCGGGCGCGGCAGGCAGACGGTGAGATCGCCGCGTGGGCGGTCGTGGATCCGGTGACCGGTCGCGCCGTCGGGATGACGACCTACCTGCACCTCGACCCGGCGAACCGCCGACTCGAGATCGGCTCGACCTGGATCGGTCGCCGACACCAGGGCACCGGTCTGAACCCGGCCATGAAGCTGCTGCTGCTCGCCCGCGCGTTCGACGAGCTCGGCTGCATCGCGGTCGAGTTCCGCACCCACTGGCACAACCACCAGTCCCGCGCGGCGATCGCCCGCCTGGGCGCGAAGCAGGACGGCGTCCTGCGCAACCACGTGATCCTCGAGAACGGCACCGTACGCGACACGGTCGTCTTCTCGATCCTCGACAGCGAGTGGCCGACCGTGCGCCACGGTCTCGAGGCGCGCCTCGCCGCGCACCGTCGCCCCTGAGGCGGGCGCCGCCGCAACGCCCCGGACACATGCGGCGGATACCCTGTGCGGGTGACCGCAGACACCGCACGCGAGGCGGCCCTCGCTCGCGCCGAGCAGCTGATCGCCGTCGTCCCGGACTTCCCCGAGCCCGGCATCCTGTTCCGCGACATCGCCCCGCTGCTGGCCGACGGGCCCGCCCTGCGCGCCTGCGTCGAGGCGATGGTCGCCCCCTTCGCGGGTGCCTTCGATGTCGTCGCCGGCATCGAGGCGCGCGGGTTCCTGCTCGCGGGCGCCGCCGCGATCGCGACAGGCACGGGCATGATGCCGATCCGCAAGGCGGGCAAGCTGCCCCGACCCGCGGCATCCGTCTCGTACGCGCTCGAGTACGGCACCGCCACCATCGAGTGCTCCGACGACCTCCCCGCCGGGGCGCGCGTCCTGTTGATGGACGACGTGCTCGCCACCGGCGGCACCCTCAAAGCCTCGACCGAGCTGCTCGAGGCGCTCGATGCGGTCGTGGTCGGCCAGGCGGTGCTTCTCGAGCTCGACGCCCTGGGCGGCCGGTCGGTCACCGGCGACGTGCACACACTGTTCCACGCTTGAGCCCCGCGCGGCGCACTGACTACGGCGCGACCACCCGCACGCCGCGCACGTAGACCTCCCGCACCGCCGGCTCGCGCATGCCCATCAGCAGGGTGAACAGGTGCGACGGGATGCCGCGCTCGACGGCCGCCGCCAGCACCTCGGCGAAGCCCGGCTGCGCCGACGGGTCGACGACGACGAAGTCGGCCTCCTTGCCGACATCCAGGTTGCCGAACGTGTCCTCCTGATCGAGCGCCCGGGCGCCGGCGAGAGTGCCCAGGAACAGCAGCTGCGCGGGGGAGAGGGCCTCGGCCAGCAGACTCTCCTCGCTCATGTGCGCCTTGTAGGCGTCGTTGAGCACACGCGGGATCAGCCACTCGTCGCC
>JAUHYM010000161.1 GCA_030426515.1 Actinomycetes bacterium
GAACGAGCGCTTGCCGATGAAGTCGGGCTTCTTCTTCGACACGACCCACGACATCCCGAGGTCGTGCGGGGTGATGGTGCCGTCGGTGTCCTGCCCGACGATCGGGTAGCCCTTCTCGGCGCGCAGCACGTGCATCGTCTCGGTGCCGTAGGGGGTGATCCCGTGGGGGGCGCCCGCGGCGACCAGCCGCTCCCACAGCGACGCGCCGTACCGGCTGTCGATGCTGACCTCGTAGGCGAGCTCGCCCGAGAAGCTCACCCGCGCGAGGCGAACCGGCACCCCGTCGAGGTCGGTGTCTCGCCAGGTCATGAAGCCGAACGCGTCGTTCGAGACGTCGACGTCGGGGAACACGTCGCCGATGACCTCGCGCGAACGCGGACCGACGACGGGGAACGTGACCAGGTGCTCGGTGACCGAGGTGAGCCAGACCCGCAACTCGGGCCACTCGGTCTGCAGCCACTCCTCCATCCAGTCGAGGATCTTCGCGGCCCCGCCGGTGGTCGTGTAGACCAGGAACCGCGTCTGCTCCAGCCGCAGCACCGTGCCGTCGTCGATGACCATGCCGTCGACGCCGCACATCACGCCGTAGCGCACCGCGCCGACGGGCAGACTCGAGATGAGGTTCGTGTAGATGCGGTCGAGGAACGCGTCGGCATCGGGTCCCTGCACGTCGATCTTTCCGAGCGTCGACCCGTCCATGATGCCGACCCCGGTGCGGGCGGCGACCGTCTCGCGGGCCACCGCAGCATCCATGTCCTCACCGAGCTGCGGGTAGTACCGGGGGCGCTTCCACTGGCCGACGTCCTCGAACACGGCGCCGTGAGCGACATGCCACTCATGCACCGGCGTGAGGCGCACCGGGTCGAAGAGGTCGCCGCGGGCGCGGCCGGCGAGCGCGGCGAACGCCACCGGTGTGTACGGCGGGCGGAATCGCGTCGTGCCGACGCCGGCGATCGGCTCACCGGTGATCTCCGCGGCGATGCCCGACGCGAGAATGCCCGAGGTCTTGCCCTGGTCGTGGGCGGTGCCGATGGTCGTGTAGCGCTTGATGTGCTCGATCGAACGAAGACCCGCGCCGATCGCGTGCGCGATGTCGGCGACCGTCGCGTCGCGCTGCAGATCGACGAAGTGGGTGTCGAGCGTGGCGGGGTCGCCCGTGGGCACGTACCAGAGCACCGCGCCGGGGTGGTGGTCGATGTCCTCGTCGACCTCGGGCAGCGAGCCGGGCGCGGCCGCGAATCCGAGTTCGGCCAGCGCGTCGGCGGCGACGTCACGCGCGTGCGCGAAGACCTCCCGAAGACCGAAGAGACCGGCCGCCGACCCCGCGACGGCGACCTGGGGCACGACGCCGTCCGGCACGAACGCGCCGAGGCGCTGGTCGTAGCGCAGCGCGCCGCCCGCCTGGCTGTACAGGTGAGCGGCCGGGTTCCAACCGCCGCTGACCAGCAGGGTGTCGGCTGCGACCTGCTCGGTGACACCGAAGTCGCGCCCGTTGAACCGCGCGTACGACACGGTCTCGACGCGGCTCTCGCCACCCGTCCCGGTCACGACACTGCCGTGAGCCAGCGGGATGCCGCGGGCCGCCGCGCCCGCGGTCCAGAGGTCCCCGATGATCGCGCGCGCGTCGATGATCGCGGCGATTCGGACGCCGGCGTCGTGCAGATCGAAGGCGGTGCGGTAGGCGCTGTCGTTGGTGGTGAACACGACCGCCTGCTCGCCGGGAGTGACGCCGTAGCGGTGCAGGAAGGTCGCGGCGGCGCCGGCGAGCAGGATGCCGGGTCGGTCGTTGTCGGCGAACACGACGGGGCGCTCGTGAGAGCCCGCCGCGACGACGATGCGCTGCGCGCGGATGCGCCAGATGCGCTGCCGCAGGGCACCCTCGGGTGCCTGGTCGCCGAGGTGATCGGTGCGCTTCTCGACGGCGAGCGCGAGCCCGTCGTCGTAGACCCCGAACACGGTGGTGCGCGGCAGGTGAATGACCCCGAGCACGGCCATCTCGGCGGCGACCCGCGCCGCCCACGCGGCACCATCGACCCCGTCGACGGTGCGAGGGGTCGACGGCAGTGATCCGCCGGCGACGGGCTTCTCATCGACGAGTGCCACGCGGGCGCCGGCGCGCGCGGCGGTGTGCGCGGCGAGAAGCCCTGCGGGGCCGGCGCCGACGACGAGCAGGTCGACATGGAGGTGCACAGCGTCGTACCGGGCGGGATCGGGCTCGGTGGGAAGGACGCCCTGCCCGGGCACGCCGTGCGCGGCGATGCCGGGGGCGAGCTCGACGGTGCTCGCCAGCTGCAGGGGGTCGGGGAAGGGGCGGGTGAGCTGCAGGACGCCGCTGGGATCCTCGGGTCCGGCCGCCGCGATCCCGCGGGGACGGCCGAGCCTGATGCTGGTGGTCACCTGGTGGATGCCGTTCGCGAGCAGCGCCGAGGCGAGCGTGTCGCCGGCGTACCCGTCGACGGGCGTGCCGTCGAAGTCGAACGTCAACGCGGCGCCGCGGTCGATCAGGCTGCCGGTGGGGGTGCGGTGCATCTGTGTCATCGTGCGGGCGCGCTCTCGAGGGGGGCGGTGGCGGTGAACCCCGACGGCGTCGAACCTGCCGGGTACACCGCCTCGAATCGGTAGGTGACGGTGTCGCGCAGGGCGTTGAACCAGCGCCGACATCCGGCCGTGTGCACCCAGCGCTCGGCGAACAGCCCCTTCGGGTTGCCGCGGAAGAACACGTAGTGCGCCCACGCGGTGTCATCGAGCGCGGACGGGTCGTCCGGGTACGGCACGTGCGCTTCGCCGCCGTACGAGAACTCGATCTCTTCGCGGCGTCCGCACCAGGGGCATTCGATGAGCTGCATGTGCTGTCCGTTCGATCAGTGGGCGACCGCGGCCGCGCCGTGCTCGTCGACGAGGCGCCCCGTGACGAAGCGGTCGAGGCTGAACGGCGCGACCAGCGGATGCGGCGTGCCGGTCGCGATGGTGTGGGCGTACGCGTCGCCCAGGCCCGGGGTGGCCTTGAACCCGCCGGTGCCCCATCCGCAGTTGAGGAAGAGGTTCTCGAAGGGGGTCAGGCCCACGATCGGCGAGGCGTCGGGGGTGACATCCACGATGCCCGCCCACGTGCGCAGCAGATGGGCGCGGGCGAAGACCGGGAACAGCTCGACGGCTGCGGCCATCTGCCGCTCGATGATGTGGAAGGCGCCCCGCTGGCCGTACCCGTTGTACGCATCGACGCCGGCGCCCATGACGAGCTCGCCCTTGTGGGCCTGCGAGACGTACACGTGCACGGCGTTCGACATCACGACGGTGGGGTGCACCGGCTCGAGGAGCTCCGAGACGAGCGCCTGGAGCGGGTGGCTCTGGATCGGCACGCGCAGGCCGAGCGTGTCGGTGAGCACCGAGGTGTGGCCGGCCGCGGCGAGCGCGACGCGTCCGGCCCCGATGTCGCCGCGGCTGGTGCGGACGCCGGTGACCCGGTCGCCGTCGGTCAGGAAGCCGGTGACCTCGGTGTTCTGGATGAGGTGGACGCCGGCCGCGGCGGCCTTGCGGGCGAAGCCCCAGGCGACGTAGTCGTGCTTGGCGATGCCGGCGCGCGGCTGGTAGGTGGCCCCGAGCACGGGGTACCGGATGTCGTCGGAGACGTTGACGATGGGACACAGGTCTTTGACGCCCTGCGCGTCGACCCATTCCGCGTCGACGCCGTTGAGCTTGTTCGCCTCGACCCGACGGCGCGAGTCGCGAACGTCCTGCAGGGTGTGCGCGAGGTTCAGCACGCCGCGCTGGCTGAACAGGATCGGGTACTCGAGGTCGTCCTCCAGGCCCTCCCACAGCGTCAGTGCGTGCTCGTAGATGCCGGCGCTCTCGTCCCACAGATAGTTGGAGCGGATGATCGTGGTGTTGCGGGCCATGTTGCCGCCCGCGAGCCATCCGCGCTCGATCACCGCGACGTCGGTGATGCCGTGGTTCTTGACGAGGTAGTGCGCGGTCGCCAGCGCGTGCCCTCCCCCGCCGACGATCACGACGTCGTACGAGGATTTGGGCTCGGGAGAGTTCCACAGGAAGCGCGGGTGCTCGGGGAGCTCTGCGCCCGGCGTCCGCGGGGTGTCTGTCGTCATCCGCATCCCCACTTATGAACGACTGATATATCTATCGTCGATCCGATAGTATGAGCGCGACGCACGCACGTCAAGAGCCGAGAAGGAGTCCGATGAGCGCACTGCCCGAGCCCTTCGCGCAGCGGGATGCTCCCGACGAGGCCGAGCTGAACGGGCGCTCCTATGCGGAGTACGCGACCGACGTGCTGCGCGACCGCCTCATCGTGCTCGACATTCGCCCGGGGACGCCGCTGAACGACGAGCAGATCGGGCGGGAGCTCGGGATCGGACGCACCCCCGTGCGCGAGGCGCTCAAGCGCCTCGAGGCCGAGCACCTGGTCGCGATGTTCCCGCGCCGGGGCACGTTCGCCTCGCCCGTCGACTTCACCGACCTGGCGCCGATCACCGAGATCCGCGCTCAGCTCGAGCCCCTCGCCGCCTCGCGGGCGGCCCGGGTCGCCTCCGCCACGACCCGCGAACAGCTCGCCGCGCTCGCCGACACGATCTCGCACATCGATCTCGCCACCAGCACGCCGGTCACCCTCATGCGGTACGACCTCGAGGTCCACCGCAGCATCTACGCCGCCAGCGGCAGCCGTCACCTGCAGGAAGACCTTCTCAAGTACGACAACCTCGCCACCCGCATCTGGTGTCTCGTCATCGACCGGCTGCCGGATGTCGCAAGCCACGTCGACGAGCACGTCGCCCTGCTGCAGGCGATCGCCGCAGGAGACGCGGACGCGGCCGCAGCCATCGCGCGCGAGCACGTGCTCGGCTTCGAGTCGATGGTCCGCTCGGTGATCTGATCGCCCTGCGCGGCGCCCTGAGAAGATGAGAGCGGCGGGCAGCGCACTGCTGCACGAGCCGCGGGAGGTGGCGATGGCTGAGCCGGACGGTACGCTGCGAGATCTGCGGGGCATGGAAGGTCTGGTCAGCGCCCTGCCGACGACGCCATTCGCGCCCATCGAGCCCACACGCATACCGGCGGCGCTGGCTTCGACGCTCGGCGTCCCGGTTCTCCCCCGTCACGTGCCGGAGCCGGCCGAGACCGACCGCTGGACCCGGGACGGCGTCGACGCGCTCGCGCTCCGCTGGGATGCCGGCTTCGGCCCGGCCACCGACGCGTGGCTGCTGCGACCGGCCGGTGAGACCGCGCCGCTCCCTGGCGTCGCCGCGCTGCACTGCCACGGCGGCATGAAGTACTTCGGCAAGGAGAAGATCGCGGATGGCCCCGGCGACACCCACCCACAGGTCGCCGCGTTCCGCGCGCAGTGCTATGACGGACGCCCGCTGGCGAGCGACCTCGCCCGCGCGGGGTTCTCGGTGCTGGTGCCGGATGCCTTCGGGTGGGGCAGCCGCCGGGTCGCGGCATCCGACATGCCCACGAAGGTGACGCGCGCCGCGCGGTTCGAACTCGACCGACGTGCGTCAGCGGGCGAGGACATCGACGAGCCGACCCGATACGACATCCACGCGGGCTTCCACGAGGATGTGCTGGCGAAGACTCTCGGGGTGCTCGGGACCTCGTGGGGCGGGGTGATCGCCCACGGCGACCTCGTCGCGATCGACATCCTGCGCGCCCGCCCCGATTCGGCCGGCGACAC
>JAUHYM010000162.1 GCA_030426515.1 Actinomycetes bacterium
ACGTCGTCGACGGCGACACGCTCCGCGTCGTCGACGCGCTGCCCGTCCCGCAGAATGGTGCATTGCGCGACTACCCGCGCGGCATCGGTGCCGCGCTCCGCGATCGTGGCGCGCACCTGCGCGACGTCGTCCGCGTCGAGGTTCAACTCCTCGGCCCGCACGGCCTCGGCGAGCGCCGCGAAGACGCGCACGCGCGTCACGACGCCGACCACCGCTCGGCCAGCGCCGACGCGCTCGCACACTCAGCGCCGATGTCGTCGCCGGCCGCGCGACGCAGCCCCGCGGCGTAGCCCACCAGGAAGGTGGCGAGCGGTGCCGCGGGCCTCTCCACGCCATGGGCGGCGTCGCGCGCCACATCGAGCAGCGCCTGTATGTCGATGTTGTCGAGCGGCGCGCCGAGCGCGGCTGCCAGCGCGTCGAGGAAACGGTCGATCTCGCTGTGATTCATCGCAGTCGCTCCTCCCATAGGGCAACATCGGCCCAGGTATCGACGTCATGTGCGGCGTCCAGCTCGTCGTGGATTCCCGTCATGTCGAGCCCGCCGACCAGTCTAGCGACGGAGGCACCGGCGAGGCCGGCACGGCAGCGGACGGCAAGGGTCGCGGTTCGATACACGGCCAACAACGGCTGGGCACGACCGCCCGCGTCGACGATCCACGCGCCATCGCGAGCGGTGCTTGCGGAGGCCAGGAGTCGCGGCACCAGGCCCGCCGCCCCAGGCGTGTCGACGGCCAGCACGACGACCCACGGCGCGCGCGGCTGCGCGAGTGCCCGTAGTCCGGCAGCGATGCCAGCCGCCGGTCCAGTGCCCGGCGGGTCTTCCGTGGTCCACGTGACTGCGTCGGTGTGAGCGCCGCCGACGATCACGCGTGCCCGCGCCTCGACAGTCGCAGACAGAGCACGATCCATCAGGGTTGCCCCAGCGAGCGTGAGGTCGCCCTTCGTGACCCCGCCCAGCCGGGTGCCGGCGCCGCCCGCCAGGATCACCGCGTCCCATGGCTCCGGCGCCTCGCCTGACGCGGCCGTGGTCAGCCCTTCTCCGAGCGTCGCCACGACCCCGACTTGCCGCCGTCCTTGGCCAGCAGCCGCAAGCCGCCGAGCTCCACGCGCTTGTCGAGCGACTTGACCATGTCGACCACGGCGAGTCCGGCCACGGCTGCGGCGGTGAGTGCCTCCATCTCGACTCCGGTCCGGTCCGCGGTGCGGACGGTCGCCTCGATCCGCACTCCTGCGTCGAGGATCTCGATGTCGACCACGGCACCGTGAATTCCGATGACATGCGCGAGCGGCAATAGGTCAGGCACACGCTTCACCGCCGCGATGCCTGCGATCCTCGCGACGGCCGCGACGTCGCCCTTCGGCACCGCTCCGTCGCGGAGCGCGGAGACGACGTGCGTCCCACATGCGACGAGCGCCTCCGCGGTGGCGCGCCGCGCCGTCGGGGTCTTGTCCGTGACGTCAACCATGCGGGCGTGCCCGCTTGAGTCCAGATGGGTGAACTCGCTCATGCGGTGAACCTCCGGTATCTCACGGCCATCCCTGGCACGACCTCCTCAACCTCCGCATCGACCCACGCGATCCCGTCGGCGGATGCGAGGCGCGCGATGAGGTGGGACTGCGATCCGCGTGCGGTCGCGGGGCGCAACGCGCCGTCTGCGTCCGTCACCGGCATGAACTGCGCTCTTCCGGCCGGGCAGCGCCAGCCCGCCTCGACGATCCTGTCTCCCCAAGGCGGAGTTTCGGCACCGGTCATCGCCGCCACCACGGCCACGAGGAAGACCTCCGTGCACACCGCCACGGCGACGGGATTGCCGGGAAAGCACAGCACCGGCGTGCCGCCCACAGTGCCTGCCCCCTGCGGCTTTCCTGGCTGCATCGCGACTCGCACGAACTCGACACCTGCCGGCGCAAGGCCCTCCTTCACAGGATCTCGATCCCCGACGCTCGCCCCTCCGGTCGTCACGACGAGGTCGACTCCGCTGGTGGCGACGGCGTCCCGCACCGCGTGAGCATCGTCCCGCACAGGTCCGAGCGGCACGGGCTCCGCGCCCAGCGCCGGGAGGGCTGCAGCGAGGTACGTGCCGTTCGACTCATGGATCTGACCGGGACGCAACGGTGTCCCTGGAGGAACGAGCTCATCCCCCGTCACCAGGATCCCGATGCGCGGGCGGCGCACCACCCTCATTTCAGGAACGCCGGCGGCGGCCGCCGCCGCGAGATGTCGGGCGCGGAGCCGCACACCCGCGGCAACGACGACGTCACCGGGGCGCGCGTCCTCGCCCGCACGGCGGATGTTTGCGCCCTCCTGCAAGGCCGCGGTGAATGCGACGGCCCCGGAGGAGACGGCGACCATCTCCTGGGCGACCACGGCATCGGCTCCACGTGGCACCGGGGCGCCCGTCATGATCCGCACGGCGGTACCCGGCCCGACCACGGCCTGAGCGGGATGTCCCGCGAACGCCTCGCCGACAATGGAGAGCCGGACAGGCACCGCGGGGGTCGCGCGCGCGAGATCGACCGTTCGCACCGCGTAACCGTCCATAGCAGAGTTGTCGAACGGCGGAATCGACCCGGAGGCCGTGATGGCCGTCCCGGTCACCCTTCCACTGGCGTGTTCGAGGGACACCGTCTCGGTCGGCAACCGCGACACGAGCCCGGTGATCACGGCCAGGTGCTCCTCGACGCTACGCATGAGCGGACTCCGGGAGGCGGACCGAGCGCCAGACCCCCGTGCGCGCGTCGATGATGGCCAGGGTGCCAGCCAGCCCGGGGCCGACCCCCAGGATGCGCATGACGGCCTGCGTCGCCATCGCCGTGCCGATCTGACCGCACAGCGGGCCCAGGACGCCCAACACCTCACATGCCTCGACGTCCAGCGCCGGATCCGTGGGGAACACGTCGTCGAGAGCGTGGTCATCGTCGAAGACGGTTACCTGCCCGTGCCAACCCTCGACGGCTCCCCAGACAAGCGGAGTGCCGTGCTCCCGGCAGGCCGCGGCGACCGACCGGCGCGAGGACCAGGTGTCCGTGCAGTCGAGAATGACGTCGAAGCCCTCGAGCTCATCGCCGTTCTCCTGGCCGATGCGCGTGCGGCGGGCATCGATGCGCGTCCATGGAGCAGCAGCGCCGAGTGCGTCGGCCGCGGCATCGGTCTTGGGTCTGCCCACATCCGTCGGCGAGAAGAGCACCTGCCGGTGGAGGTCCGTGACCGACACGTGATCACCGTCGAAGAGCGTGATCTGACCGACGCCCGCACCTGCAAGGTACCGCGCCGCCGGGCAACCCAGCCCGCCGACCCCGACGATCGCCACAAGCGCGCGCGCTATCGCGTCCTGGCCCTCGGCGCCCAGCCCGTTGAGGACACGGTGTCGCACGAACGCATCGACCGTCACGCTGTCACCCTACTCATCCGAGTCCGCTGAGTCCGCGTGTGGCGACGTCACGCGACACTCACCGGGGCCGAGGGCACCAGCGTCTCGACTCGACACATGCGCGGCCCGGCGAACGGCAGCAGTCGGGCCGTCGAGCCTGCGGGCGCGGCGCTGTCCAGCATCCCGTCGATGACAGACTGGTGGAGACCGCACACGACGTCGGGGCGGTCCGCGGCGAGGTCGGCGAACGGGCAGGAGGCGATGTCGACGACATCCGCGCGGGCATCGGGCTCCATGCCCATGGCCGTGAGCCCCCGTGCGACGAGCGCCGCGACGCCGTCGGGCGTGTGAGCCGCATCCATCTCCCCGGCGAGCTCGCGGCCCCACTCCCGCGCATCCTGGCGTGCCCCGGCCCATGCGGCGTCGTCGGGCGCGCCGAAACGTGAGATCAGGATGCGCAGCAGATGCTCGCGCAGGGCGACGGCTCCGGTGCCCACCGGTGTCCGTACGGGGCCGTTGTCGACGCTCTCGAACGCCGCCCGCGGCCTGCCGCGACCGGCCACGGGCGCCGTCGAGCGGCGCACTCGTCCCTCCTGCTCAAGCACACGGAGATGCTCGCGCACCGTGTTGTGGTGAAGGCCCACGGCGCCGGCGAGGGTTTCCACGGTGACGGGCGCTTCCGCGCGCTCGAGCTCGAGCAGGATCGCCGCGCGCCGCTCGGGGCCACGCGCCAGCACCGAGCCTCGCTCGGCGTCCATCAGCAGCAGGTGACGCGTGCGATCGAGACGCGCCACACCACCGGACCCGACTGCAGGTAGTCGACGCTGAAGTCTCCGGCGACCTCGACTTCAATCTGCCGCAGCAGAGGCACAGGGTCGTGCGGGGCGGCGACGACCAGCGCCTCGCCTGGCACGAGCGAGGTCACGGCGCCGATCACCCGCGCGTGACGGTGCTCGTGCGGTATGGCGCGCACGTCGAGGTCGGTGGCCTCAACCTGGGCGGAGGCGAGATCGTCGACGCCGATCGCGGTGCCTCCGCAACCGCCCTCGCCGCCGCACCCACAGGTGGCCGTCTGGTCCTTCGTGCTCTCGGTGGTCATCTCTCCTCCTTCTCGCGGGACCGGCCATCGGCCCCGACGTCTCTCAACCGTCGGTGACCAGGAAGGCGCCTGCGGCGCCTCGCTCGGCATCGACCATGATGTGGCTCACGAATGGGTAGGTGCCGGGCTCGGGGAAGCTGAGCTCGACGAATCCGCCCTGGCCCGGCTGTAGTGCGAGCGCCTGACCTCCGCCCGAGGGCTCCGCTCCCGGTCCTCCCAGGTGATAGGCACCCTCGAAGTACACGGTGTCGAACTGGGAACCGACGACATGGAACGAGCTCGCTCTGCTCGGCCCCGCGACGACGACCCAGACACGAACCTTCTCGCCGACCCGAGCTTCGAGGGGGTGCTCTCGGTACTGCGTCGCGTGACCATTGAAGACCACGAGATCCGGGGCCTCCGCCGCGATCTTGTCGGCATCCGCGATGCCGCCGTCGGCGCCGAGATACATTTCGGACTGGACGATCACAAACTCACGGTCAACCGGCTCCAGGTCGGGCGGGTCGATGATCACGGCGCCGAACATGCCGTTGGCGATGTGCAGCGACATCGGCGTGGTGGAACAGTGGTAGAGCCAGGCTCCGGCCCGCTCCGCGATGAAGCGATACGTCAACGACTCGCCCGGCTCGATGGTGCGCATCGCGTCGTCAGGCGCGATCCAGCTCGCATGGAAATCGATCGAGTGGCCCATGTCGCCGTTGTTCACCAACGTGATCTCGAAGACGTCGCCCACCTTGCCGCGCAGGGTCGGAGCTGGCACCTCGCCGCCGAAGGTCCACAGCTCCTGCGTGACCCCCGGCGCAACCTCACGCACCTCGTTCGTCACCTCGAGAGTGACCTGGTGCACGGTTCCGGCGGGCTTCGACGGCGCGAGTGCGGCATCGAATGGGCCGCCAGCCATCGTGCCCTGCAGGTCCACGAGAGCGGCTCCGTCGAGAGCCGGCTCGGTCGACGATTCTGCCTCGGAGCCGTGTTGGTGCTCGCCGTCGTCGCTCGTCGCTTGATCGTCGGCGCCGCTCACCGCGACGGTGAGCACCATCCCCATCTGCCGGTGCCCGGCTATCGAGCACCATCCCTCGAGAGACCGACCGACCACGCCCACGTCGATCGTCGCGCTCGCGCCAGGCGCCAAACGCCCGGTCGACTGCCCGGTGTCGAGGACCAGGTCGTGCGCGACGTCGTCCGTGTTCACGACGGTGATGACGAGCCTGTCGC
>JAUHYM010000163.1 GCA_030426515.1 Actinomycetes bacterium
GAACGCGATGGCGCCGATGATGGCCAGCGCCAGGCCGATCCATCCGATGATCGTTCCGGCCAGCGCCATCCCGCGTCCGCTCTCGCCCGAGGACTTGAGCTGGCTGAGCGACATGTGCCCGGTGATGACCCCCACCAGTGAGCCGATGAAGGGAACGATCACGAGGCCCGCGATGGAAGCGATGAGGGAGACGATCGCCAGCGTGTTCGTCTTCGGCGGCGCCGGGTAGCCGGACGGCCCGGCCGGCGGGTAGGCGGGCGCCGCCCCGTACGCCGGCGGGGGAGTCTGCGGGGCGCCGTAGGCCGGCGGCGGGGGAGTCTGCGACGAGCCGTACGCCGGCGGCGGCGTCTGCGGAGCACCGTATGCCGGTGGGGGAGTCTGCGGAGCACCGTTCGCCGCCGGCTGGGACGGCTGCGGGGGAACCGGGTTCTGCTCGGGGGTGCTCATTGTCTTCTCCTCGGTTGCTGCTCGCGGTGGGCCGATAGGCTTGGTCGGTCACTCTGGCCACCTGATCCTGGGGAGCATTCTATGACTACCGACCGCGTCGTACTCGTGACCGGAGGCAACCGCGGCATCGGTCGCGCGATCGCCGAGCGGTTCGTCGCCGAGGGGTACCGCGTCGCCGTCACCGCCCGCTCCGGCGAAGGGCCGGACGGGACGCTCACCGTTCGTGCCGATGTCACCGACGCCGCCGCCGTCGATGCCGCCTTCAGCGAAGTCGAGCGCGAACTGGGTCCGGTCGAGGTCGTGGTCGCCAACGCCGGCGTGACCAAGGACACTCTGCTGATGCGGATGACCGAGGACGACTTCGACAGCGTCGTGAACACGAACCTCGGCGGCGCCTTCCGTGTCGTCAAGCGCGCATCGAAGGGCATGCTGCGGGCGCGGTTCGGTCGTGTCATCCTGATCTCGTCGGTCGTCGGACTCTACGGCTCTGCAGGGCAGATCAACTACGCGGCATCCAAGAGCGCGCTCGTGGGCTTTGCCCGCTCACTCACCCGTGAACTCGGCGGGCGCGGAATCACCGCCAACGTCGTGGCGCCGGGCTTCATCGAGACCGACATGACGGCCGCCCTGCCCGACGAGACGCAGGCGGACTACAAGAAGAGCATCCCGGCCGGACGCTTCGCCTCACCCGACGAAGTGGCGGGTGTGGTCACGTGGCTGGCGTCGCAGGATGCCGCCTACATCTCAGGGGCAGTGATCCCGGTCGACGGCGGGCTCGGCATGGGGCACTGACCCCTTGGTCATCCCGCCGGCAGAAGGGGGATGACCTCGCGGAGGTCGACGGGTCCGATCACCAGATCTGCGCGCGAGCGGACCGCGGGCTTCGCGTTGAAAGCGAGCCCCAGGGCGGCCTCAGCGAGCATCTCGAGGTCGTTGGCGCCATCGCCGATCGCGAACGTGCACGACGTGGGCACGGCGTGCTCATCGCGCCATCGCCGCAGCGCTTCGGCTTTCGCCCGCGCATCGACGATGGGGCCGTCCACGGCGCCGGTGAGCACGCCATCGACCACCTCGAGTCGGTTCGCCTGCCACACATCGACACCGAGCGAGGGAGCGAGGTCGTCGAGGATCTCATGGAATCCGCCCGAGACGACGCCCACGATCCCGGATCGACGGTGCACAGCGTCGATGAGCTCGACCACCCCGGGCGTCGGCTCGATGCGCGCACGGACCCGGGCGAAAGCGCCCTCGTCCACGCCCGCGAGAGCGGCGACCCGGGAGCGCAGACTCGTGCGGAAGTCGACGTCGCCGCGCATCGCTGCCTCGGTGGCCGCGGCGACCTCGGCGCCCCGGCCCGCCTCATCCGCGAGGAGCTCGATCACCTCGTTGCGGATGAGCGTGGAATCAGCGTCGAGCACGACGAGGAGGCGAGCGGGGCGCGTAGGCATGGCCCCAAGGCTATCGCCGTGCTCAGGCCTCGACGCGCACTCCCTTGGCCACGACCGTGATGCCGGAATCGGTCACGGTGAAGCCGCGCGCACGGTCACGTTCGTGGTCGACCCCGACGGTCGCCCCGGCGTCCAGCACGACGTTCTTGTCGAGGATGGCACGGTGCACACGGGCCCCGGACCCGACCACGACCTTGTCGAAGAGCACCGAATCGGTGATCGTCGATCCGCCCGCTGAGAGAGTCCACGGCCCGACGACGCTGCGCTCGAGGTGGGTGCCCGAGAGGACCGAGCCGAGCGACACGATCGAATCGATCGCATTCCCCATGCGGCCTACGCTGTCGCGCACGAACTTCGCGGGGGGCGAGTTCACCGACTGCGCGTGGATCGGCCACGTCGTGTTGTACAGGTTGAAGACGGGAAGCGTGGAGATCAGATCCATGTGGGCATCGAAGAACGAGTCGATGGTTCCGACGTCCCGCCAGTACGCGCGGTCGCGGTCGGTCGAGCCGGGGACCTCGTTGCGCTTCATGTCGTAGAACCCGGCCTCGCCGCGCTCGACGAAGTACGGCACGATATCGCCGCCCATGTCGTGGTTCGACGTCGGGATCTCGCCGTCGGCCTCGACGGCCTCGATCAGCGCGTCGGTGTCGAAGATGTAGTTGCCCATCGAGGCCAGGACCTCGTTCGGGTTGTCGGCGAGTCCCTCGGCGTTCTGCGGCTTCTCGAGGAACGCGCGGATCTTGGTCGGGTCGTCGGGGTCGCCGTCGATGATTCCGAACTGGTTCGCGAGCGAGATGGGCTGACGGATGCCGGCGACCGTGGCCCGCGCACCGGACTCGATGTGCGCGTCCAGCATCTGACGGAAGTCCATGCGGTACACGTGATCGGCGCCGATCACGATGACGATGTCCGGCTTCTCATCGTTGATGAGGTTCATGCTCTGCAGAATCGCGTCCGCCGAGCCGGAGAACCACCGCTTGCCCAGCCGCTGCTGAGCAGGCACCGACGCGACATATGAATTCAGCAGCGCCGACATCCGCCACGTCTGCGACACGTGCCGGTCGAGACTGTGCGACTTGTACTGCGTGAGGACCACGATCTGTCGCAGACCGGAGTTGATGAGATTCGAGATCGCGAAATCGATCAGGCGATACTGACCCCCGAACGGCACCGCAGGTTTCGCGCGATCCATGGTCAGGGGCATCAGGCGCTTGCCCTCGCCGCCAGCGAGAATGATTCCGAAGACCTTTGGTGGTGTCGGCATGCCCCCACACTATGCCCGACAACGGCCTCTGTACTAGCGTTCGTGACATGCGCGTCGACATGGTCACCAAGGAGTACCCCCCGGAGATCTACGGCGGAGCGGGGGTGCATGTCACAGAGCTCGTTCGCGCGCTCCGCGAGAGCATCGACGTTCAGGTACGGGCGTTCGGCGGACCGCGCGACGAAGAGGACACGCACTCCTATGCGGTCCCCGGCGAACTCGCCGACGCAAACGGAGCCGTGCAGACACTCGGCACCGATCTTGCCATCGTGGGCGATGTGGCGGGCGCCGACGTCGTCCACAGCCACACCTGGTACGCCAACATGGCGGGCCACCTCTCGTCGCTGCTGCACGGCATCCCTCACATCGTGACGGCGCACTCACTCGAGCCGCTGCGTCCCTGGAAGGCGGAGCAGCTCGGTGGGGGCTACGCGCTGTCGAGCTGGGCCGAGAAGACCGCGTACGAAGGTGCAACGGCGATCGTCGCGGTCAGCGAAGGAATGCGCGCCGACATCCTGCGCAGCTACCCGCAGCTCGATCCGGGCAAGGTGCGTGTCATCTACAACGGCATCGACTCCGACTCGTGGCACCCGGTCGAAGATCCTGCACTGCTCGCCGACCTGGGTGTCGACGCGAGTCGCCCCTCGGTCGTCTTCGTCGGACGGATCACTCGGCAGAAGGGTCTGCCGTACCTGCTGCGCGCGGTGCGAGAGCTTCCCCCCGAGGTGCAGGTCGTCCTGTGTGCGGGAGCGCCTGACACCCCGCAGATCATGACGGAGGTGGAGGAGCTCGTCGCCGGGCTCCAGGAGACGCGTGACGGGGTGGTCTGGATCGACCGGATGCTCTCGCGACGCGAGCTGTGCGTCATCCTGACGGCCGCCACCACGTTCGTATGCCCGTCGGTCTATGAGCCGCTCGGCATCGTGAACCTCGAGGCGATGGCGTGCGGTGCGGCCGTGGTGGGCACGGCGACCGGAGGCATCCCTGAAGTCGTCGTGGACGGCGTCACCGGGCGGCTGGTTCCGATCGAGCAGAAGCAGGACGGCACGGGGACCCCGACCGACCCCGACCGCTTCGTCGCGGATCTCGCCGCGGTGCTGACCGAGGTGGTCAGCGATCCGGCCCGCGCGAGCGCGTACGGCCAGGCGGGTCGCGAACGCGCCGTCGAGGACTTCAGCTGGACGAAGATCGCCGAGACGACCTCCGCGCTGTACGCCGAGGTGGCCGCGACCGCCCGTTAGGCTTGCTGCATGCCCCAGGTGCTCGAGTTCGCCGACGTCGTCGTGCGTCGAAATGATCGCAACATCGTCGATGGACTCTCCTGGACGGTGACCGACGACCAGCGGTGGGTGATCCTGGGGCCCAACGGCGCGGGGAAGACCACCGTGCTTCAGCTCGCCGACACCCTGATGCACCCCACGTCCGGCACCGTCACGGTGCTGGGCGAGCAGCTCGGGCGCACCGATGTGTTCGAGATCCGGCCGCGTCTCGGCTTCGCCTCCAGCGCGATGGCCAAGCGCGTCCCCCCGGAGGAGACGGTGCTGAACGTCGTGCTCACGGCCGCGTACTCCGTCACGGGGCGCTGGCGGGAGCATTACGACGACATCGACGAGCGCCGCGCGCTGCGCGTCCTTGCCGAGTGGCAGCTCGATGACCTCGCAGATCGCAGCTTCGGCACGCTGTCCGATGGCGAGCAGAAGCGCGTGCAGATCGCGCGCGCGGTCATGACCGATCCCGAGCTGCTCCTGCTCGACGAGCCGACCGCGAGCCTCGACCTCGGGGCTCGGGAAGCGCTGCTCGCGCTCCTCAGCGGGTACGCGAGCGCACCGACCACGCCGGCGATGATCATGGTCACCCACCACGTCGAGGAGATCCCGGTGGGATTCACGCACGTTCTGCTGCTCCGGGATGGCGCGGCCGTGGCAGCGGGCCCGATCGGCGAGGTGCTGACGGCCGAGAACCTCACGCGGACGTTCGGCGCGAGCATCACGCTCACGGAGCACGCCGGCCGCTACTCGGCGCGCGCGTCGGAGTGACGTTCAGGCGCACTGCTCTCATCTGGTAAGGTTGTTCTTTGGTGCATTCGCACCGACGACTTCCTCCCGCTGGCAAGGACAAGAATGAAGACTGACATCCACCCGGACTACCACGCAGTCGTTTTCCGCGACCTCGGGTCGGGCGAGACCTTCCTCACCCGTTCCACCGTCACGAGCGACAAGACCATCGAGCTCGACGGCGTCGAGTACCCCGTCATCGACGTCGAGATCTCCTCGGCATCGCACCCGTTCTACACGGGCAAGCAGCGCATCCTCGACTCGGCCGGCCGCGTCGAGAAGTTCAACCAGCGCTTCAAGAACTTCGGCAAGTAAGCCGCTGTACCGAAGGCCCCGCTCCGGCGGGGCCTTCGGCGTCTC
>JAUHYM010000010.1 GCA_030426515.1 Actinomycetes bacterium
ACCTCGGTTCCGAACCCGGCGAACGCGGTGGCCATCTCGCATCCCACGACCCCACCGCCGATGATGGCGAGCCGTCGCGGCACGACCTCGACGCTCGTCGCGTCGCGACTCGTCCACGGGGCGGCCTCGCGCAGCCCCGGGATGTCGGGCAGCAGCGCGGCCGATCCCGTCGCGATCACCACGGCGTGGCGGGCGGTCAGACGTGTCGGGGCGGCGGCCTCGTCGTCGACGGACTGCGCGTCGCCCGGACGCACCTCCACCTGGCGCGGACCGGTCAGCCGCGCGTGCCCGCGCACCAGGTCGATCCCGGCGCCGTCGAGCCAGCGCACCTGCGAGTCATCGCTCCACTCGTGGGCGATGCCGTCGCGCCGCCGCAGGACGGCTGCCACGTCGACATCGCCGGTGACCGCCTGTCGCGCTCCGTCGACCGCCTGCGCGGCGCGGAGGGCGGCGGCGGGACGCAGCAGCGCCTTCGAGGGCATGCAGGCCCAGTACGAGCATTCGCCGCCGACCAGCTCGGCCTCGACGATGACGGTGCGAAGTCCTGCCTGCACGGTGCGGTCGGCGACGTTCTCGCCGACGGCGCCACCGCCGATCACGATGACGTCGTACTCTGCGGCGCTCGGGGTGCTCATGGTCGCCACCGTACCGCCGCTGCGGGGCGACGACGAGGGGGTTGCGCGCCGACCCGTGCATCATGCATCGGCGACCGTGATCACCGCCTTGCCCGAGATCTCGCCCGCCACCAGGTCGTCGATCGCGCGCGGTGCGTCATCGAGCGCGTACGTGCGGGTGACCGCGGGATGCAGGCCCGCCGCGTCGAGTCGCGTGACCAGCCGAGCCATGTGCTCGTGGTTCTCGGGAGCGATGAAGAACGCCAGGGTCTGCGAGACGAAGCGCGACAGCAGCGCCGCGCCGATCTGGCGGCTCATGCCACCGGTCAGGACGTCGCCGCCCTCGCCGCCGACGATGGCGAGCGTGCCGGTGGGCGTCAGCGCGCGCCGCAGGCGGCGCAGCGGCGTCCGCCCGCCGACGTCGATGATGGCGTCGTAGGTGCGCCCCATCGCGGTGGCGTCGTCGCGGCGGTAGTCGATGACCTCGGCCGCGCCGAGGTCGCGCACGAACGCCGCCTTCTCGCCGCTGGCGACGGCGGTCACCCGGGCGCCGCGGGCGGCGGCCAGCTGTACGGCGAAGGATCCGACGCCGCCGGATCCGCCGAGGACGAGAACGCGCTGCCCCGGCTCCACCGCGGTGATCTCGTCGACGGCGTGGAGCGCGGCGACGCCCGAGACGGCGAGAGCGGCGGCCTGGGTCGGGGTCATCCCCGCCGGTGCGTGGGCGATGCGGTGCGCGTCGGCGACGGCGTACTCGGCGTAGGCACCGCGCGCGATCCCGAACACGGCGTCGCCGACAGCGACGCGGTCGACGCCCTCGCCGGTGGCGACGACCGTGCCCGCGATGTCGGCGCCCGGCGTCGGCAGCTTGGGGCTGCGCAGTCCGTAGCCGAGGAGGCGCACGAGCAGCGGCTTGCCGGCCATCAGGTGCCACACGCCGCGGTCGACGCCCGCCGCGTCGACGCGGATCAGCACCTGTCCGGGGCCGGGGGTCGGGACGGGGATCTGCGCGGAGCGGAGCTGGGCTGTCGTGCCGTAGCGGCGCTGGACGATCGCGCGCATCGTCGTGGGGAGGGCGGGCGTGACGCCGGCGGCGTCCGGGGCGGCGGTGTACGTGTGCATGAGGTCTCCTTGGGTTCTTCGTACTTAGTACGATGACTGGCATCAGCGTATTCGTACTTAGTACGATGAGTCAAGACCGAAGGAGAACCATGACGCAGGCCTCGTCTCGTGGCGCCGCCCCTCGATCACCCCGTTCGCGCGCGAAGCCCACGCGGGAGTCGATCGCCGCGGCTGCCATCGCCCTGGCCGACCGCGAGGGCCTCGAAGCGCTCACGATCCGCGCCCTCGCGACCCGGATGGGCGTCGGGCCGATGACGCTCTACCACTACGTCGAGGGCAAGGATCAGGTTCTCGACGCCATGGTCGACACCGTCTTCGCGCAGATCGACCTGCCCGACCTCGCGCTGCCCTGGCAGGAGGCGATCCGTGCCCGGTGCCGGTCGGCGCGAGCGGTGCTGACGCGGCATCCCTGGTCGGTGCCGCTGCTCGAATCGCGACGCCAGCCGGGCCCCGCCACCCTGCGTCACCATGACGCGATGCTCGCCTGCTTCTTCTCGGCGGGCATGCCGACGGCACTGACGGCGCACGCGTATGCCGTGATCGACAGCTACGTCTACGGCTTCGTGATCCAGGAGGCCCACCTCCCCGTCCAGAGCGCGGACGACGCCGAGATCACCGGCGACATCGCGGCGCACCTCGATCCCGCGCAGTTCCCGCACCTGCTGCGGTTCGCGAGGGAGCACGCGATGCGCCCCGGGTACGCGTTCGGAGACTCCTTCGACTACGGTCTCGACCTGCTGCTCGACGGGTTCGCGACCGCCGCGGCGAGCCGCGACTAGACGCACCGCAACAGGCGCGGGACGGTGCACCGCCGTGTCCGATTCCCGCCAGTGGGTGCAGGCGCGGCATGTCAGGCTAGACCCATGACCACCACGGCGCCCCCGCGCGGCATGAGCTTCGACGAGCGGTATCGCGCGATCGACGCGCGCGACGCCCGGTTCGACGGGCAGTTCGTCACCGCCGTGCGGTCGACGGGCATCTACTGTCGCCCCTCCTGCCCGGCCCGCACCCCCAAGCCGGCGAACGTCACGTTCTACGCGACCAGCGCCGCGGCCCACGAGGCCGGCTACCGTGCCTGCAAGCGGTGCCTGCCCGAGGCCGCCCCGGGGTCTCCCGACTGGGACGTGCGGGGCGACACGGCAGGTCGGGCGATGCGGCTCATCGCCGACGGCGTCGTCGAGCGCGACGGCGTGCCGGGCCTCGCTGCCCGCCTGGGCTACTCGCCCCGGCACCTGACCCGCCTGCTCACCGCCGAGCTCGGCGCGGGTCCCCTCGCCCTCAGTCGCGCGCACCGCGCGCAGACCGCCCGCATGCTGCTGGTCGGCACCGACCTCGCCGCGGCGGACGTGGCATTCTCGGCGGGGTTCACCAGCATCCGCCAGTTCAACGACACGATCCGCGAGGTCTTCGGGATGACGCCGCTGCAGCTGCGCGCACGGCGGCCCCGCCCTGCCCGCACGACGACCGCGGCGCCCGTCGCCGCGAGCGCAGTCGCGACGGATGCCGGCAGCCCCGCGGCGATCCGGCTCGCGCTGCCGGTGCGCACGCCGTTCGACGCCGACGGCGTCTTCGCCTGGATGCGGGCGCGCGCCGTCACGGGCGCCGAGACGGCCGCCGACGACGCCTTCGGGCGTGCGCTCGCGCTGCCCGGCGGGCCGGCATGGTTCCACGTCACCGCCGAGTCCGACCGGCTGTGGCTCGACGCGCGCCTGTCGCGGCTGAGTGACCTTCCCGCGCTCATCGCGCGCGTGCGGCGGCTGTTCGACCTCGATGCCGACCCCCTCGCGATCAGCGAGTCTCTGGCCGCCCACCCCGAGCTCACCGCGGCCGTGCGCGAGATGCCCGGCATCCGGGTGCCGGGGGCTGCCGACCCGCACGAGATGCTCATCCGCGCGATGGTGGGCCAGCAGGTCACCGTGGCGGCGGCACGCACGGCCCTCACGCGTCTGACCGCCGACCTGGGGGCGCCGATCCCCGCGCTCGCCCCGCCCGGTCCGCACCGCGGCATCGACCGTCTGTTCCCCACGATGGCCGCGATCGCCGCGCACGGTCAGGACGTGCTGCGCGGCCCTGCCGCGCGGATCCGCGCCATCACCGGAGCCGCGGCCCGCATCGCCGCGGGCGACCTCGAGCTCTCACCGGGCGACGACCCGCACGAGATGCGCCTGCGCCTGCTCGAGCTGCCCGGTGTCGGACCCTGGACGGCGGACTACGTGCGGATGCGCGTCACCGGGGATCCCGATGTCGTGCTGCCCGGAGACGTCGCCGTCCGCACCGGTGCCGCCGCCCTGGGCGTCGCGGCCGATGCGCGCGCGCTCGATGCGTGGGCGGTTCGCGCCGCGCCGTGGCGCAGCTACCTCACTGCACACCTGTGGCGGGCAGCCACGACTCTCGACGCTCGGAGCAGACCATGACCATCGCCACCATCCAGACGCTCGACACTCCCGACGGGCCCTTCACCCTCCTGGTCGACGACGCCGGCCGCGTCCTCGCGTCGGGCTGGACACCCGATCACGCGCGCATTTTGGGCCGGCTGCGCCCGGCATCCCAGCCCGCGACCGTCGTCGAGGGCGACGTGGCCGCCGCGGCCGCCGTCTCCGCGTACTACGCCGGCGACCTCGCTGCGATCGCCGACGTCGAGGTGGCGCAGGACGGCACCGAGCTGCAGCGCGCGGGCTGGCGCGCGCTGCGCGACATCCCGGTCGGCGCCCCGCTCACGTACACGGAGTTCGCGGCCGCGCTGGGGCGGCCCCGTGCGGTGCGCGCGGCGGCGGCGATCTGCGCGCGCAACGCGCCGGCCCTGTTCGTCCCGTGCCATCGCGTGCTGCGCGGCGACGGGTCTCTCGGCGGCTTCGCGTGGGGCGTGGAGGTGAAGTCCGCGCTGCTGGCGCGGGAGTCGTCCGCCCGGTGATCGGTGAACCCGCGCGGCGACGCGGGGGTTGAGAACGGCTCCCGCCGCCCCATATGCTGGAGGGCTGTCGCCCGCGAGGGCGCCCTGATCCGAGGAGGAGCCATGCACCAGGCCGCAATCGCCCTTTCGCAGGTCCACGCTCCGATCGGATTCGTCTCCGGTCGAGCGCGTCCGGTCCTCACCACGCCCACCGTCTGAGACATCGCGCGGCATAACCACGCCCGCGTCCACGTTCTCCTCCTCTGCCGGAGCATCCGGCATCGCGCGCACCCGCGCTCCCACGCCGTGACGTCGCGGCACCTCGTCCCCACCAGGGAAGCCCCACAAGGACCATGAGCACCACCGAAACCACGCCCCGCGATCTGTCGACGATCGGCGCCCTGGGCCGACTCGTCCCCTTCGCCCGCCCCGTCCTGGGCCGCCTGGCCCTCGGCGGCCTCAGCGCGCTGGCCGCGAGCCTCGTCGCGCTGATGGTGCCGCTCGTGCTCGAGCAGGTCGTCGAGGGGCCGATCGCCTCGGGCAACCCGACCTTCATCGTCTGGGGGGCGCTGGCCGTGCTCGGGCTCGGGCTCGCCGAGGCGGCGCTCGTGTGGGCCCGCCGCTGGTTCGTCCTGGCGCCGGGCACGCGCATCGAGTTCGAGCTGCGCACCGGCTTCTACGAGCGGCTCCAGCGGCTGCCGGTCGCCTTCCATGACCGGTGGCAGTCCGGTCAGCTCCTCAGCCGCATGATGCAGGACATCTCGCTGATCCGTCGGTGGCTCGCGTTCGGACTGATCCTGCTCGTGGTGAACGTGCTCACGATCGCGGTCGGGTCGCTCATCCTGTTCCGCTGGCACTGGGCGCTCGGCACCATCTTCCTCGTGTGCTCGGCGCCGCTGTGGTACGCGGGGTACCGCTTCGAGAAGACCTACGGCACACTCGCGCGCCAGAGCCAGGACCAGGCGGGCGACCTCGCGACCTCGGTCGAGGAGAGCGTCCACGGCATCCGGGTGCTGAAGGCCTTCGGCCGCGGCAAGCACGCCCTGCTGAAGTTCACCCGGCAGGCCGAGACGCTGCGCGGCACCGAGATCCGCAAGGCCCGCGCGGTGGGGCTCATCTGGTTCTGGCTCGTGCTCCTGCCCGATGTCGCGTTCGCGCTGTGCCTGGCGGCCGGCATCGTTCTGGCGCAGCTCGGCCAGATCACGGTTCCCGAGCTGTTCGCGTTCTTCGCCATGGCCACGGTCCTGCGCTGGCCGATGGAGTCGATCGGGTTCCTCTTCTCGTTCACGCTGGATGCGCGGACCGCCACCGACCGCATCTTCGAGGTCTTCGACGAGCCCAATCCGATCGTCGACCCGGATGCCCCGCGGCAGGTCGCCCAGGCGCGCGGGCGGCTCGTCTTCGACGACGTGCACTTCCGCTATCAGGACGCGCCCGAGACCCAGCCCGACCTGCTCGACGGTGTGGAGCTTTCTCTCGAACCGGGTGAGACGATGGCGCTGGTCGGACTCACCGGGTCCGGCAAGACGACGCTCACGACCCTGCCCGCCCGGCTGTACGACGTCACCGGCGGGCGCGTCACCCTCGACGGCGTGGATGTGCGCGAGATGACCCTCGCCGAGCTGCGCACCCACATCTCGATGGCATTCGAGGACGCGACCCTGTTCTCGTCCTCCGTGCGCGAGAACGTGCTGCTGGGGCGCCAGGACCTCACCCCGGGCACGCCGGAGGCAGAGGCCGCCCTGCGCGAGGCGCTCGCGGTCGCGCAGGCCCACTTCGTCGACGACCTGCCCGACGGCGTCGACACCGTCATCGGCGAGGAGGGGCTCAGTCTGTCGGGCGGTCAGCGCCAGCGGCTGGCCCTCGCGCGCGCGGTCGCCGCGAAGCCGGACGTGCTCGTCCTCGACGACCCGCTGTCGGCACTGGATGTCGACACCGAGGCGCTCGTGGAGGAAGCCCTGCGGCGCGTGCTCGCCGACACGACCGCGCTCATCGTCGCCCACCGCCCGTCGACCGTCGCGCTCGCCGACCGCGTGGCGCTGCTCGAGCGGGGGCGGGTGACCGCCGTCGGCCGTCACGCCGACCTGCTGCGCACCAGCGAGCACTACCGGCACGTCATCTCGAGCCTGGAGGCCGAGGAGGAGCAGCAGCGCGAGCGCGACGGGAACGAACGCGTGACCACCGGGGCGATCCCCACCATCGACGACAGACCCCGCGGCAACGACGAGGAGGTGGCCCGATGAGCACCGTCACCGGAACCAGCGGCGAGGACCGCTCGGACTACACCCGCGACGAGAGCCGGCAGATCCGACGGCGCTCGCTGCGCCTGCTCGGCTCGCTCGTCAGCCCGCTGCGCTGGCAGGTCGCGCTCGCCGCCGTCGTGCTCGTCGTCTCGACGGCGCTGCGGGTCGTCGGTCCCGCCCTGATCGCCTTCGGCATCGACAACGCGCTGCCCGCGGTCCTGAACGAGGCCGACTGGATGCCGACGATCGGCGTCGTCGCCGTCTATCTCGTCTCCGCCGTCGGCGGAGCGGGGCTCGTCGGCTGGTACGCCGTGGTCGCCGCGCGGCTGACCCAGGCGGTCATGTTCGACCTGCGCCGGCGGATCTTCCTGCACACCCAGCGACTGAGCCTCGAGTTCCACGAGTCGTACACGTCGGGTCGGATCATCTCGCGGCAGACGAGCGACCTCGACTCGATCCGCGAGCTCCTGGACGGCGGGCTCAACGAGCTCGTGTCGGGCGTGCTCTACGGCGGGTTCACCCTGGTCGCGCTGATCCTGCTCGACTGGCAGTCCGGCGCCATCCTGGTGCTGATGGGCGTGCCGCTCATGCTGCTCATGCGCTGGTTCTACCGCCGCTCGCAGGTCGTGTACCGCGAGTCGCGGGTGATCAGTGCGAAGGTCATCGTGCATTTCGTCGAGACGATGACCGGCATCCGCGCGGTCAAGGCGTTCCGCAAAGAGCCCAGCAACGACGCGGAGTTCCGCGAGGTCAGCGACCAGTACCGCGACGTTAACATGCGATCGATCAAGATCTTCGGCACCTTCGAGCCGGGGCTCATGGCGATCGCGTCGGCGAGCCTCGCGGCGATCGTCGCCTGGGGCGGGTTCCGCGTCGCCGACGGGTCGCTCGAGATCGGCATCCTGCTGGCCGCGGTGCTGTACGTGCGCAACTTCTTCTCGCCGCTGCAGGAGGTCGCGTTCTTCCTGAACTCGTACCAGTCCGCCACCGCGGCCCTCGAGAAGGTGTCGGGCGTGCTCGAAGAGGACCCCACCGTCCCCGACCCCACCGACCCGGTCGATCTGTGGAGCGCGAAGGGTCATGTGCGATTCGACGACGTCACCTTCGGGTACTCCGACGAGCGCGTCATCCTGCCCTCGTTCGACCTCGACATCCCGGCGGGCCAGACGATCGCGCTGGTGGGCACGACTGGCGCCGGCAAGTCGACGCTCGCCAAGCTCGTCTCGCGGTTCTACGACCCGAGCCGTGGCGTCGTCTCGCTGGACGGCGTGGACCTGCAACGGATGCACCCCAAGGATCTGCGCCGCGCGATCGTGATGGTGACGCAGGAGGCGTACCTGTTCAGCGGGACGGTCGCCGACAACATCGCCCTCGGCAAGCCCGACGCGACGCTCGAGGAGATCCAGGCGGCGGCACGGGCGGTCGGCGCGCACGCGTTCATCGAGGCGCTGCCCGACGGGTACGGCACCGATGTGAACAAGCGCGGCGGACGTGTCTCGGCCGGGCAGCGTCAGCTCATCTCGTTCGCGCGCGCGTTCCTCGCCGACCCCGCCGTGCTGATCCTCGACGAGGCGACGGCGTCGCTCGACATCCCGAGCGAGCGCCTGGTGCAGGAGGCGCTCCAGACGCTGCTGGCAGACCGCACCGCGATCATCATCGCGCACCGACTGTCGACCGTCGCCATCGCCGACCGGGTGCTGGTGATGGAGCACGGTCGCATCGTCGAGGACGACGCGCCCGACGTCCTCACCGCAGGAGACGGCAGATTCGCACAGCTGCATGCCGCGTGGCGCGAGTCGCTCGTCTGACGGTCGCCGATTCGGGTGCGCGGCGCGATCTCTGCTAGACAGATCGTGCCGCGCACCGAGGCGCACCACCTCGCGCGGTCACCTGTTGTCACCACCGGTCCGCGCAGCCGCGGAGCGGGCGAGAGGAGCACCGTGGCTCAGCAGATCGGCGTCGTCGCCCCCGGCGACCGCGAACGACGGGTGGCGGCGACGCCCCAGACCGTCGCGAAACTCATCGGGCTCGGCTACGACGTCGTCGTGGCCGCGGGTGCGGGCGAGCGCGCGGCGTTCCCCGATCGCGCCTACGAGGATGCCGGTGCGCGCGTCGTCGACGATGCGGCGGCGTGGGCGAGCGAGATCATCCTGACCATCAACGCGCCCACAGACACCGAGATCGCGCGGCTGCGACCGGGGGCGACGATCGTGGGGCTGCTCTCGCCGGCGCTGCGGCCGGAGCTGCTCGAGGCGCTGTCGGCGCAGGGGGTGACGGCGCTGGCGATGGACGCGGTGCCGCGCATCTCGCGGGCGCAGTCGATGGATGTGCTGAGCTCGATGGCGAACATCGCCGGGTACCGGGCGGTGGTCGAGGCGGCGCACGAGTTCGGCCGGTTCTTCACCGGGCAGGTGACGGCGGCGGGCAAGGTGCCGCCCGCGACGGTGCTGGTCGCGGGTGCCGGTGTCGCGGGGCTTGCCGCGATCGGCGCGGCGGGGAGCCTGGGGGCGATCGTGCGGGCGACGGACCCGCGCCCCGAGGTCGCCGATCAGGTGGCGTCGGTGGGCGGCGAGTATCTGCCGGTCGAGGTCGATGAGGCGATGGAGTCCTCGGACGGGTACGCGAAGGCGACCAGCGAGGCGTACGACCGCCGCGCCGCGGAGATCTATTCGGAGCAGGCGCGCGAGGTCGACATCATCGTCACCACGGCGCTCATCCCGGGCCGCCCCGCCCCGCGTCTGATCACGGCGGCGGATGTCGCGAGCATGAAGCCCGGCAGCGTGATCGTGGACATGGCGGCGGCCCAGGGCGGCAACGTGGAGGGCTCGGTCGCGGGGGAGCGGGTGGTGACCGAGAACGGGGTGGTCATCCTGGGTTATACGGATCTGGCGGGGCGGCTTCCCGCTCAGGCATCCCAGCTGTACGGCACGAATGTCGTGAACCTTCTCACGCTGCTCACCCCGGGCAAGGACGGGCAGCTCGTGATCGACTTCGAGGATGTCGTGCAGCGGGCCGTGACGGTGGTGCGCGACGGTGAGACGACGTGGCCGCCGCCGCCCGTGCAGGTCTCCGCTGCCCCCAAGGCCGCGCCGCCGGCGCCCGCCCCCGCGCCTGAGCCGAGGAAGACCATGTCGCCCGCGGCGAAGACGGGGCTCGTCGTCGCCGGGATCGCGGCGCTGTTCCTGGTCACGGCGGTCGCGCCGCCGCCGCTGCCGCAGCACTTCCTGGTGCTGACGCTGTCGGTGGTGGTCGGGTTCTATGTGATCGGCAAGGTCACGCACGCGCTGCACACGCCGCTCATGAGCATCACCAACGCGATCTCGGGCATCATCGTCGTCGGTGCGATGAGCCAGATCGTGTACCCGAACCTGACGGTGCAGATCCTTGCGGCGATCGCGGTGCTGATCGCCTCGATCAACATCTTCGGCGGGTTCGCGGTGACCCGGCGAATGCTCTCGATGTTCCAGAAGGGGGCTCAGAAGTGACCGGGGATCCGCTGTCCACGATCGTCCTGGCCACCTCGGTGGCCACCGCCGCCTACATCGTGGCGGGGCTGCTGTTCATCCTCGCGCTGGCGGGCCTCAGCAAGCACGAGACCTCCCGTCGCGGTGTCGTCTACGGCATCGCCGGCATGACGATCGCGCTCGTGGCCACCGTGATCGCCGTCGGTGCGACATCCACGCTGTTCCCGCAGGGCATGCTCGGCATGGTCCTGCTCATCGTCGCCGTCATCGTCGGCGGTGCGATCGGCCTGTGGCGGGCGCGCAGGGTCGAGATGACCGGGATGCCCGAGCTCATCGCCCTCCTCCACTCGTTCGTCGGTCTCGCCGCCGTGCTGGTGGGCTGGAACGGTGCGCTCTACGACACGGGCCTTGACGGCGCGCTGGCCGACATCCACCATGCCGAGGTCTTCATCGGCGTCTTCATCGGCGCGGTGACCTTCACCGGCTCCATCGTCGCGTTCCTGAAGCTGTCGGCACGGATGCCGTCGAAGCCGCTCATGCTGCCCGGCAAGAACGCGCTGAACATCGGCGCGCTGATCGCGTTCGTCGCGCTCACGGTCTGGTACGTGATCACCCCCGAGCTGTGGCTGCTCATCGTCGTGACGGTGCTGGCGCTCGCGCTCGGCTGGCACCTGGTCGCCTCGATCGGCGGCGGCGACATGCCGGTGGTCGTCTCGATGCTCAACAGCTACTCGGGATGGGCCGCGGCCGCGGCGGGCTTCCTGCTGAACAACGACCTGCTGATCGTGACGGGTGCGCTCGTGGGCTCGTCGGGTGCGTACCTGTCGTACATCATGTGCAAGGCGATGAACCGGTCCTTCCTGTCGGTGATCGCGGGCGGCTTCGGGATCGAAGCGCCGACGAAGGGCGACGAGGAGACGGGGGAGCATCGCGAGATCGACGCGTCATCGGTCGCCGAGATGCTCGCGAACGCATCGTCGGTGGTGATCACCCCCGGCTACGGCATGGCCGTCGCGCAGGCCCAGTACCCGGTGGCCGAGCTCACCCACCAGCTGCGCGAGCGGGGCGTGAACGTGCGGTTCGGCATCCACCCGGTCGCCGGGCGCCTGCCCGGGCACATGAACGTGCTGCTCGCCGAAGCCCGCGTGCCCTACGACATCGTGCTCGAGATGGATGAGATCAACGACGAGCTGGCCGACACCACGGTGGTGCTGGTGATCGGCGCCAACGACACGGTGAACCCGGCCGCGGCCGAAGACCCGGGCAGCCCGATCGCGGGGATGCCGGTGCTGCGGGTGTGGGAGGCCGAGAACGTCGTCGTCTTCAAGCGATCGATGGCCGCCGGCTATGCGGGCGTGCAGAACCCGCTGTTCTTCCGTGAGAACACCCAGATGCTCTTCGGAGACGCCCGAGAGAAGGTCGACGAGATCCTGCGCGCGCTGTGAGTGCCCCGCGCGGGGCACTCACAGCGCGAAGCGCCTTCCCCTGAGCGGCCGCGCGAATCAACCAGGTTTGCGCGAGTCACCCGGGCGTTGCGCCGCAACAAGCGGTTGATTCGTGCGAGGTTGGAGGACTCGCGCAACCTCGGTGGCGTGCGGTGGCGTCGGGGATGCCGGGGGGATGCCGGGGGCTCACGCCGCCCGGTGCGCAGCGGTGAGCCGCCTACAGGCGGATCTCGCCGATGACCTCGCCGAACTCCGTCTCGCCGACCGGTGTGAACCCGATGCGGGTGAAGAAGGCCTCGGGGCCCCCTTCGCCCTCCATGTAGATCACATCGACCTTCTCGCAGCCGCGCTCGCGGGCCTCGGCGAGCAGGCCCTCGACGGCGAACCGACCGACGCCGCGGCCCTGGTCGTCGGCGTCGACGTTGATGCGCCACAGCACGGAGCGGAAGTACTCCAGCGGGGCGTCGGGGTCGAAGTTCGCGCTGATGAACCCGACGACCTCGTCGCCATCGAGCACGACGCGCTGCCACGACGTCTGCGGCGTCACCGAACTCGCCGCGAGGTCGTAGCTCTCGGGAGCCAGGAACTCCTCCTGCCCCTCTTTCAGCGACAGGTTGTTGACCTCGACGATCGTGGTCGCCGACAGTTCCTCGAGACGGAGCTCAGTCATACGGACAGGCTAGCCCGGAACAGCGCCGCCCGGCGACGGATGCGAAGAACTGTAACGTGGGCGAAAGTATCTCGACATCAAGATATCTCGGCGCGTGCGATAGTCTGGGTGGCGGCTTTTCGGACCCCGACCAGCCACCCTCGGACCTCGACCAGAGAGTGACGCCAGGTGACCGACGCGAACATCATCTACACCTACACCGACGAGGCTCCCGCCCTCGCCACCGCCTCCTTCCTGCCGATGGTGCAGGCGATCGCCTCCACGGCGGACGTCGACATCGAGACCCGCGACATCTCGCTCGCCGGTCGTGTGCTCGCCGCGTTCCCGCAGCGGCTGACCACCGAGCAGCAGATCGGCGACGCGCTCGCCGAGCTGGGGGGCCTGGCCACCACGGCGGAGGCGAACATCATCAAGCTGCCGAACATCTCGGCCTCGATCCCGCAGCTCAAGGCCGCGATCGCCGAGCTCCAAGCGCAGGGGTACGACATCCCCGACTACCCGGACGACCCGTCGTCGGTGGAGGAGAAGGACATCCGCGCGCGGTACGACCGCATCAAGGGCTCCGCGGTGAACCCCGTCCTGCGCGAGGGCAACAGCGACCGCCGCGCTCCCGGGTCGGTCAAGACGTACGCGCGCAACCACCCGCACCTGAACAAGCCGTTCGACGAGGGCTCGAAGACCCGCGTGGCCACCATGGGGCACGACGACTTCAAGAGCAACGAGAAGTCGTGGATCGCCGCGCACGACGACGTCCTCACCATCCGTCACATCGCGCAGGACGGCACCACCACCGTCCTCAAGGAGAACCTCAAGGTCCTGCCGCGCGAGATCATCGACGCGACCTTCCTGTCGGCCGCCGCGCTCGACGCGTTCCTCGCCGACACGCTCGAGGCCGCGAAGAACGACGACGTGCTCTACTCGGTGCACCTCAAGGCCACCATGATGAAGGTCAGCGACCCGATCATCTTCGGCCACGTCGTGCGGGCGTTCTTCGCGGACGTCTTCGCCGAGCACGGCGACGCTCTGGTCGCCGCCGGTCTCGACGGCAACAACGGTCTCGGCTCGATCCTCTCCGGTCTCGAGAAGGTCGAAGGCGGCGACGCGATCGCCGCGGCGATCACCGCGCGGCTCGCCGAGGGCCCCCGCCTGTCGTACGTGAACTCCGACAAGGGCATCACGAACCTGCACGTCCCCTCGGACGTGATCGTCGACGCCTCGATGCCCGCCCTCATCCGCAACGGCGGAAAGATGTGGGGCGTCGACGGCGAAGAGGCCGAGACGCTCGCCGTCATCCCCGACTCGTCCTACGCCGGGGTGTACCAGGCGGTCATCGACGACGTCATCGCCAACGGCCCGCTGGACCCTGCCACCATCGGCACCGTCCCCAACGTGGGGCTCATGGCGCAGGCGGCCGAGGAGTACGGCAGCCACGACAAGACGTTCGAGATCGCCTCGGCGGGCGTCGTGCAGATCGTCGACAGCGCCGGCGACGTGCTCATCGAGCACGAGGTCGGCGCGGGCGACATCTGGCGCGCCACGCAGACCAAGCACATCGCCGTCATGGACTGGGTCAAGCTCGCGGTGACCCGCGCGCGGGCGACCGGCGCCCCCGCGGTGTTCTGGCTCGACGTCAACCGCGCCCACGACGCGCAGCTCATCGCGAAGCTGCACCAGGCGCTCGCCACCCTCGACACGACCGGCGTCCAGATCACGATCCTCGCGCCCGCCGAGGCCACGCGGTACACGCTGGCCCGGATGCGTCACGGTCTCGACACGATCTCGGTCACCGGCAACGTGCTGCGCGACTACCTCACCGACCTGTTCCCGATCCTCGAGGTCGGCACGAGCGCCAAGATGCTCTCGATCGTCCCCCTGCTCTCGGGCGGCGGACTTTTCGAGACCGGCGCCGGCGGCTCGGCGCCCAAGCACGTGCAGCAGCTCGTCGAGCAGAACTACCTTCGCTGGGACTCGCTGGGCGAGTTCTTCGCCCTCGCCGCCTCGTTCGAGCACTACGCGGACGTGACCGGCAACGTGCGCGCGCAGGTGCTGGCCGACACACTGGATGCCGCCACCGGCGCGTTCCTCGAGAACGACAAGTCGCCCGGGCGCAAGCTCGGCACGATCGACAACCGCGGCAGCCACTTCTACCTGACCCTGTACTGGGTGCAGGAGCTGGCGAAGCAGGACGCCGACCCCGAGCTCGCCGCGACGTTCGCGCCCGTGGCCGAGGCGCTCGCTGCCAAGGAGCAGCAGATCGTCGACGAGCTGGTCGCCGTTCAGGGCGACGCGGTCGACATCGGCGGCTACTACCGCCCCGACGCCGCCAAGGTCGACGCGGTCATGCGCCCCTCGGCGACGCTCAACGCGATCATCGACGCGATCGGCTGACGCCCCGCGCGACACCGGCGAACGCCCGGCCCGCCCACTCGGCGGCGCCGGGCGTTCGCATGCGGGGCCGGCGTGCGGCGCCGGACCTCCGGGGTAGCCGACGAGAATCCGCGACCCGGACGGGAATCGCCGTCGCGCCGACGAGTGTCATCCGGAACGACGATTCTCGCCGGATGCCGGCACGGGCCGGCTCGCGCCGGGCGGCGGTGGGGGCGGGCGTCAGCCGTGGATCCACACGTCGACGCCGTTGGGCGCCCAGTTGTAGATCCACTCGGCGCGCCACTCCGGCATCCCGATGCAGCCGTGACTCATCGGCGTGCCCCAGTTCGAGTGCCAGTACACGCCGTGGAACGCCTGATCGCCGTTGAAGTACATGACCCACTTGACGTTCGGGACCTCGTAGTTCCACGCCGGGTCGGTGGGGTGGGTGCTGCGCATCGTCTGCGAGGTGATGTGGTACCCCACGCGGTAGCGGCCCTCGTAGGTGGGCGTGTTCGCCTGGCCCGACGAGATCAGCCACGAATCGACGACGTTGCCGTTCTCCTTCACGTACAGGCGCTGCTCGCTGAGGTCCACCTCCAGCAGGCGCTCGCTCGTGGCGGTCGTGTACTCGACCTCGTTGACCTCGAGCGGGTACGTCGCGCTGCCCGACTCCAGGCTGGCGGCGAAGGCATCCGCGATGCCGTCGGTCGAGGCGAGTTCGCGTCCGGTGACACCGGCGGTCGACTCGCTGAGCACCGTGCCCGAGGAGTTGGTGATGACCGAGGCGTTGACCGCCTCGCGGTCGACCTTGCCGGCAAGGCCGTCGACGACCTCCTGGATCGCGGCGGTGTCGGCCGTCACATCGAACGTGCCCTGGTCGTTGGCCGTCACGGTCAGCCAGGAGGCGAGCGTCGCGGCCTTGACAGGGACGGTCTTCTCGTCGCCGACGTAGAAGCCGGCGTTCTTGATCATGCCGTTGAGTTCGGCGACCTCGTCCTCGGCGGCGGCCGTGGTGACCAGCGCCGGCACCTCGGATGCCTGTGTGTCGATGCTCACCGCGGATGTGCCGGCGGCGAAGGCGGTCTCGAGCTCGCCGCGCAGGTGCTCGAGGTCGACCCCGGTGCCGGGCTCGGCCGCGACGACGGTGTACTTCTTGGCGTCATCGTCGAAGACGATGCCCGCGTCGACGGGTGCCACATAGAGCCCGGGGGCCGCGGTGCCGAGCGTCTCGGCCGCGACCGCGGTGTCGAGGGCGACCGGCGCGTCGATGGGCTCGGGGAACCAGGCCGTCACGTTCCACATCGGGTGCTCGGCGAAGGCGTCGTTGGTGAGGGCGCGTGCGTCGACGCTCGCGCCGAGGTCGGCCGCGGTCAGTGCGGCGTCCGTGCCCGAGATCTCGACAGTGGTGTCGGCGAGCTGCGTCGCCACGGCTTCGGAGGCGGCGCCGGGGGTCATCCATCCGACCGGGACGCCCGCGACGCTCACGCCCGGTGCGATCAGGACCGTGGATGCGGCGGCCGCGCCGATGGCGAGGACGCCGACGGGGATGGCCGCCCACAGCCAGCGGCGGCGACGGCGGGGCGTGTCCTCGGTGGGTGCCCACGCGTAGGTCTGGTCGACCTCGAGCGGCTGCGTGGTGTCGGCAGAGGCGCCGTCGCGAGCCGGGTCCGGCTCTCGTGCGGCGTCCTGCGGAGTCGAGATGACGTCGGTCAAACCTTTCCCCCGATCGGTGTGGACCGTTGTGCGCGTGAAGTGGTGCGAATACCAGCCCCTATGGTAGTGGACTTGCCTGCATGTTGCCCGGGGGGAGGGCTCGGCGGCGACATCGTGATGCATCCGGAATGTAACGGATTTGTAAACCATCCGAATGAATTCGACTTCGGGGTTGCGGAATGAATGTTCGTAAGGTGTACTAACAAACATGTCCAGCACCGCAGCGCAGCGCAGCACCCCCACCAACGGTGCTCCGCACACCCCCGGGAACGGCCACTCGTTCGGCCCGGGCCGTGTGCTGCGCTCGGCGGCGAAGGTCCTGCCCGAGCAGGCCCGCCGTCACAACCGCGCACTGCTGCTCCAGACGCTCTACCACGCCGGGGCGATGAGCCGGGCCGACCTCGCTCGCGAGACGGGCCTGACCCGCGTGACCGTATCGGACCTCGTCGCCGACCTCATCGCCGACGGCATCGTCGTCGAGAAGGGCCTGCGCGAATCGTCGGGCCCGGGCAAGCCCGCGATCCTCATCGACATCGACCGCACCGCCCACCAGATCATCGGCATCGACCTCTCGGGGCCCGATGCGTTTCTGGGCGCCGTCGTGAGCCTCGACGGCGACATCGTCGAGCGACGCGTGCTGCCGCACCCCGCCGGCACCGTCGACGGCGAGGCCACGCTCGCCGCCGTGATCGAGTTCGCCCGCGATCTCGTCGCCGCAGCCACCGCGACCGTGCTGGGCGTCGGCGTCGGCAGCCCGGGCGTGGTGGATGCCGCCGGCACCGTGCTGTCCGCGCCGAACTACTCGTGGTCGCAGCTCCCGCTCCAGCAGTTGCTCTCCGACGCGCTCGAGCTGCCCGTGCTCGTGGCCAACGACGCGAACGCGGCGGTGCTCGCCGAGTACACGTTCGGCGGTGCGCAGGCCGACACCATGCTCGTCAAGGTCGGCCGCGGCGTCGGCTCCGGCCTGCTCACCGAGGGTCGCCCGCTGCTGGGCAGCCACTTCGCCGCCGGCGAGCTCGGTCACGTCACCGTCGGGACCGACGGCGGCCCCGAGTGCGTGTGCGGCAAGGTCGGCTGCCTCGAAGCATGGCTGTCAGTGCCGGCGCTCAGCGCCCGACTGGCGGCGTCGCCCGCCGCCGAGCGCGAGAGCGTGCTGCGCGACGCGGGGGAGCGCCTCGGCATCGCCCTGGCGCCGATCGTCGGCGTCCTCGATCTGTCGGAGATCGTGCTCTCCGGCCCGTCGGAGCTTCTCGACGGCACCCTCGCGGAGGCGACGGTCGAGACCCTGCGTGCACGGACGATGGCGCGATTCCACGACAGCGTCCACGTGCGCATGACGGAGCACGCGGAGGACATCGTCCTGCGCGGCGCCGCCGTCATGGTCCTCTCCGGACAGCTCGGGGTGTCGTAGACACCCCACCCCATACCCCCCCCGGATGGGTCACCCGGCCCACCCACCACACCGAGAGAAATCAAAGGAAGACACCATGAAGCACAAGCTCGGAGCCTTTGCGCTCGTGGGCGCATCGGCTGTCGTTCTCGCCGGCTGCGCCGGCGGCAGTGCAGCCGCCCCCGAAGAGCCGGAGACCGGCGACCTGACGGTGTGGGTGGTCGGCGCGGACACGCCGCAGACCGCCCGCGACTACCTGAAGGAGACCTTCGAGTCCGAGAACGAGGGCTGGACGCTCACCATCGAGGAGAAGACCTGGGCGGACGTGTCCGACACGTACACCGCCGCGCTCTCCTCGAACGACGCGCCGGATGTCGTCGAGGTCGGCAACACGCAGGCGCTCGGCTTCGCCGACGCGGGCCTGTTCCTCGACATCAGCGACATCGAGGGCGACCTCGGCGGTGACGACCTGCTCAGCGGTCTGGTCGAGGCCGGCACCTACGACGGCGCGCTGTACGCCGCGCCGTACTACGCCGGTGGCCGCGTCGTGTTCTACAGCCCGATGATGGTCGACGAGGTCCCCGCGACCCTCGACGACTACGTCGCCGAGGGTGTCGCCATGACCACCGACACCGTCTCGGGCATCTACGCCCCCGGCAAGGACTGGTACAACGCCCTTCCCTACATCTGGGCGCACGGCGGCGAGATCGCCGTCCAGGACGGCGACACCTGGGACGCGCAGTTCTCCAGCGCCGAGTCCCTCGCGGGCCTCGAGCAGCTGCAGGACGTCTACGAGAACGCCACCGTGGCTCCCGCCGACGGCAACGAGCTCATGGCCAACATCGCGTTCTGCGACGGCGAGGCCGGCTTCATCTCCAGCCCCGCCTGGGCTGCCGGCAACCTGACCGGCGCCTGGCCGTGGGGCGACGCCGACGCCGGTGAAGAGGTCGAGGAAGGCTGCCCCGACACGTACGCCAAGGACCTCGGCGCCTTCGCGCTCCCGGGCCTGACCGAGGGTGAGACCGCCCCGATCTTCGCCGGCGGCTCGAACATTGCCGTCGCCACCAAGAGCGAGGCGCCCGGCAAGGCCAAGGCCGCGCTGACGATCATGCTCAGCGAGGACTACCAGAAGCTCCTCGCCGAGCAGGGTCTGACCCCGGGCATCGTCTCGGCCGCACAGTACCTGCCGGACACCCCGATCGCGCAGGCGCAGGCCGCGGCGCTGGCGAACTCGAAGTTCACCCCGACCAGCCCCAACTGGGCAGAGGTCGAGGCGGCGCAGATCATCCCCGACGCGCTCGTGAAGATCGCCGAGGGCGGCGACGTCGAGCAGATCGCCACCGATCTGGACGCTCAGATCGAGCAGATCCTGAACGGCTGATCCCTCGCCGGGGGCCCGCACCTCACGGGCCCCCGGCATCCCCTCTCTTGTTCGCGACCGTGCTCTCGGACAGGCTCAGAGTCACCTGCGCTTGTCCCGGAGATCGGTCGACCTTCTCCCGGCGGTGGGAGACCCCCGTGGTACGGGGCGCTCGACGTGCCCCGCATCCGGCCTCCCGCCGCACCATCCCCGCTCCACCCCACCCGCTACATCTCAGAGAGGAGGCGACATGAGCGAGACACGCGCCCTCACCACCGGCGGCGAGATCCGCCGCGGCCAGCGCCCCGGCGCCCAGCTGAGCGCCCGCGACAAGGCCCGCCGGCGCCGCGATGCGCGCAGCGGCTGGACGCTCCTCGGACCGTCGCTGATCATCCTCGGTGTCATGGTCGGCTACCCGGCCGTGCTCATGGTCATCCAGTCGTTCACCGACTACACCGTGAAGAACAAGGTCCAGGGCACGCTGCCCGCCTTCGTCGGACTCGACAACTACATCGACCTGTTCACGCAGTCCGGCTTCCCCGCCGTCCTCATGCGCAGCCTCGGCCTCATGGTCGTGCTCACCGTGCTCATCATGACGATCGGCACCCTCGTAGCCGTCCTCATGACGCGTCTGGGTCGCGCCTGGCGCATCCTCGTCTCGGTCGGACTCCTCCTGGCCTGGGCGATGCCGCAGCTCGTCGCCACCGTGGTCTGGGGGTGGATCTTCGACACCCAGTACGGGCTCGTCAACTGGACCCTCAACACGATCACCGGCACCAGCGACTTCACCAACCACTCGTGGCTGCTGAACCCCTGGTCCTTCTACATGGTGCTCATCATCATCATCGTGTGGCAGTCGGTGCCCTTCGTCGCCTTCACGACCTACGCCGGCCTCGGCCAGGTCCCCGGTGAGGTGCTCGAGGCGGCGTCGCTGGATGGCGCCCACCCGTGGAAGCGGTTCTGGTTCGTCGTGTTCCCGTACCTGCGCAGCGTCCTCACCGTCGTGCTCGTTCTCCAGATCATCTGGAACCTCCGCATCTTCACGCAGGTCTACGCCCTGCAGAGCCGCGGCGGCCTCGCCTCCGAGACGAACGTTCTCGGCACCTACCTGTTCCGCCAGGGCGTCGGAGAGTTCGGGGCCACGGCCGCGATCGGCGTCGTCATGGTCATCCTGCTGCTCGCCCTGTCGTGGGGATACGTGCGCACCACCCTGAAGGAGGAGGAGCTGTGAGTACCCAGGTCACCACGTCCACCCAGGTCGGCACCGTCGGCGTCGACGAGGTCCTCGGCGAGGGCGGACGCCCCATCGAGCCCCGTACCCGCTCCATCCAGGTGCGGCGGCCCTCCAGCCGGCGGGTCCTCTACCGGACCCTGCTGAACATCGCGGCGGCGATCGTCTTCAGCATGAGCGTGTTCCCCGTCTACTGGATGGTGAACATGTCGCTCACGCCGAACAACGAGATCGTCTCGCGCAACCCGAGCTTCCTGCCGCTGAATCTCACCTTCGGCAACTACGTCACCGCGTGGACCCGCGAGGCGGCGCCCGGCCAGACCGACTTCCCGCACGCGCTGGTCACGTCGATCTCGGTCACCGCGGGTGTGCTCGTCGCGACCCTGCTGTTCGCCTTCCTCGCCTCGATCGCCGTCGCGCGGTTCCACTTCAAGGGGCGCAAGGGCTTCATCATCTCGGTGCTCATCGTGCAGATGATCCCCGGCGAGGCGATGATGTTCACCATCTACGGCATGATCGACGACTGGCAGCTGCTCAACACGCTGCTGGGTCTGGGCATCGTGTACACCGCCTCGGTCATTCCGTTCACGATCTGGACGCTGCGCGGGTTCGTCGCCGGTGTTCCGGCCGACCTCGAAGAGGCCGCGATGATCGACGGCTGCACCAAGTCGCAGGCGTTCTGGCGGGTCACCTTCCCGCTGCTGGCGCCGGGCCTGGTCTCGACGGGCATCTTCGCGTTCATCCAGTCGTGGAACGAGTTCACCATGGCGCTGCTGCTGATGAGCGGATACAACCTGCCGCTCATGCCGTGGCTGAACGCCTTCCAGTCCTCGAGCGTCGGCGGCTCCGTCGACTGGGGCGCCGTCATGGCCGGCTCCACGCTCATCGCGATCCCCGTGATCATCTTCTTCCTCATCGTGCAGGGCAAGATGACCGGCGGCCTCGTCGCCGGGGCGGTCAAGGGCTGATGTGCGGGCTGTCGTGCGTCGCCTCGGAATGCGAGGCGACGCGATGAGGATCGGACTGGACGTCGGAGGCACCAAGACCGACGCGGTCGCGGTCAGCCCCGCCGGCGACATCGTCGGGCGGGTGCGGCTGACCACCGGCTGGGGCGCCGACGAGGTCGTCAAGACGATCCGGGATGCCGTCGCCGCCGTGCTCCGCGAGCCCGGCGTGAACGGCGACCCGCTGACCGCGATCGGCATCGGGACGCCGGGACTGGTCGAGGACGGCCGCCGCGTGCTCCACGCGGTCAACCTCGGGGTCGACGATCTCGACCTCGCGGGCGCGCTGGAGCCGGTGCTCGGCGTGCCGGTGCGGGTCGAGAACGACGTCAAGGCCGCGGCTCTCGGCGCCCACGCGCTGCGCGGGGGCGCGGACCGGTCGATGGCCTACCTGAATCTCGGAACCGGGGTCGCGGCGGGCATCGTGCTCGACGGAACGCTGCTGCGCGGCTCGCGCGGCACCGCGGGCGAGGTGGGACACATCTCGGTCGACCCCGCCGGGCCCGTCTGCCGATGCGGCCAGCACGGCTGCGTCGAGGCACTCGCGGGCGGCGGCTCCATCGCCGCGCGCTGGGGTCAGACCGGCCTGCACCCGGTGCGGGACGTCTTCGACGCCGCCGACGCCGGCGACCCCGACGCGATCGACCTGCGCGCGGGCCTTGCCCGCGGCGTCGCCTCGGCGGTCCGCATCCTGATCCTGTCGGTGGACGCCGACGTGGTCGTCCTCGGCGGCGGACTGACCCACCTGGGCGACCGCCTCCTCGACGATGCCCGCGCGCAGCTGCGCGCGTCTGCCGCGGCGTCTCCGTTCCTCTCCTCGCTCCGCCTGGACGAGCGCGTCGAATGCCTGCCCGCGGGCTCTCCCGCGGCCGCGATGGGCGCGGCCCTGGTGGGCGCCGCCGTCGAAGAGCGGGAGGTGCTCACCCATGGCTGAGGTCGTGATTGTGTCGTCGAAGGGTGCGGCGGGTGCTCTGGTGGCGGGGGAGATCGCGGGGTTGATCCGTCGGGATCCTGAGGTGGTGCTGGGGTTGGCGACGGGGTCGACGCCGTTGCCGGTGTATGAGGCGCTGCCTGCCGCGCTTGCGGGGGCGGATGTGTCGCGGGTGCGGGGTTTCGCGCTCGATGAGTATGTCGGGATCGATCCGGCCCACCCGGAGTCGTATCGGAATGTGATCACTCGGGAGGTGGTGGAGCCGCTCGGGCTGTCGCCGGAGCGGATCCGCACGCCGAACGGGGCGGTGGACACGATCGAGCACGCCGGGGAGGACTATGAGGCGGCGATCGCGGCGGCGGGGGGTGTGGAGCTGCAGATCCTGGGGATCGGGACGGATGGGCATATCGGGTTCAACGAGCCGGGGTCCTCGTTCGCGTCTCGGACGCGGGTGAAGACGTTGACGGCGCAGACCCGTCGGGACAATGCGCGGTTCTTCGACAGCATCGATGAGGTGCCGATGCACTGCATCACGCAGGGTTTGGGGACGATCCTTTCGGCGCGGCATCTGGTGCTGTTGGCGTTCGGTGAGGGGAAGGCTGCCGCGGTGGCGGGGGCTGTGGAGGGGCCGGTGTCGGCGTCGTGTCCGGGGTCGGCGATCCAGCTGCATCCGCGGGCCACGGTCGTGGTCGACGAGGCCGCCGCGTCCCGCCTGGAACGCGCGGACTACTACCGGTACGCGTGGGAGAACAAACCCACCTGGCAGGGAATCTGACGCCTCCGGCGCCGGCCACACCCACCCCCTAGTCTGGGACGATGCTCGACTACGGCCGACTCGACGCACGCAGCGCGTGGTACACCGGCGGTGGCCTGCTGATCCTGTCCGCCGTGCTCGGCGCGGTCGCCATCCTCGGCCCCTGGCCGAACGAGGTCGGCCTGGTGCGCGCGGGCGTCTGGGCGGCCGCGATCCTGGTGTTCGCGCTGGGGTGGAACCGCACCGGCAGCGTCACGGCGCGGCTGCCCCTGGGAACGGGCGCGCTGGTCATCGCCGCGCTGATGCCGGCCGTGCAGTGGTTCGTGCGGCTGGGCGCCCCGCCGCCCGCCTGGCTGGCGGTCACGCTCATCGTCGTGGACATCGCCGCCCTCGCCGTCGGCACCATCGAGACGGCGCGGCAGAGCCTGCTGCCCGACGTCGCACGATGGGCGCCGTTCGTGATCTTCGTCGCGGTCACCGTGGTGCACGGCATCGCGGTGCTGCTGGTCGTGACCGGCGCGGTGTCGGGCCCCGAGCCCGCCGCGCTCCTGTTCTACGGGGCGAACCTGCTCGCGCAGATCGCGATCGCCGTGCTCGGGGTGCTCGCGATCGTCTACGCACGTCAGGTGTTCCGCGCCGACTACGCGTGAGCCTCAGCGCCAGGCGAACCCGATGAGCTGATTGCGGCTCAGCGGTGCGAGGGGCGTCGTCGCGACATCCTCCGCGCGCAGCCACCGCAGCTCCTCGATCTCGGAGCCGGCGACCGCGACCTGGTCGCCGACATCCACGGTGAACGCGTCGGCCACCACGCGGTGCCCGGGCTCGTTGGCGGCGATGTCCGTGAACCGCCCCAGAGGTGTGAACGCGTCGGGACCCACGACCAGACCGGTCTCTTCGCGCACCTCGCGTGCCACCGCCTCGACGGCGCTCTCGCCGGGGTCGGGCTTGCCGCCGGGCTGCTGGAACACCAGGGCGCCGCGCTTGCGGACCACCAGCGTGCGACCGCCGTCTCCGGTCACCACCGCCGCGCTGACGTGCACGATGCGGTCGGCGCCGGTCACGCGAACACCTTGCCGGGGTTGAGGATGCCGTCGGGGTCGAAGACCTGCTTGATGCCGCGCTGCAAGGCGAACTGGTCGTCGCCGAGCTCGTCGCGCAGCCATCGGCGCTTCAGGACCCCGATGCCGTGCTCGCCGGTGAGCGTGCCGCCCAGGCGCAGCGCGGCGCGGAACAGGTCGTCTGCGGCATCCCAGATGTGCGCGGGCACATCCACGCCGGCATCCCCGGGGTCGCCCGGTGCGTCGAAGACGAAGTTCGGGTGCAGGTTGCCGTCGCCCGCATGAGCGACCGTGGGGATCACCACACCGTGCTCGCGTTCGATGCGGGCGATCTCGTCGAACATCTCCGCCAGGGCGCTGCGGGGCACCGAGACGTCCTCGATGAGGGTCGTGCCCAGGCGCTCCATGGCGGGGTGCATCGAGCGGCGCACCTGCAGCAGGCGCTCGCCCTCGGCAGCATCGGCGGCCAACGACACCGTTCCGTCGGCGGCGGCGAGCACCCGGGCGATCGCCTCGGATTCCGACGCCGCCGCGGGCCCGTCGGTCTGGACGGTGAGCTGGGCCAGCCCCGGTGCGGGAGCAGGAAGACCCAGCAGGTCGTGGATCGCGGCGAGGGCGGCGGCGTCCAGCAGCTCGAGGGTGGCGGGCTGCAGGCCCGACGCGGTCACCGCCGCCGCGGCCGCCGCGGCCGCGCGCACGGTCGGGAACGTCGCCGTCAGTGTGCGGGGCGCACCGGGGACCAGGCGTCGCAGCTTCAGTGTCGCGCCCACCACGACCCCGAGAGTCCCCTCCGAGCCGATCATCAGGGCGGTGAGATCGTAGCCGGTGACGCCCTTGACGCTGCGGTGGCCCATCCGCACCAGGCGGCCGTCCGCGAGGACCACATCGACGGCGAGCACCGCATCGCGCACGACCCCGTACTTCGCGCACAGCAGCCCGCCGGCCCCGGTGGCGATGTTGCCGCCGACCGTCGAGATGTCGCGGCTGGCCGGGTCCGGCGCCCACCACAGCCCCTGCGCGCCGAGCGCCGCATTGAGATCTGCGTTGAGGATGCCGGGCTCGACCACCGCGAGCAGGTCGTCCGCGCGCACCTCGAGGATGCGGGTCATCTCGCGCAGCGACAGGGCGATCTCACCCGGGCCCGTGTTCGCCGCCCCGGCCAGACCCGTTCCGGCCCCGCGCGGCACGACCGGGGTGCCGGTCTCGGTGGCGATCCGCAGCGTGCGCTGCACGTCCTCCACCGACCGCGCGCGGACGACCGCGAGCGGGCGTCCGGTCGAGCGGTGGCCGGACTTGTCGGCCCTCGCGGCCTCGAGGCCATCGGCGCCGAGGTCGACCCGATCGCCCAGTGCGGCGCGCAGGCGTGCGATGACGTCGGCGGGCCCGGGCGCTGCGGCGTCGGTCGTCATCGCATCCGCTGCAGGCCGTTCGCCACGCCCGTGGCCACCGCCACGACCGCGAACGCGATGCCGATCCACACCTGGCCCATGTCCCACCAGGCGACGGTCACGGCCACGAAGACGAGCAGCTCGATCAGCGCGCGCACGAACGGGTGCGTGCGGATGACGGCCTTGGGGGAGACGAACAGCCCCCACACCACGATGGCGAGCAGCGGCGCGACGATCGCGGCGACGATGCTCCACGGGAACACCCAGCTGACAGCGCCCCACAGCACGAGGCTGAACACGGCGAAGATCTCCACCAGCAGGCGCACCACGTCGACGGCGGTGACGCGGGGAACCATCCCGGGTGCAGGGGTCGCGGGGGTCGGATCCGGCATGGGATCCAGTCTACGGTGGGCCCGCCACGCCCACCGCTGACGCGGGCGCGGCTCAGCCGGGCTCGCCGGCGACCCAGACCCGCTGCACGCGCAGATCGGCGTCCAGCAGCACCGCGTCGGCGTGGGCGCCCGGGTGCAGGGCGCCGATCTCGCTCGTGCCCAGGACGCGGGCGGGGATGCGGGTGAGCGCGGCGACCGCGGCGGGCAGCGGGATCGCGCACCGGTGGACCATCGTCCGCAGCGCCGCATCCTGGGTGAGTGTGGATCCGGCGATCGCGCCGCCCTCGGTCAGACGTGCGACGCCATCGGTCACCGTGACCGCCAGGCCACCGAGCTCGTACGCGCCGTCGGCGCTGCCGGCCGCGCCCATCGCGTCGGTGACGAGGACGACGCGGTCGGGGGCGGCCGCGAACAGCATCCGCATGACGTCCGGGTGCACGTGCACGCCGTCGGCGATGAGCTCGAGGGTCACGCGCTCGTCGGCGATCGCGACGGGGATCGGACCGGGCTCGCGGTGGTGGATGCCGGGCATGGCGTTGAAGGTGTGGGTGAGCAGCGTGGCGCCGGCATCGAAGGCCCGCCGGGTGCTCTCGGCGTCGGCCGAGGTGTGTCCGACGGCCGCGATCGCGCCCGCGGCGCGCAGTCGTCGGATCGCGTCGAGCGCGCCCTCCCGCTCGGGCGCGAGCGTGATCTGTCGCACCGTGCCGCGCCCCGCCTCCAGGAGGCGGTCCACGGCGGCGGCATCCGGCGCGCGCAGCAGCGACTCGGTGTGCGCGCCCTTGCGCTCGGGAACGAGGAAGGGGCCCTCGAGGTGCGAGCCGAGCACGGTCGGATCGGCCTCGGCGACGTCCGCGATCATCGCCGTGCGCGCGGCGAGGTCGTCGACGCTCGCGGTGACCAGCGAGATCACCGATCGGGTGGTGCCGTGGCGGCGATGAGCGGCGCGCGCGGTGGCGATCGCCTCGGCGCCGTCGTCGTGCGTGGCCCCACCCCCGCCGTGCACGTGCAGATCGATGAAGCCGGGGGTGAGCCAGCCGCCCGCAGCGTCCGTCGCGTCGCGGGGGGCGAGCTGCCGCCAGTCCGCGCCCGTGCCGGTGGCTGTGACCCGGCCCCCGGTGAACGCGAACCAGGCGTGGTCGACGATCTCGCCCGCGTCGATCAGACGTGCGGAGTGGATGACGGCGTCGACGCTCATGCGACCTCGTGTGCCCCGGGCGCGCTGTCGTCCGCGGATGCCGGGGCGTCCCAGGCGACCTGCGCCGAGCGGTGGTAGCGGATGCCGGCGGCATCCCAGTGCGCGGCCTGCCCGGCGACGCGCGCGGCGAACGACGTCCAGGTGCGGTCGGGGTGGTGCTGCGGCGACCAGGCGACCTCGGCCGCTGCGGTGATGCGGGGGAACGCGAGCTGGTCGATGTCGTCCAGGTCGCGGACGGTCTCGGTCCACAGCGGAGCCTCGACGCCGAGGATGTCGCCCTCTCCGATGCCCGCCACGATCGCCGTCGGCTCCCACGCGTACGCGCGTTCGAGGCTGGTCGTGCCATTCGCCCATGTCAGGCCCAGCGGCGAGTCCGGGGTCTCCTTCATATCGAGGTAGATCGCGTCGGCGGGCGAGAGGATGACCTGCGCGCCGTTGCGCACGAAGGTGCGGGTCTTCTCGTCCATGCCGTCGGTGGGAGTGACGAATCCCCAGTACTGGCCGATCGTGTCGGGGGCCAGGCCCGCGGCCGCACCCGCCTCGTGCCACGTGATCGGCGTCTTGCCGAGGTCGGCGACCAGGCGCGTCACACGCGACATGAACAGGGCGAAGTCCTCGGGCGGCGTGCCCAGGGCCTCATCGCCCCCGACGTGGAGGTACGGGCCGGGTGTCAGCCTCGCGAGCTCTCCGAACACGTCGGCGAGGAACGCGTACGTCGCCTCGTCGTGGATCTTCAGCGACGAGAACCCCACCGCCATCCCGTCGTAGGCGACACCCGGTGTCGGCTCCGCGCCGCCGAAGGCGGCCACCGTCTCGAGGACGTGCTCGGAGAGCACCGGGTCGGCGGCGAGGGCGGGGTAGGCGAGTCCGACCGCGTGCGTGTGACCGGGCACGTCGATCTCGGGAACCACGGTGAGATGGCGCGCGGCGGCGTAGGCCACGATATCGGCCCAGTCGTCCTGTGTGTAGAAGCCGCCCGGGTCGCCGCCCACGGAGGTGCCCGCGGCGTGCGCGGTGAGCTCGGGGCGGCTGCGCAGCGCGAGGCGCCAGCCCTGATCGTCGGACAGGTGCAGGTGCAGGTGGTTGAACTTGAGGAGCGCTGCGCGGTCGATGAACGCGCGGACGGTCGCCACCGAGTGGAAGTGGCGGGCGACGTCGAGCATCACCCCGCGGTAGCCGAAGCGGGGCGCGTCGTCGATGTCGACCGCGGCGATCGTCCAGCCGTCGGCGGTGGAGGTCGCCAACTGCGCCAGGGTCTGGGCGGCGTAGAACAGGCCGGCTGCGTCGGGGGCGGTGACGGCGATGCGGTCGGCGTCGACCCGGATCCGGTACGACTCGGGTGCGCCGCCCGCCTCGACGCGCAGGTCGATCGCTCCCTCGGCGGGCCCCGATGCCGCGTCGCCCGGGTCTGCCGTGGCGAGGCGCGGTCGCACCCCGGTGCGGGTGGCGAGGGCGTCGGCGACGGCCGTTCCGGCATCCCGGGGGCCCGTGATCGCGGTGGTCTCCGTCAGCGCGAACGCGGGCGTGGAGCGCCACGAGACGGCGGCGGGAACGGGGAGCAGAGCGGGGTGGGACACGGTTCCTCCATGATGGCCGGGATGCGGGGCGAAGGCGAGTGCTCGACGACTATGTAAGCACTCCTAACAAAAGGTGCCTTCAGCCTATCAGGGGGCCTCGTGGGCGGCGCGGGCGCTCACGTTCTTCGGCTATGATCGACCCGTCGCGACTGGCGTTGAGGTGGGTCACCACCGGGAAGCGACCGACACGGCATTCGACCGCACGCCTGGGCCGATGCAAGATCCTCTTGAAAGCCGTCGTCGCAGGGAGTGACATGACAGACCCGTACTTCAACGCCCCGCTCGCCGAGGTCGACCCCGAGATCGCCGAAGTGCTCGAGCGCGAGCTGAACCGCCAGCGCGGCTACCTCGAGATGATCGCGTCCGAGAACTTCGTGCCCGTCTCGGTGCTACAGTCGCAGGGCTCGGTGCTCACGAACAAGTACGCCGAGGGCTATCCCGGTCGCCGCTACTACGGCGGCTGCGAAGAGGTGGATGTCGCCGAGAACCTGGCGATCGAGCGCGCGAAGGCCCTGTTCGGCGCCGAGTTCGCGAACGTCCAGCCCCACTCGGGTGCGTCAGCGAACGCCGCCGTGCTCCACGCGATCGCCCACCCCGGCGACACCATCCTCGGCCTGTCGCTCGACCACGGCGGTCACCTCACCCACGGCATGAAGATCAACTTCTCGGGCCGCCTCTACGACATCGTCGCGTACGGCGTCGACCCCGAGACCTCGGTGATCGACATGGCCGAGGTGCGCCGCCTCGCCCACGAGCACACGCCGAAGGTGATCATCGCCGGCTGGTCGGCGTACCCGCGCGAGCTCGACTTCGCCGCGTTCCGCGAGATCGCCGACGAGGTCGGCGCGCTGCTGTGGGTCGACATGGCGCACTTCGCGGGACTCGTCGCCGCCGGCATCCACCCCTCGCCCGTGCCGCACGCGCACGTCGTCTCGTCGACGGTGCACAAGACCATCGGCGGCCCGCGCTCGGGCTTCATCCTCACCAACGACGCCGACATCGCCAAGAAGCTCAACTCCGCCGTCTTCCCCGGGCAGCAGGGCGGCCCGCTGATGCACGTCATCGCGGCCAAGGCCACCGCGTTCAAGCTCGCCGCGACCCCGGAGTTCCGCGAGCGCCAGGAGCGCACGGTGCGGGGTGCGGCGATCCTCGCCGAGCGTCTCGCTCAGCCGGATGTGACCGCGGCCGGCGTCGCCGTGCGCTCGGGCGGCACCGACGTGCACCTCGTGCTGGTCGACCTGCGCGACGCCGAGATCGACGGCAAGCAGGCCGAGGACCTGCTGCACGAGATCCGCATCACCGTGAACCGCAACGCGGTGCCCAACGACCCGCGACCCCCGATGATCACCTCGGGCCTGCGGATCGGCACGCCCGCACTCGCGACCCGCGGGTTCGGCGACGCGGAGTTCACCGAGGTCGCCGACATCATCGCCCTCGCCCTGCAGCCGGGGGCCGACGTCGAGGCGCTGCGCGCCCGCGTCGATGCGCTCGCCGCCGCGTTCCCGCTCTACCCCGGGCTCGCCCAGTGACCCGGTAACATCACTACACGCATAGGCATTTGACCCAGCATCCGCTGAGAATCGCTGTGCCGGACGGGAATCGTCGTCGCGACGCTCATTCCCGTCCGGGATGCTGATTCTCAGCCGGAACCACGAGGGAGACACGTCATGACAGCGAAGACGCTCGACGGCAAGGCGGCTTCGGCCGCGATCAAGGACGAGCTGCGGGAGCGCGTCGCCGCTCTCGCCGCGAAGGGAGTGACGCCGGGGATCGCGACGGTCCTCGTCGGTGCGGATCCGGCATCCCAGCTGTACGTCGGCATGAAGCACCGCCAGTCCGAGGCGATCGGGATGAACTCGATCCAGCGCGAGCTGCCCGCCGACGCGACGCAGGCCGACGTCGAGGCGCTGATCGACGAGCTCAACGCCGACCCGACCTGCCACGGCTACATCGTGCAGCTGCCGCTGCCGAAGCACCTCGACACCGACGCGATCCTCGAGCGCATCGACCCCGCCAAGGATGCCGACGGCCTGCACCCGACGAACCTGGGACGCCTCGTCCTGAACGTCAACGCGCCGATCGACACGCCCCTGCCGTGCACGCCACGCGGGGTGATCGAGCTGCTGCAGCGCAACGACTACGACCTGAAGGGCACGCACGTCGTGGTCGTCGGTCGCGGCGTGACCATCGGGCGCTCGATCGGCCTGCTGCTCACGCGTCGCGAGATCAACGCGACCGTCACCCTCACCCACACCGGCACGACCGACCTGGCGCATCACCTCCGGCAGGCCGACGTCATCGTCGCCGCGGCGGGCGTCAAGCACATCGTGCGCGCCGAGGACGTCAAGCCGGGGGCTGCCGTGCTGGATGTCGGCGTCACGCGCGAGGACGACCCCGAGACCGGAAAGAGCACCGTCTACGGCGATGTCCACCCGGATGTCGCCGAGGTGGCCGGCTTCGTCTCGCCCAACCCGGGCGGAGTGGGGCCGATGACCGTGGCGCTGCTGATGACGAACGTGGTCGAGGCCGCCGAGCGCGCCGCCGGCTGACGCAGAGAGGCCGGCAATCGGGCAAGATCAGAGGATGAAGACCATCCAGCTGCGCCGCTACGTCCTCGTCGACGGAGAGTACGACGCGTTCCTCGACTGGTACGACCAGTGGATGCCCGAAGCCCGCCCGGCCGCCGGGTTCACGATCGAGTTCGCCTACGGCATCCGCGAGACCAACGAGTTCGTGTGGGCGCTCAGCGCCGACGTCGATGTCGAGACGTTCACGGCGATGGACGAGGCCTGGAAGGCGTCGGATGCTCGTGCGGCGGCGTTCGCCGGTCAGCCGCAGCGGATCGTGTCCACCGACATCCGGCTCGTCTCCGACGTCAGGGGCTGATCACCCGAGCGCGTGACGATCGAGGAACGTGTAGACCTCGTCGTCGTCGACACCCGGGAACGAGCCGCGCGGCAGCGGGGAGAACATGTGCATGTGCACGCGGGCGCTCGGCCACGCCCGCCCCTCCCAGCGTGACGCGATCGTCGGGTCCGGGCGACGGCAGCACGACTCGTCGGGGCAGGTCGAGCTCGCCCGCTGAGCGGTCTCGCGCCCCCGGAACCATCGGGCGTCGTCGAAGGGCACCCCGACGGTGATCGAGAACTCGCCGGCCGGAAGGGTGCCGATCTGCGTCGAGCACCAGAACGTCCCCTGCGGGGTGTCGGTGTACTGGTAGTGCTCGGTCGTGCGGTTCTGCTCCTCGAACGCGGTGCGCGCCGAGAACCGACGGCACACGATCTGCCCCTCCACCGCGCCGGTGACATCCATCGGCAGCGGCAGCCCGTCGTTCTCGTAGACGCGCGAGATCGCGCCGGAGCCGTCGACGCGCAGGAAGTGCAGCGGCACGTCGAGGTGGTGCGTGAGCAGATTCGACATCCGCATGCCGGCCGCCTCGTGCGTCACGCCGAACGCGTCGCGGAAATCCTCGACGGCGAGGTCCCGGTCCTTCTTGGCCTGAGTGAGGAAGGCCACCGATGCGGTCTCGGGCATGAGGCAGCAGGCGGCGTAGTAGTTGATCTCGAGCCGCTGCTGGAGGAAGTCGGCGTAGTCGGTGGGGGGCTGATGGCCCAGCAGGCGGTGCGCCATCGCCTGCAGCGCCATCGAGCGCAGGCCGTGCCCGCCGGGGATGGACGCGGGGGGCAGGTAGATGCGGCCGTTCTCGAGGTCGGTGACCGATCTGGCCGAGTGAGGCAGGTCGCTCACGTA
>JAUHYM010000164.1 GCA_030426515.1 Actinomycetes bacterium
GCCTCGGCCCCGTCGTCCCCGCTGGTCGGATCGGTCATGGTCGCGTACGAGGCGTCAGACCTCGAGCAGCTCCGCCTCTTTGCGCTTGAGCGCGTCGTCGACGAGGTCGACGTGCGTGCGGGTCATCTGGTCGAGTTCCCTCTCTGCGCGCACCAGCTCGTCCTCGCCGACCTCGCTCTTGAGCGCGTCGAGGTCGTCCTTGGCCTTGCGTCGGATGCCGCGCAGGTGCACCTTCGCGTCCTCCGCCTTGCCGCGCACGATCTTCACGTACTCCTTGCGTCGCTCCTCCGTCAGCTCCGGCATGGTCACGCGAACGATGTTGCCGTCGTTGGTGGGGTTCGCGCCGAGGTTCGGCGTGTCGCGAATCGCCTGCTCGATCGCCTTCAGCGCCGACTTGTCGTAGGGCGTGACGATGAGGCTGCGCGCCTCGGGGTTGGCGAGCGACGCCAGCTGGGCCAGCGGCGTCGGCGAACCGTAGTAGTCCACGAGGATCTTCTGGAACAGCTGCGGGTTCGCGCGCCCGGTTCGCACGGTCGCGAAGTCCTCCTTCGCTCCGTCGACAGCACGATCCATGCGCGAGGTGGCGTCCGCCAGCACGTCCGAGATCACAGTCACTCCATTCGTCGGGGATCAAAGAAGAAGTCTAGTCGCGCATCGCGCGCGACCCGCGTCACGCGTGGACGAGTGTGCCGATCGGCTCGCCGAGCAGTGCAGCGGTCACGTTTCCGGCCGGCTCCATGCCGAACACGCGCATCGCCATGCCGTTGTCCATGCACAGGCTGAACGCCGTGGAGTCGACGACCTTCAGCCCCCGCTGGAGAGCGTCGCGGTACGTGATCTGGTCGAGCTTGGTCGCCGAGGCATCCTTCCGCGGGTCGGCGGTGTAGACGCCGTCGACGCCGTTCTTGGCCACGAGCACCTCGTCGGCGCTGGTCTCGAGCGCGCGCTGCGCCGCGACCGTGTCGGTCGAGAAGTAGGGAAGCCCCGCTCCGGCGCCGAAGATGACGATCCGCCCCTTCTCCATGTGACGCTCCGCGCGCCGGGGAATGTAGGGCTCCGCCACCTGGGTCATGGAGATCGCCGACTGCACGCGAGTGGCCGCGCCCGCCTGCTCGAGGAAGTCCTGCAGGGCGAGGGCGTTCATGACGGTGCCCAGCATGCCCATGTAGTCGGCGCGTCCGCGGTCCATGCCGCGCTGGCTGAGTTCGGCCCCGCGGAAGAAGTTGCCGCCGCCGACGACGACGGCGATCTCCACGCGGTCCGCGGCCTCGGCGATCTCGCGGGCGATCTGGCTCACGACGTCGGGGTTCACGCCGAGCGATCCCCCGCCGAACGCTTCGCCGGAGAGCTTGAGAAGGACGCGGCGGCGTCCGGTGGCTTCATCGATCACGGGGTTCCTCTCGTCGTGTCCAAAATAGCGGTCCGCTCCTCAGCGCGGGAGCGCACACAACGAAGGCCCGCACCGCGCGGGGCGGTGCGGGCCTTCGAACGGCGTCAGGCGCCGACCTTGTAGCGGACGAAGTCCGTCAGGGTGATGCCGGCGTCATCGGCGACCTTGGCCACGCTCAGCTTGTTGTCCTTCGCGTAGTCCTGGTCGAGCAGGGCGACCTGCTTGAAGAACGCGTTCACGCGCCCCTCGACGATCTTCGGAAGCGCCGCCTCGGGCTTGCCCTCGTTGCGGGAGATCTCGGTGACGATCTCGCGCTCCTTCTCGACGTCGGCCTCAGGCACGTCGTCGCGCGACAGGTAGCTCGGGTTGGCGAACGAGATGTGCTGCGCGATGCTGCGGGCGGTCTCGGCGTCCGAGCCGCTGTACGCGACGACCACGCCGATCTGCGGGGGCAGGTCCTTGCTGGTCTTGTGCAGGTAGATCTCGAACGCGTCGCCGGTGAGCGTGCGCGCCCGACGGAGGACGACCTTCTCGCCGATGACCGCTGCCTCGTCCGAGATCAGCTTGTCGACGGTCTGCCCGCCGGCGTCGGCGGCCAGGGCCTCCTCGGCCGAATTCGCGGACGCGGCCGACGCGGCATCCGCGACCTTCTCGGCGAGCGCGATGAACCGGTCGTTCTTGGCGACGAAGTCGGTCTCGCACGCGAGCTCGAGGATGGTGACCTTGCCGTCGGCCTCACGGGCGACGATCAGGCCCTCGCTGGTGGAGCGGTCGGCACGCTTCGCGTTGCCCTTCGCGCCCTTCAGACGGAGGATCTCGACGGCCTTCTCGAGGTCGCCATCGGCCTCCTCGAGCGCCTTCTTCGTGTCGACCAGACCGGTGCCCAGCTGCTCGCGCAGCGTCTTGATGTCGGCGATGGTGAAGTTAGCCATGGTGTGCGGTGTGTCCCTCGGGTTCTCGAAGTGGGTGTTACTCGGCGGCGGCTGCTGCGGCGGCCTCGTCGTCGGACGACGCGGTCGCGGCCTGGCCCTCGGCGGCCTGCTCCTCGGCGACGATCTCGTCGGCCTCGGCATTGGCCTCGTCGAGGTCCGCGACCTTCTCGGTCTCGGCCGACGACTGCTCGGGGGCGGCCTGCTCGAGCAGCTCGCGCTCCCACTCGGCCAGCGGCTCGGCGGCCTCGGCCTCGTCGGCGGGCTGGTGGCGCTGGATCAGGCCCTCGGCGGCGGCGTCGGCCACGATGCGGGTGAGCAGCGAGACGGAGCGGATCGCGTCGTCGTTGCCGGGAATCGGGTACTGGAAGTCATCCGGGTCGGCGTTGGTGTCGAGGATGCCGATGACCGGGATGCCGAGCTTCTTGGCCTCGTCGATCGCGAGGTGCTCGCGCTTGGCGTCGACGACCCACAGAGCCGACGGGGTCTTGGACAGACCGCGAATACCGCCGAGCGACTTGTGGAGCTTGTCGAGCTCGCGCTTCTTGAGGAGGAGCTCCTTCTTGGTGAAGCCGCTCGAGGCCGGGTCGTCGTAGTCGAGCTCCTCGAGCTCCTTCATGCGCGCCAGGCGCTTGCTGACCGTGGCGAAGTTGGTGAGCAGACCGCCCAGCCAGCGCTGGTTGACGTAGGGCTGACCCACGCGCGTCGCCTGCTCGGCGAGGATCTCCTGCGCCTGCTTCTTGGTGCCGACGAAGAGGATCGTGCCGCCGTGCGCGACGGTCTCCTTGACGAACTCGTACGCCTTGTCGATGTACGACAGCGACTGCTGCAGGTCGATGATGTGGATGCCGCTGCGCTCGGTGAGGATGAAGCGCTTGACTTTCGGGTTCCAGCGGCGGGTCTGGTGTCCGAAGTGGACGCCGCTGTCGAGCAGCTGGCGAATGGTGACGACGGCCATGGCCGTTCTCCTGTTCTCGGCGCTGATGCGCCATTCGGTTGCTAGCGTCGGTCCGGTCGGCCGACGATCCTGGCGCCCGGCACACTTCCGCCCGATGAAGGGACCGTTGGAAGGGAGTGCCACCCGCCGCGGCGCAGTGCTCGCGGCGCGCTCTGGGCACGCGAAGTCACCTCGAAGAGAGGTGCGGCCTCCAGTGTACCAGGCGACGCCGGTTCCTCCCCAAGCACGGAACCCTCCACACCCGCGTCTTCGCGCACCGCTCGGCGCGGTGCGGGGCGAGGCTTGCCGGATGAGACGCACCCGCTCCCTTCTCGCGGCGCTGACGGCCGCGGCGCTTGCGATCAGCCTCGGCGCCCCAGGCTCAGCCGCGACCGACGATGAGCCCACGACGGGGCAGACGGCAGCGTGGCGCTGGCCGGTCTCGCCGCCCGAGGTCGCCCGGGTGTTCGCGGCACCACCGCACCCCTACGGCGCCGGTCACCGCGGCATCGATCTGGTCGTCGGCGAGACGGGCGAGGTCCGGGCACCCGCCGCGGGCGTCGTCGCCTTCGCCGGGCGGGTGGTCGACCGCGAGCTGGTCACGCTCGACCACGGCGCGGGCCTTGTCACCACGCTCGAACCGGTGGCACCGACGGTCGCTCCGGGGCAGGTGGTCGCGGCGGGGGATGTCGTGGGGGTGGTCGCCGCGGGGGGCCATGCCGCCGCGGGCACGGTGCACTTCGGCGTGCGCGCGGACGGCGTCTACATCAACCCGCTGCTGCTGCTCGGCGAGGTTCCGCGCGCCGTGCTGCTGCCCTGCTGCTGACGCACGGTCAGGCGCGCGGGTGCGCCTGTCGGTAGGTCGCCGCGAGCCGTTCCGTCGACACATGGGTGTAGATCTGCGTGGTGCCCAGGCTCGCGTGCCCCAGCAGCTCCTGCACGGCCCGCAGATCGGCGCCGCCGTCGAGCAGGTGCGTCGCCGCCGAGTGTCGCAGGGTGTGCGCGCCGACGCCGGTCGTCGCCAGCGTCGGTGCCAGATCGCGAGAGACCACGTCGTAGACCGCCCGGGGAACCAGCCGACCGCCGCGGGCGCCGAGGAACACCGCGCCCGCAACCGTCCGGTCGGCTGTCAGCCGGGGGCGGCCGCGCACCAGATACGCCTCGAGGGCGTTCCGCGCGGGAGCGCCGAAGGGGACGACGCGCTCCTTGGAGCCCTTCCCGAGCACGCGGACGGTGGCACGGTCCAGGTCGATGTCATCGATGTCGAGGCCGCACAGCTCGGCGACGCGCAGACCGGCCGCATAGAGCAGCTCGAGCACGGCATGGTCACGGAGCGCGAGAGCGTCCCCGCCGGCCGCCCGCGCGCGCGCTGCATCCAGCACCTCTCTCACGGTGTCGGCGGTGGCGACCTTCGGCAGTGTTCGCCCGCGCTTGGGTGAGACCAGCCGCAAGCTCGGATCAGCGGGGACGAAGCCCTGATCGAGCGCCCACGCGAAGAATCCCCGCACACTCGATGTCCGCCGAGCGAGGGTCGACCGAGCGTCTCCGCGCGAGCGCGCGCGCCACAGCCACTCCCGCAGCGTCTCCAGGTCGACGGCATCGAGGGGCCGGTTCGCCCCGGCGCTGTCAGCCAGGTCGTCGAGATCGGCGCGGTAGGCGCGAACCGTCGACGCCGCCAGCCTGCGCACCCGGGCGAGGTGGTCGAGGTACGCCTCGATCGCGGTCGACAGTTCCACGTTCCCAGCATGCCCCGCCGCGGCCTCGCTGCGCGGCGGACCTGCCGGGGAGCCGCAGGTCACCCCAGGCGACGCCACCGGCCGCCCTCCGCGCGTACCGCCCCCTCGATCTCGAGCAGCGCCAGCTGCGCACGGACCCCAGCGACGGCCATGCCGCAGCGTCGGGCGATGTCGGCCGCATCGCGCGGGGTGCGGCGACTGAGCGCATCCAGCACGCGTGTGGTCTCTGCGGGCCGGTCTCCGGGCAGATCGAACAGCGTCGGCGCGTCGCTCCGGCCCAGCAGCTCGAGTGCCTCCTCGGGCCCGGTGATGCACTGGGCGGCGTACTCGCGCAGCAGTCGGTGACAGCCGGCCGAGGTCGCGCTGGTGACCGGGCCGGGGACGGCGCCGAGCGCCCGTCCCAGGTGCGCCGCGTGCCCGGCGGTGTTGAGCGATCCACTGCGCGACCCGGCTTCGACGACGAGGGTGGCGGCCGTCATCGCGGCGATGAGCCGATTGCGCTGCAGGAAGCGCCAGCGTGTGGGGGCCGAGCCGAAGGGCACCTCCGCCACGACCGCG
>JAUHYM010000165.1 GCA_030426515.1 Actinomycetes bacterium
CCTACATCCGCCGCGCCATCGAGGGGTCGCTCACGCGGCTGCAGACCGATCACATCGATCTCTACCAGCTGCACATGCCCGACGCGGGCACACCGATCGCGGAGACGCTCGAGGCGCTGAACCGTCTCGTCCAGGAAGGCAAGGTCCGCTACATCGGACATTCGAACCTCGCCGGGTGGCAGATCGCCGAGGCGGCGCTGGTGGCCGACGCGCAGCGCACCCTGCCGTTCGTGTCCGCGCAGAACCACTACAGCCTGCTCGCCCGCGGCGCCGAACGAGAGGTGCTGCCCGCTGTGCGCCGCTTCGAGCTGGGGTTCTTCCCCTTCTTTCCGCTGCACAACGGCCTGCTCACCGGAAAGTTCCGACGCGACCACGCCCCCGCCGACAGTCGCATCATGCGCCAGCGCGAGCACGTGTGGCGGGAGGCCCCGTGGGACGCACTCGAGGCGTTCGAGGTGTTCTGCCAGGACCGCGGCCTGACGATGCTCGAGGCCACCTACGGCTGGCTCCTCGCCCAGCCAGGTCTCTCGAGCGTGATCGCCGGCGCGACCCGCCCGGAGCAGGTGCAGGCCAATGCGGCCGCCGGCGCCGCGTGGGTGCCCACCGAGGACGACCTCGCGCGAATCGATGACATCTTCCCCCTGCCGGAAGACCCCGCCACTAGGGTGTGAGTCAGCGCGCCACGGCGACGGCGCGACGGAGATCCGGCGGAGCGCCGGCGGAGAGGAGCCCGGTGCTCGGAAAGCTGCTGGCGCGCTACCTGGCACCCTCGTGGCTGCTCCTGATCGGCGTGGTCGTCTTCCAGTTGGCGCAGTCGATCGCAGCTCTCGCCCTGCCCACCCTGAACGCCGACATCATCGACAACGGGGTGGTGCGCGGCGACATCGACTACATCTGGCGCATCGGCGGCATCATGCTCCTGGTCAGCCTCGCGCAGGTGGTGTGCTCGATCATCGCGGTGTACTTCGGCTCCCGCGTGGCGATGGGGGCCGGTGCCCAGATGCGCGCGGACCTGTTCCACCGGGTGCTCGCGTTCTCGCAGCGCGAGGTCGGGCAGTTCGGCCCGGCATCCCTCATCACCCGCAACACCAACGACGTGCAGCAGGTGCAGATGCTGGTGCAGGTGTCGGCGACCCTCATGGTGTCGGCACCGATGCTCGCGATCGGCGGCATCATCATGGCGATCCAGCAGGATGCCGGACTGTCCTGGCTGATGGCGGTGTCGGTGCCTGTGCTGCTGCTGATCGTGACGCTGATCGTGGTGCGCATGGTGCCGGCCTTCTCCGCCATGCAGAAGCGCATCGACCGCGTCAACCAGATCATGCGCGAGCAGCTCACCGGCATCCGTGTCGTGCGAGCCTTCGTCCGCGAGGACGAGGAGCGCGCGCGGTTCGGCGCGGCCAGCGACGATGTGATGGATACCGCGCTGCGGGCGGGCAACCTGATGGCTCTGATGTTCCCCGCGGTCATGCTCGTCATGAACGTCTCGAGTGTCGCCGTCATCTGGTTCGGCGCCTTCCAGGTGCAGGACGGCAACGTCGAGATCGGAACGCTCTTCGCCTTCCTCACCTATCTCATGCAGATCCTCATGGGCGTGATGATGGCCACCTTCATGTTCGTGATGATCCCGCGAGCCGCCGTCTGCGCTGACCGCATCGGCGATGTGCTCGGCACCGAGCCCTCCGTGCTCGCACCGCAGACGCCGGTCTCGGCGCCGCCGGCGACAGGGCGCGTCGAATTCGCTCACGTCGACTTCGCCTATCCGGGCGCCGAGGACGCCGTGCTGCATGACCTGACCTTCACGGTCGACCCGGGCACGACGACAGCGATCATCGGCTCCACCGGCGCGGGCAAGACCACCCTCATCGGTCTCGTCCCCCGACTGTTCGATCCGACCGGGGGAACGGTGCGGGTCGACGGCGTCGACGTCCGCGACTACGACCCCGACGACCTCTGGGCCCGGATCGGCCTCGTGCCTCAGCGGGCGTTCCTCTTCTCGGGAACGGTGGCCAGCAACCTGAGGTACGGCAACGCCGAGGCCACGGACGACGAGCTGTGGCGGGCGCTGGACCTGGCGCAGGCGCGTTCCTTCGTCGAAGCGATGCCCGAGGGGCTCGAGGCGCCGATCGCGCAGGGAGGCACGAACGTCTCGGGTGGCCAGCGTCAGCGGCTCGCGATCGCGCGCGCTCTCGTCAAGCAGCCCTCCGTGTACGTGTTCGACGACTCCTTCTCTGCGCTGGATCTGACGACGGATGCTGCGCTGCGGCGCGCGCTGGACACCCACCTTCCCGGCGCGACCCGCCTGGTGGTGGCGCAGCGCGTCTCGACCATCCAGAACGCCGACCAGATCGTCGTCCTCGATCACGGCCGCATCGTCGGCCTCGGCACCCACGACGAGCTGGTCGCCTCGAGCATCACCTACCGCGAGATCGTGGAGTCCCAGCTGGCGGCGGAGGCGAGCGCATGAGCGACGCTCAGCAGCAGCGCCGCGACGCCCCGATGGGCGGACGCGGCCCCGGTGCCGGCGCGGCCGGCATGCCCGCCGAGAAGGCGCAGAACTTCGGTCCCAGCGCCAAGCGCCTGCTCGGAACGCTGCGTCCCGACCGGGTGAAGCTGTGGGTCGTCATCGTGTTCGGCGTGATCAGCGTGGCCCTCACCGTCACCGGTCCCAAGCTGCTCGGCGAGGGGACGAACATCGTCTTCGCCGGGTTCATCTCGCTGCAGGTTCCCGCGGGAACCACGCAGCAGGAGGTCATCGAGCAGCTCGAGGCGTCCGGCCAGCAGGAGCAGGCCGACATGCTCTCGGCGATGCAGTTCACTCCCGGCGCGGGCGTCGACTTCTCGCAGCTGGCGTGGATCATGGTCGCCGTCCTCATCGTCTACGGGCTGGCCAGTGTCTTCGGCTGGCTGCAGGCCCGCATCCTCAACGGCATCGTGCAGCGCGCGATGAATCGACTGCGGTTGAGCGTGGAGGAGAAGATCCACCGACTCCCGCTGTCCTACTTCGACCGGGTGCAGCGCGGCGAGCTGCTCAGCCGGGTGACCAACGACGTGGACAACATCGGCCAGACGATGCAGCAGACGCTCTCGCAGGTGATCATCTCGCTGCTGACGGTGATCGGCGTGCTGGTCATGATGTTCGTGATCTCGCCGCTGCTGGCGGTCATCGCGCTCGTGACGATCCCGCTGACCATCGTCATCACGGCCACCGTCGCGAAGCGGTCGCAGAAGCTGTTCGTCGCGCAGTGGAAAGCCACCGGCATCCTCAACGCGCGGGTCGAGGAGAGCTACTCGGGGCACTCGATCGTCAAGGTGTTCGGCCGGCAGCCGGAGGCGGAAGCGGCGTTCCGCGCCGAGAACGAGGAGGTGTACCGCGCGAGCTTCGGAGCGCAGTTCGTCTCGGGCATCATCATGCCCTCGATGATGTTCGTCGGGAACCTCGTCTACGTCGCGATCGCCGTCGTGGGCGGACTGCAGGTGGCGGGCGGGCTGCTCTCGATCGGGGACGTCCAGGCGTTCATCCAGTACTCGCGTCAGTTCACCCAGCCGCTGAGCCAGCTCGGGTCGATGGCCAACCTGCTGCAATCGGGCGTGGCCAGCGCCGAGCGCGTGTTCGAGCTGCTCGACGAGCCGGAGCAGAGCGACGATCCGAGCGACCCCGAGACGGCGGCGCCCTCGGCCGGGGACCTCGTCTTCGACGCGGTGTCCTTCCGGTACGTCGAGGACAAGCCGCTCATCGACGGGCTGGACCTGGAGGCGGCGCCCGGTGCCAGCGTCGCGATCGTCGGGCCCACCGGCGCGGGGAAGACGACGCTCGTGAACCTCATCATGCGCTTCTACGACGTCGATGCCGGGCACATCCGGCTGGGCGGAGTGGACACGCACGCGATGACGCGCGACGACCTGCGCGCCCGCACCGGGATGGTGCTGCAGGACACGTGGCTGTTCGCCGGCACGATCCGCGAGAACATCCTGTACGGGCGCCCCGAAGCGACCGAGGAGGACATGGTCGCCGCGGCGACGGCGGCGTATGTGGATCGGTTCGTGCACGCCATGCCCGACGGCTACGACACCGTGCTCGATGACGAGGCGACGAACCTCAGCGTGGGGGAGCGGCAGCTCGTGACGATCGCGCGGGCCTTCCTCGCCGACCCCCGCATCCTCATCCTCGACGAGGCGACGAGCTCGGTGGACACCCGCACGGAGCTGCTCATCCAGCGGGCGATGTCGCGGCTGCGTCGCGACCGCACGTCGTTCGTGATCGCGCATCGGCTCTCGACGATCCGCGACGCCGACCTCATCCTGGTGATGGAGGACGGTGCGATCGTGGAGCAGGGCTCGCATGCGCAGCTCCTCCGTGCCCGGGGGGCCTACTGGCGCCTGTACAACGCCCAGTTCGAGTCGCCGCTCGACGACGAGCAGGAAGACACCCCGGACACCGGCGCGCTGCCCGTCGTGGACCGTCCAGTAGGATGAGGCCCAAGCGTCACGCGTGCACAGGACGTTGCGCGTGCCTCGGGCGTCACACGCGACACATCTCGCGCGGGCGTCGAACCGCCGATCGGGAGGACGAAGGCCGTGCCGGACACACCCGCACACTCGCGCGTCGTCACCCTGCCTGACGGCGCCACCCTCGAGCTGGAGTGGGCGGCCGCGACCGACACGGGGCGCCGGCGCGACGTGAACCAGGACGCCGTCCTCGCCCACTTCCCGCTGTTCGTCGTGGCCGACGGCATGGGCGGGCATCTGGGCGGCGAGATCGCCAGCGCCCGCACGATCGACCGGATGCGCGAGGTCGCCGACAATGGCGTGGTCGGTCCCAAGGCGATCGAGAAGGCGCTGCATCGCGCGGTCAAGGACATCCTCGCCCACCCCAGTGCGACCGACGAGGGAACCGGAACCACCCTGACGGGCCTCTACCTGGATGCGCAGGGCGCGGAGGACTCCTGGGTGACCCTCAACATCGGCGACTCGCGGGTGTACATCCTCCGGCAGGGCACGCTCGTGCAGGTCACCACCGACCACTCCGTCGTGCAGGAGCTCGTCGCCGCGGGGCGTCTCAGCCCGGAAGAGGCCGAGACCCACCCCTACGGGAACGTCATCACCCGCGCCGTCGGTCCCACCGAGAGCGTGGCGCCCGACTACGTCCGGCTCGAGGTCGTCGACGGCGACCGTTTCGTCGTCTGCTCCGACGGGCTGACAAAAGAGCTCACCGACTACGGCATCCAGCACTTCCTCCACGAGCACCAGAATCCGGCCGAGGCGGTCGACGCGATGCTCGAAGCCGCGCTCGAGAACGGCGGTCGTGACAACATCACGATCATCGTCCTGAACGTGACACGGCGCGGCGGCCGTTCCTCCACAGACGACTAGTCCTCCACAGGGCCACCCCGCGGACCCCACCACGCCCGCGGGTCCGATTGGCTGGCGAGGTGTCCGACTCCGCTGCCCCGATCACCCTGCCCACGCTCCCGCCGCCGCCGCAGCGGGCGCCGATCCCGGTGCTCGCCGCGGTGGTCCCGAT
>JAUHYM010000166.1 GCA_030426515.1 Actinomycetes bacterium
ATGCCGATGATCAGCGAGAGCACGCCGCTCACGCCGAGGAGTGTGCGGATGCCGTTGATGGCGGACTTCTCCGCCGAGGAGCCGAGAGACATGGGGTCGCCCTTTCTGGGAAACTTCTGTGAGTGCAGACCTCAGCCTAGGGCGTTCGGGGCGTGCAGGCGATGCACGGCCGCCCGCGTCGCCGGATTCATCGCCCTCACGCGGAGGAGGCAGGGGAGTGACTACCCGAGCAGCACAGCGATCGCGGCCAGAACGGGCACGCACCCCACCGTCGTGACGAACACGACATCACGTGCGATGCGGTCGCCGATCCCGTACCGCTGCGCGGTGTTGAACACGTTCTGCGCGCTGGGCAGTGCAGCGAGCGTCGTGACGATCAGAACCTCGGCGGGGGAGAGGGCGAACGCGAACTCGGCCAGCAGCCACGCCACGATCGGCATGGCGATCAGCTTCAGCGCCGAGGCCAGCAGGATGTCGCGCCGACGGTCTGACGGTGCGAGGACCCGCTGGCCGTGCAGGGACATGCCGTAGCTGATCAGCAGGACCGGCACGCACGCTCCGGCGATCAGCTCAGCGGGCTCGAGGATGATCGGCGGCATCTCCCAGCCGCTGAGCGCGACCAGCACGCCGAGCACGGAGCCGACCACGATCGGGTTGGTGAGCGTGCGCCGGATCACCCGCCACAGCGAGCGGCTGCCGCTGGTCACGGCGTCGAGGATTCCCAGCGCGATGGGCGTGAACACCATCAGCTGCAGGAGGATGATCGGCGCCGGGTATGCGGCGGACCCGAGCAGATACAGCGACAGCGGAATGCCGATGTTGTTCGAGTTGACCAGCCCTGCACCCAGCGCTCCGATGACGGTCTCGCCGAGTCTTCGCCGCCACAGCGCCATGAACACGATCTGCACGACCATCACGGCCGCGGCAGCGATCGCCGACACCGGAAGGAGAGCGGAGAACAGCATCGCAACGTCGGCCTGCGAGAGCACCACGAACAGCAGGAACGGCGACAGCACGAAGAAGGTCAGGCGCGCCAGCACAGGTCGAGCGTGCTCGCCCAGCAGATCGATGCGCCCGATCACGTAGCCGACGACGATCGCGAGGCCGACCACCGCGAACCCCGTGAGCGCATCGAGCATGCTTCGAGCCTAGGGCGAGGCGATCTCCGGATTGTTCCGCTCGTGTCGCTCCCGGGTGCTTTGATCGGTCTATACGTCGCACCGAGGAGGACTCGTGACCCACCCCGTACACACCGCCGACAGCCACGATGTGATCCGCGTCGAGGGCGCCCGCGAGAACAATCTGAAGAACGTGAGCGTCGACATCCCCAAGCGCCGCCTGACGGTGTTCACGGGCGTATCCGGGTCGGGCAAGAGCTCGCTGGTGTTCGGCACGATCGCCGCCGAGTCCCAGCGGATGATCAACGAGACCTACAGCGCCTTCGTGCAGGGCTTCATGCCCACCCTGGCCCGACCCGACGTCGATGTGCTGGAGGGTCTCACGACGGCGATCATCGTCGGTCAGGAGCGCATGGGAGCGAACTCCCGGTCGACGGTGGGCACGGCCACCGACGCGAACGCGCTGCTCCGCCTGCTGTTCAGCCGTCTCGGCGACCCGCACATCGGATCGCCGCAGGCATACTCGTTCAATGTCCCGACCGTGAGCGGCTCGGGAGCGATCACCGTCGGCACAGCGAAGGCGAAGAAGGCGACCTTCACTCAGACCGGGGGCATGTGCCCGCGTTGCGAGGGCATGGGACGCGTCAGCGACATCGATCTCGCCGAGCTGTACGACGACACGAAGTCGCTCGCCGAAGGCGCCCTCACCATCCCCGGCTACACCGCGGACGGCTGGAACGTACGCCTGTACGCGCAGTCGGGGTTCCTCGACCCCGACAAGCCCATCCGCGACTACTCCGCGCGCGAGCGCGACGACTTCCTCTACAAGGAGCCGGTCAAGGTCAAGCTCGAGGGCATCAACCTCACCTACGAGGGGCTCGTCCCGAAGATCCAGAAGTCCATGCTGTCGAAGGACCGCGACGCGATGCAGCCCCACATCCGGGCCTTCGTCGACCGTGCCGTCACCTTCGCGACATGCCCGGAGTGCGCGGGGACCCGGCTCAGCGAGGGCGCACGCAGCTCGACGATCGGCGGTGTGAGCATCGCCGACGCGTGCGCGATGCAGATCACCGACCTGCGGGAATGGGTGGGCACGATCGAGGATCCGTCGGTCGCGCCGCTGATCGACAAGCTCGCCGACAATCTGCAGTCGTTCATCGACATCGGCCTCGGCTACCTTGCGCTGGACCGACCCGCCGGCACGCTCTCGGGCGGTGAGGCGCAGCGGACGAAGATGGTCCGGCACCTCGGTTCGGCGCTGACCGATGTCACCTATGTGTTCGATGAGCCGACCATCGGGCTGCACCCGCACGACATCGAACGTATGAACACCCTTCTGGCGCTGCTGCGCGACAAGGGGAACACCGTCCTCGTCGTCGAGCACAAGCCCGAGGCCATCGCGATCGCCGACCACGTCATCGACCTCGGGCCCCGCGCGGGAACCGCCGGGGGAGAGGTCGTGTTCGAAGGAAGCGTCACGGATCTGCGCACGAGCGGCACTCTCACCGGCCGTCATCTCGACGACCGCGTCGGGGTGAAGACAGCGGTGCGCGAACGAGCAGGGGTGCTCGAGATCCGCGACGCGACCGCAAACAATCTGCAGAACGTCGATGTCGACATCCCGCTCGGCGTGCTGGTCGTCGTGACTGGCGTCGCCGGCTCTGGCAAGAGCTCCCTCATCCACGCCTCCATCCCGCGCGTGGAGGGGGTGATCTCGATCGATCAGGCGCCGATCAAGGGCTCACGGCGCAGCAATCCCGCGACGTACACAGGCGTGTTGGATCCCATTCGGAAAGCGTTTGCCAAGGCGAACGGCGTCAAGCCTGCGCTTTTCAGTGCCAACTCCGAGGGAGCCTGCCCGAACTGCAACGGCGCCGGAGTGATCTACACCGATCTCGGGATCATGGACACGGTGACCACCGTGTGCGAGGTCTGTGAGGGGCAGCGCTTCGACACGTCCGTCCTCGAGTACACGCTCGGTGGCCGGAACATCGCCGAGGTGCTCGCCATGCCCGTCGCCGAAGCGAAGCAGTACTTCAGCGAGGGCGAGGCGCGGACTCCGGCTGCGCGAACGATCCTCGAACGGCTCGATGACGTCGGACTCGGCTACCTCAGCCTGGGCCAACCACTGACCACCCTGTCAGGGGGCGAACGCCAGCGGCTCAAGCTCGCCACACATATGGGTGAGAAGGGCGGCACGTACGTTCTCGACGAGCCGACGACAGGACTCCACCTCGCGGACGTCGAGCAGCTGCTCGGCCTGCTCGACCGACTGGTGGACGCCGGCAAGTCGGTGATTGTCATCGAGCATCACCAGGCGGTGATGGCCCACGCGGACTGGATCATCGATCTCGGACCCGGCGCGGGCCACGATGGCGGCACCATCGTCTTCGAGGGAACGCCGGCGGATCTGGTCGCTGCGAAGTCGACGGTCACTGGTACACATCTTGCGGCCTACGTGGGCGCTTGAAGTGTTTTCCGATAATGCACATTATGTCAGCACGTGTGAGGTTGGGCGAGATGGTGAAGCTTGTCGCCCCCTCCCCGTCGCGACGCGTGACTCCCGCCAGACACACGAGCGGGGCCCCGAGTGTTCTCGGGACCCCGCTGAAGTGTGCGCCTGCGATCAGACCGGCGAAGCGTCGTCGGTCGATGTGCGACGTTCTGTGACCTGCTCGCCTCCCGCCGAGTCGACCGTGCGTGTGGTCGACACCGACTGACGCTTGCGCGCCAGCAGGACGATTCCGATCAGCAGGACGACGACACCGGCTCCCATCAGGATGTAGCCGATGAGGTCCAGATTCACGAACTCCGTCTCGACGTTGATCGCGAAAGTGAGAATTGCGCCGATCACGATCAGGGCGATGCCGCCTCCGATGCTCATGCCGACTCCTTTCCGGTCTCGGGTGAAGACCAATCACTGAACCCTGCCTGAGCGTGCCGTCCTGAGCCAACCCCTTGACAAAGCTTCGCTCGGCACCCCGTGCGCACGGGTGTCGGACGCCCGCGGTAGCCTGCGCGTCATGACGCGGCTCATCTACTACACGGCGACGACGCTCGACGGATACCTGGCCGACGAGCAGGACTCGCTGGAGTGGCTATTCGAGGTTCCGCAGGACGTCGATGGCTTCTCGGACTTCTTCGCGGGCATCGGAGCGCTCGTGCTCGGCTCGACGACGTACGAGTGGGTCCTGCGCCACGAGGATCTGCTCGCCCACCCCGACAAGTGGACCGCCTTCTACGGAGATCGGCCGAGTTGGGTCTTCACCACGCGCGATCTCCCGGCGGTGCCCGGTGCCCGCATCGAGTTCGTCGAGGGCTCGACCGAGAGCCACTGGGATGCGATTCGCGCGTCAGCCGGTGAGAGAGATGTCTGGGTCGTCGGCGGCGGTGACCTCGCGGGGCAGTTCGCCGACGCGGGACTGCTGGACGAGATTCGACTGTCCGTGGCGCCGGTCACTCTCGGTGCCGGCCGCCCGCTGCTCCCCCGGTGCCTGCGCGCCGCTGATCTCACGCTGACGTCCGTCGCGCGCAACGGTCAGTTCGCCGAGCTCTCCTACACCGTCACTCGCTGACAGCCTGTGGACAACGGTGCGGCCCCGCGCGCGGTCGCGGATAGCGTTGTGCTGTGATCACCCGCCGCGCTGCCGCTGTCGCTCTTGCCGCCAGCGTGCTCTTCGGAGCCTCAGCGTGCACGTCGGCAGAGCCCGACCCGACCGCCACTCCCCCGTTCGCCAGCGAAGCCGAAGCGTTCGCCGCCGCCGAGGCCACCTACCGCGCCTATGTCGACGCGCTGAACGACAGACGTGCCGATGGGACGAGCGAGCCTACGGATTATCTGATCGGGGATGCACTTGAGAGTGACCTCGACGCTTCGCGACAGCTAGCTGCCGCGGGGCTCACGATCGTTGGCGAGACAGTGGTAGCCGCGTTCGCACCGAAGTCCTACTCACGGACAGACGGCGTCGCCGCGTCCGTCTGCCTAGACTCGTCCCACACGCACGTCACGGATGATCAGGGCAACGATGTCACCCCGCCTGACCGCGATGAGCGCTCACTGCTCGCGGTTACGTTCGTGGTCATCGGCGACCATATGGCGATCACCTCAAGCACCCTGGAAGACACGTCTTGCTAGCGGCAATAGTCGTCGGGCTCCTGACGCTATCGGCGCCGCACCCCACAGCCGCTCAGTGCCACCCCGACCTCCTCGCAGTTGGTGTGTGCGGCGAGGCAAGCAACGAGGGCGACCGAGTTGATCTCGGAGCAGCGATCTCCACGCCGGGCGCGGGCGGGTCGTCGGGACCGCCGAACAACGGCGGCATGAATGTGGCTGAAGAAGGCGCTGACGAAGCCGAGCAGGAGTGCGA
>JAUHYM010000167.1 GCA_030426515.1 Actinomycetes bacterium
GCGAGCTGTGCCCCGGCCAGGGCAGCTCCGCGATCTGCAGCACCGGGAACCACCCGCAGAACACCTCCGCCACATGGCGGGGGAGCATCACGACGAGATCCGTGGTCACGAGGACCGCGGGCACGGTTGCGTACTCCTCGACGGTGAGGGCCACCTGCGGCATGAGGCCGTGCTCGACCAGCGCCTGAAGGGGGAACACGTGTCCGCCGCGGGAGGACACGCGCACGAACCGGCGCCCCGCGAACATGTCCGGCCCCGACGCCGGCAGCGGGTGCGCGGCCGACGAGAGCGCGACGTACTCGACGCTGCGCACCCGGGTGCGCCACAGGCGCGAGGTGTCCATGAGCGAGACCGTGATCGCCACATCGATCGTGCCGCGGGTGAGCTCCTCTTCGACCTCGTCGGCGTCGAGGCGGGTCACGTGCAGGTGCGGGGTGGATCGCTCGCGCGCGAGCGCGGCCATGATCGGCGGCAGGAACGTCTGCTCGCCGATGGAGGTCAGGCCCAGCGCGAGCTCTCCGGTGAACGTGGTCGGATCGAACTCGGCGGCGTCGTTCACCGTCGCGTCGACCTGCGCCAGCGCCTCATGGAGCGGGCCGAACAGCTGGGTCGCCCGCGCCGTGGGCACCATGGCGTGCCCTTCCCGGCGGAACAGGTCGTCGCCGAACCGCTCCCGCAGCCGCGCCAGCGTGTAGCTGACGGTGGGCTGGGTGACGTGCAGCCGGTGGGCGGCGGCGGTCAGGCTGCGCAGCTCGTAGAGCACGACGAAGGTGCGCAGCTGGTTCAGATCGGCGAGCGCCATGCATCGATCGTATCTATGGGGCGGTCCGTTCGAATCTATTGGACGACGGTTTTCCCTCCGCCTATAGTCAACAGCGACAGGACCCGGCGCCGCCCCGGCATCCGCCCCGCGCTCAGTGACAAGGACGACACGCGTTGATCATCGACATCCACGGCCACTACACCACCGCCCCCGCGCAGCTGGGCGCGTGGCGTGACCTGCAGATCGCGTTCACGAAGGGCGAGGGCGAGGCGCCCGACCCGGCCGCGCTCACGATCAGCGACGACGACATCCGCGAGACGATCGAGGCGAACCAGCTGCGGCTCATGAACGACCGCGGCAGCGACCTCACGGTCTTCAGCCCGCGCGCCTCCTTCATGGCCCACCACATCGGCGATCTCGCGGTCAGCAAGACCTGGGCCCGCATCTGCAACGACCTCGTCGCGCGGGTCAGCGCACTGTTCCCCGACCGGTTCCTCATGGGCGCGATGCTCCCGCAGTCCCCTGGCGAGGACCCCGCGACGACGCTCGACGAGCTCACCCGGGCGGTGGAAGAGCTCGGCGCCGTGGAGATCAACCTCAACCCCGACCCGTCTGGTGGCCTGTGGACGGCGCCGCCGCTGACCGACCGATCCTGGTACCCGGTCTACGAGAAGCTCGTAGAGTACGAGATTCCCGCGATGATCCACGTGTCGACCTCGTGCAAGCCGCAGTTCCACACCACCGGCGACCACTACCTCGGAGCCGACACGACCGCGTTCATGCAGCTGCTCAAGGGCGACCTGTTCCGCGACTTCCCCGACCTGACCTTCGTCATCCCGCACGGCGGCGGCGCCGTCCCGTATCACTGGGGCCGGTTCCGGGGCCTGGCGATGGCGCTGGGCAAGCCCGAGCTCGAAGAGCACCTGCTGAACAACGTCTTCTTCGACACGTGCGTCTACCACCAGCCCGGCATCGACCTGCTGACCCAGGTGATCCCCACCGAGAACATCCTGTTCGCCAGCGAGATGATCGGCGCCGTCCGCGACATCGATCCGCGCACGGGCCACTATTTCGACGACACCAAGCGCTATGTCGACGCCACCCCGCACCTGACCGACACCGAGCGCGCGCAGGTGTTCGAGGGCAACGCCCGGCGGGTCTACCCGCGGGTCGACCGCGCTCTTGCCGCCCGAGGACTGTGAGGACACACCCCATGCGACTGAACAATCTCGGACTCGTCCACACGAACATCGCGCGCCCCGACCCGGCCGACGTCGAGCGCCTCTCGCAGTTCGGCGTCGCCACCATCCACGAGGCGATGGGGCGCGTCGGACTGCTGCGCCCGTACATCCGCCCCGCCTACACGGGTGCGACGCTGTGCGGCCCGGCGGTCACCGTGCTGCTCCAGCCCGGCGACAACTGGATGTTCCACGTCGCCGCCGAGCAGGTGCAGGAGGGCGACGTCATCGTGGCCGGCTGCACCACCGAGAGCGAAGACGGCTTCTTCGGAGAGCTGCTGGCGACCTCGCTCACCGCGCGCGGCTGCAAGGGCCTCGTCATCGACGGCGGTGTCCGGGATGTCGCCGACCTGGAGAAGATGGACTTCCCCGTCTTCTCCCGTGCGATCAACTCGAAGGGCACGGTCAAGGCGACGCTCGGCTCGGTGAACGTGCCGGTCGTCGTCGCCAACGCCGCCGTGAACCCGGGGGATGTCGTCGTCGCCGATGTCGACGGGGTCGTCGTGGTCCCCCGCGAGCTCGTCGGAGCGGTGGCCGACGCCAGCCAGAAGCGCGAGGACAACGAAGAGGCCAAGCGCCAGAAGTTCCGCGAGGGCGTCCTCGGACTCGACATCTACGGCATGCGCGAGCCGCTCGCCGCGGCCGGCCTGGAATACGTGGAGGACTGAGGATGGCGCACAGCGACGAACTCACCCTCGCTCACGGCGAGACCTCTGGCGGATTCGAGAAGACCGACGGCTGGCTGGACTGGTACGACGGCCCCTCGACCCCGCGCTTCCGGGTGCCGGCGGGCGCTGTCGACGCTCACTGCCACGTGTTCGGCCCGGGGGCGCAGTTCCCGTACGCACCCGAGCGCAAGTACACCCCGTGCGATGCCTCGGCCGATCAGCTGTTCGCGCTGCGCGACACGCTCGGGTTCGACCGCAATGTCGTCGTCCAGGCCACCTGCCACGGCGCCGACAACCGCGCCCTCGTCGATGTGCTCCGGCGCAGCGAGGGCCGGGCGCGCGGCGTCGCGACGGTGCGGCGGGATGTCACCGACGAGCAGCTCGCCGAACTGCACGAGGCGGGCGTCCGCGGCGTCCGGTTCAACTTCGTCAAGCGCCTCGTCGACCGGGTGCCCACCGACTCGCTCGACGAGATCGTCGCGAAGATCGCGCCGCTGGGCTGGCACGTCGTCATCTACTTCGAGGCCGAGGACCTGCCCGACCTCTACGACTTCTTCTCCGGCATCCCCACCGATGTCGTCGTCGACCACATGGGTCGCCCCGACGTCACCAAGGACCCCGACGGCCCGGAGTTCGACCTGTTCCTGCGCTTCCTGCGCGAGAACCCGAATGTGTGGACCAAGGTGTCGTGCCCCGAGCGCCTCAGCGTCGCCGGTCCACGCGCGCTCGATGGCGAGCAGCACGCGTACACGGATGTCGTGCCGTTCGCCCGTCGCGTGGTCGAGGAGTTCCCCGACCGCGTGCTGTGGGGCACCGACTGGCCCCACCCCAATTTGAAGGACCACATGCCCGACGACGGGCTGCTGGTCGACTACATCCCTCAGATCGCGACGACGCCCGACCTGCAGCGCAAGCTTCTCGTCGACAACCCGCGCCGCCTCTACTGGCCAGAAGGAGCATGACCATGGCACTCGACAAGCAGTACAAGAAGGTCCCCGGCACGATCATCTTCGACGCCGAACAAGCCGCCAAGGGCTACCACCTCAATCAGTTCGCGATGTCGATGATGAAGCCCGAGAACCGCGAACGCTACCTCGCGGACCGCGAGGCCTACATCGACGAGTGGCCGCTGACCCCTGCGCAGCGACAGGCCCTCCTCGACATGGACCTCAACGCCATGATGGCCGAGGGCGGCAACATCTACTTCCTCGCCAAGATCGGCGCCGCGCACGGCCTGAGCTTCCAGCAGATGGCCGGCTCCATGACCGGGATGAGCGAGGCCGCGTACCGCGACATGATGGTCGGCGGCGGGCGCCGTCCCGAGGGGGTTCGCCTGAAGGACCTCGACGGCTGGACCCCGCCGTCGACCGAGAAGGCCGAGACCATGCGCGAGGACGCGCCGGCGAAGTTCACCTCGGCGGTCTACACCTCGCATGTGCCGGCGATCGGCGCCGCGATGGACCTCGGCAAGACCGAGGAGCCGTACTGGAAGAAGGTCTTCGACGGCTACGTGTGGACCCGGAAGTGGGCCAAGGAGAACACGCCCGACGTCGTCATCCTCGTCTACAACGACCACGCCACCGCGTTCGACGCCTCGATCGTCCCGACGTTCGTGCTCGGCACCGGCGAGCACTACCCGGTCGCCGACGAGGGCTACGGCCCCCGCCCGGTGCCCGACGTCAAGGGCTACCCCGAGCTCGCGACGCACATCGCGCAGTCGGTCATCCAGGACGATTTCGACCTCACCCTCGTCAACGAGATGGTCGTGGACCACGGCCTGACGGTGCCGATGTCGCTCGTCTACGGCGACGTCGAGGAGTGGCCGGTCAAGGTCATCCCGCTCGCGGTGAACGTCGTGCAGTACCCGGTCCCCTCGGGCCGCCGCTGCTATGAGCTCGGCAAGGCCCTGCGCCGCGCGCTCGACAAGTGGGACGGCCCCGAGCTCAACGTGCAGATCTGGGGGACCGGCGGCATGAGCCACCAGCTCCAGGGCCCGCGCGCCGGCCTCATCAACGAGGAGTGGGACAACGCCTTCATCGACCACTTGCTCGCCGACCCGCTGGGGCTCACCGAGTGGCCGCACATGGAGTACGTCGACGAGGCGGGCTCCGAGGGCATCGAGCTCGTCGACTGGCTGATCGCCCGCGGTGCGATGGACGACCAGTTCGGCGGCGGCGCCCCCGAGGTGAACCACCGGTTCTACCACGTGCCCGCCTCCAACACCGCGGTCGGCCACCTGGTGATCTCCAACCCGGTGGGTGCCGCGCAGGAGGCCGAAGCCCCCGCCGCGCAGGACGTGCCGGAGACGGTCTCGGCCTGACCGCGCCGGATCGTCCACACTGAACAGCGAGCGATGAGCGCTCCGCGGGACCGAGCACCGGCCCCGCGGAGCGCCTTCGCGCGAAGGAGGAGAAACGACAATGAGCAGTGACAAGGTTCGGATCGCCGTCGTGGGCGCCGCGGGTGCCTTCGGCATGAAGCACCTCGATGGCCTCGCGAACATCCCCGAGGCCGAGGTGACCGTGGTCAGCGGCACCCGGCCCGAGCCCACGCAGGCCGTCGCCGAGAAGTACGGCGTCCCTGCGGCCGTGACCAGCTACGACGAGGTGCTCGAGCGCGACGACGTCGACGCGGTCATCCTCGCCACGCCAACGGGGCTGCACGCGAGCCAGACGCAGGCTGCGCTCGCCGCCGGCAAGCACGTGCAGGTCGAGATCCCGCTCGCCGACTCGCTCGCCGACGCCGAGGCGACGCTGGCCGCCGCCGAGGCATCCTCGCTGGTGTCGATGGTCGGTCACACCCGCCGGT
>JAUHYM010000168.1 GCA_030426515.1 Actinomycetes bacterium
TCGGCGCCGCTCGAGATCGACGAGCTGCGCCGTCACGTCGACCGGCTGAAGCTCGAGGAGCTCGCGCTGAAGAAGGAGAAGGACGACGCGTCGAAAGAGCGCCTGGCCACCCTGCGCGACACGCTGAGGACCGAGCAGGCCCGGCTCGACGAGCTGCAGACCCGCTGGGAGCGCGAGCGCGCGTCGCTCAACCAGGTCGGCGACCTGAAGACCCGGCTGGATGCCGCCCGCATCGAGGCCGACCGCGCCCAGCGCGAGGGCAACCTCGAGCGCGCCTCACGTCTGCTGTACGCCGAGATCCCCGCCCTCGAGCGCGAGCTCATCGACGCCGAGCGTGCCGAGAGCTCGGCCGACGGCGGCGAGGGGCGCATGGTCAACGACCAGGTCACCGACGAGGACATCGCCGGGGTGATCGCCGCGTGGACCGGCATCCCGGTCGGGCGCCTGCTGCAGGGCGAGACCGAGAAGCTGCTTCACCTCGAGCGCGAGCTCGGCAAGCGGCTGATCGGTCAGAAGGACGCCGTGCGCGCGGTCTCGGATGCTGTGCGACGCTCGCGTGCCGGCATCAGCGACCCCGACCGGCCCACGGGTTCGTTCCTCTTCCTCGGGCCGACCGGCGTCGGCAAGACCGAGCTCGCCAAGGCGCTCGCCGAGTTCCTCTTCGACGACGAGCACGCCATGGTGCGCATCGACATGTCGGAGTACGGCGAGAAGCACTCCGTCTCGCGGCTGGTCGGAGCCCCTCCCGGCTACATCGGGTACGAGCAGGGCGGCCAGCTCACCGAGGCTGTGCGGCGCCGCCCGTACTCGGTCGTGCTGCTCGACGAGGTTGAGAAGGCCCACCCCGAGGTGTTCGACGTGCTGCTGCAGGTCATGGACGACGGGCGCCTCACCGACGGCCAGGGCCGGACGGTCGACTTCAAGAACGTCATCCTGATCCTCACCTCGAACCTGGGCTCGCCGATCCTCATCGACCCGACGCTGTCGGCCGACAGCAAGCGGGACCAGGTGCTCCAGCTGGTCCGCCAGGCCTTCAAGCCCGAGTTCGTCAACCGTCTCGACGACATCGTCGTGTTCCAGACACTCAGTCAGGACGACCTCGCCCAGATCGTCGAGCTCGCCGTCGACCAGCTGCAGCGGCGGCTGAGGGATCGGCGTCTCACCCTGGCGGTCACCCCGGATGCACGATCCTGGCTGGCCGAGCGCGGGTACGACCCGGTCTTCGGTGCGCGGCCGCTGCGCCGGCTCATCCAGACCGAGATCCAGGATCGCCTCGCGATGGCGCTGCTGTCGGGCCACGTGCGCGACGGCGACCGCGTGCGGGTGGACGTGGATGCCGCCGGAGCGCAGCTCGTGCTCACCAGCGACGGCCCGGTCGACACCGGTGCCGGCCCCGCGGACGACGACGTGGTCGAGGCCGAGATCGTCGAGTGACGCCGGTCGGCGTCGCGCCGCGGGCGGTCCACCGGTCCGCGGGCGGCCACCGGTGAGAATCGCCATGTCGGACGGGAATCGTCGTCGCGGAGGCGATTCCCATCCGCGACGACGATTCTCACCGTGTGGGTGGCCGGTGGCCGGTGGCCGCTACGTGATCGCGGAGGTCATCTCGGCGAGCGCGTGCAGGGCGTCGCTGCGCGACGCGGGGCTCGATGCGGCGAGGCTGTAGCAGCGCACCTGGTCGAGCCCGAGGTCGGCGAGCGCAGCCAGGGCGTCGGCGCTGCGGGACCGGGCGCCCTGCAGGTCGAGCGGATCGATGACGAGGTCCACGGTTCGGCCCAGGGTGCGCGGATCCCGGTCCGCCGCGGTGCACGCCTCGTCGACCTGCGCCAGCAGTGCCCGCGCCGACGCGGCCTCGGGGTCTGCGGGAACGAACCCGTTCCACCGGTCGGCCCAGCGCACGGCCGCGCGGATGCTGCGGGGCCCGCCCGCCGCGACGACGAGCCGCACCGGTGCCGCGGGGCGCAGCACCAGCTCGGCGTCGTGGGCGCGCCAGAACCGACCGGAGGAATCCGCGCGGCCCTCGCGCAGCAGCCCCGCCACGATCGGCAGGCTCTCCTCGAGCCGTGCGACGCGCCGGTCGCTGTCGACGCCCAGCTGGTCGTAGTCGTCGCTGTTGCCCGATCCGATGCCGAGTTCGTAGCGCCCGCCGGAGATCTCTGCCAGCGACGCCGCCAGGTGGGCGACCATCGTGGGCGTGCGGTACGGGGTGTTGACGACCGAGTGCGCGATGCCGATCCGCGTCGTGACGGCCGCGATCGCAGCAGCGACCGTCATGCTCTCACGGATGCCCAGCGCCGCATCCGCCCGGGCGTAGTCGCCGGGACCACCCGCGCGGTACGACAGATGGTCGGCGAGCACGACGGCATCGAAGTCCAGGTCCTCGGCCGTCTGCGCGAGGGCGCGCACGTGCGGCCATGACACGTCGTCGGCGTCAGCGGCCGTGGCGTGCAGCTCGAGCGCCACCGCCCACCGCGTGGTCGTCCTCGCTCCATCGCTCACGCGTCGACCCTATCGACACGGTCGTGCCACATCCGGTGACAATCGTCATACCGGACGGGAATGGGCGTCGCGCCGACGATTCTCATCCGCGACGGCGATTCTCACCGGATGTGGATGGGGTGGTGGGCGCAGCGGCGGCGGGGTCAGGCGCCGTTGACGTCGTCGCGCCAGCGCAGCAGCGGCGTGAGCTGCGACAGATCGAAGTCGGGGCCGTCGACGGCGGGGATGAAGAACCGGAACCCCAGCCCGTGCAGGCGATCGACCCCGCCCTCTTCGAGGAGCGGCCCGAAGCCGCGGATCGTGAAGCCGGTCGACAGCTCGATGTCCGCGGGGTCGCGGCCCTCCCTCTCGCACCAGTCGTGCAGCACGCCGATCTTGTGCGGCATCTTCTCGAGCCGCGTGAAGGTGTGCCAGATGTCGGCGTGCTGGGCGACCAGGCGGAGTGTCTTCTGCTCGCCCTGGCCGCCGATCAGGATCGGGATGTCGCGGGTCGGCGCCGGGTTCAGCGCCGACCAGCGCGCACGCACCGTCGGAAGGTCGCGCGCGAGGTCGTTCAGCCGCGACCCGACCGTGCCGAACGGGTAGTCGTACTCGGCGTAGTCCTTCTCGGCCCACCCCGACCCCGTCCCGAAGATCAGGCGGCCCGTGCCGGTGCCGTGCGCGCTGATGTGGTCGACGGTGCGGGCCATGTCGGCCTGCAGGTGGGGGTTGCGGTACGAGTTGCAGTTGACGAGCGGACCGAACTCGACCCGCTCGGTGATCTCGGCGATCGAGGCGAGCATCGTCCAGGCCTCGTAGTGCTCGGCGTCGAAGGGCTCGGAGAGCGGGAAGAAGTGGTCCCAGTTGAAGATCGCGTCGACCCTGGCATCCTCTGCGCGCAGCACCGCGTCACGGATCTGTGCGTAGCTCGCGTGCTGAGGTGCGAGCTGCACGCCGACGCGGACGGAACGATGGTCTGCGGGGTGGGGCGTCATGCCCCTCAGCCTACGGAGCGGACGCGCCCTCGGGCGCGGCGGCGTCCTCATCGACATCGGGCAGCGCCCGCAGTGCCCAGAAAGGCCCCGTCACCACGAAGAGGGTCGAGGCCAAACCGCCGACGGCCCCGATCCACATCACCGGCACGGTGCCCAGCCAGGCGCCGAGGGCCCCGGCCAGCAGGGCCGAGAGCGGCATGACCCCCCACACCACGAACCGGATCGACGCGTTCATGCGGCCGAGCAGACGCTTCGGCGTGATCCGCTGGCGGAAGGTGACCTGGGTGATGTTGTACAGCAGCACCATGAAGCTCATCGCGAACATCTGCACGACCAGCAGGGGGAACGCCACCGCCGGCATCAGTGCGGCCGTGGGCAGGAGCAGCCCGACCACGGAGAACCCGATCGCGCTGAGCGGGATCGCGCGCGCCTCGCCCACCCAGCGCACGACGTGCGGGGTCGCGATCGCGCCGAGGAGGCCCCCGACACTGCCCAGCGCCAGGAGCACGCCCATCGCCGCCGCGGTGAAGCCGAGCTCGCGCAGCAGGAAGATCGGCAGAAGCGTGAACGTCAGCACGCTGAAGAAGTTCGACACCGCGGTCGTGCCCACGATCCGGCGCAGCAGCGGGTTGCCGAACACCCACCCCAAACCCTCGCCGATGGATCGCAGCATCCGGTCGTGTTCGTTTCGGCCGACGACCACCTCTGTGTCGTGGGTGAACAGCAGTGCGACCAGCGAGACGACGTAGGTCAGGACCGTTCCGAGGATCGCGACCGGTGCGGTGATGAGACCGATGAGCCAGCCGCCCACCGCGGGCCCGGCGATGTTCGCGAGCTGCTCGGTCGACTGCAGCTTGCCGTTCGCCTCGGCGATCTGCCGCGCGGGCACGAGCGAGGGCACGATCGACTGGTTCGACACGTCGAAGAACAGGGTGGCGACGCCCATCACGAACGCCACCGCGATCAGGTGCCACATCTGCAGTGCGTCCGCCCACCACAGCAGCGGCAGCGCGGCGAGGGCGATCGCCCGCACCGCGTCCGCGACGATCATCACGTGACGCTTGCGCATCCGGTCGATCCACGCCCCGGCGGGCAGGCCGATCAGCAGGAACGCGGCCATGGTCGCCGCGTTCAGCACCCCGACCTCGAACTCGCCGGCGCCGAGCACCAGGACGGCGAGGACCGGGATCGCCAGCTCCGTGATCTGGGCGCCCAGCTGGCTGAGGGCCTGTCCGCTCCACAGCGTGAGGAAGTTGCGATCGTGCCAGAGCGAGGGGGATGCCGTGGCCGCGGTGGACACGGCGACGGGCGGGCCGGACGGCGCGGCGGCCTCCTCTGATTGGGACATGTCAATCAGTCTCGGATGCTGATTGAGAATTGTCAATCAGCGAGGCTACGGTGGATGCGGGAGGACATGGTGGTCGATGAGGCATCCGAGGACGCGGTCGCGCAGGCGCGCGCCCGCGCGCTGAGCTCTCCGCTGCGCCTGCGGGTGCTTCGGCTGTGCGCCTTCGAGTCGCGGACGAACAAGGAGCTCGCCGAGCTGCTCGGGGTCAACCCGGGGACGATGCTGCATCATGTCCGCACGCTGACGCAGACCGGATTCCTCGCGGCCGATGCCGAACGTGCCGGCGTGCAGGGGGCGCGAGAGATCCCATACCGCGCGACCGGACTGTCGTGGCGCACGCCGATCCCCGGGGCATCCGGAGTGCTCGTCGAGACCTTCCTGCAGCAGATCCAGGGCGTCGACCCGGACGAGATCGACACCACGTGGCTGGGGCTCAAGCTCAATGCCGCGCATCGTGACGAGCTGGGGCGCCGGCTCGCCGAGCTCGCGCAGGAGTTCAAGGATCGCGGGCCGGATGCCGACGGCGAGACCTATTCGCTGTTCACCGCGCTGCATCCCGATCTGAACCCGCCTGCGTCCGGCGGTGCCGACGGCTGACCGCCGCCGCCACGAAGCGGGCGTGCCGCGTGGCGCTCAGGC
>JAUHYM010000169.1 GCA_030426515.1 Actinomycetes bacterium
AGGCCGGTCGCGTCGGGGAGCGCGGCGGACACCTCGTGCCCGGCATCCTCGAACAGTCGGGCGATGCCCTCGCGCAGCAGGACGGAGTCCTCGCAGATCAGGATGCGCACGGCACACTCACCTCCACCGCGGTCGGTCCCCCGGCGGGACTGTCGAGCCGGAACGTGCCGCCGGCGCCGAGCACCCGGTTGGCGATGCCGTCCAGGCCGCCGCCGGGCGCGACGGTCGCGCCGCCGATGCCGTTGTCCTCGACGCGCGCCCACAGCATGCCCTCGTCGCGCTGGCGGACGACGACCCGGCAGTCGGTGCCGCGGGAGTGCTTGGCCGCGTTGGTGAGCGACTCGGCGATGACGAAGTAGAGGGCGGCCTCAGCGGTCTGGCTGCATCGGTCTCCGACCCGGACGTCGAGGTTCACGGGGACCGGCGAACGGGCGGCGAGGGCCGAGAGCGCCGCGTCGAGGCCGCGGTCGTCGAGGACGGAGGTGTGGATGCCGCGGGCCAGCTGCCGAAGCTCGGTCACCGCCGCCTTGGTCGAGGTGTGCGCCTCGGCGATGAGCTCCTTCGCCGCCTCGGGGTCGGAGTCGATCTTCTGCTGCGCGCGGCCCAGCGTCATCCCGATGGAGACGAGCCGCGGCTGCACGCCGTCGTGGAGGTCGCGCTCGATGCGGGTGCGCTCGACGTCGGCGGCGCGGACCGCGCCGGCCCGCTGCTCGCGGGAGGTGCGGGCTTCCTCTGCCAGCTGCGCCTCGCGGGAGGGGACGAGCAGGGCGCGCGAGACGACGCCGTGGAGCAGCGCGAGCCCGACGATGCAGGCCGCGGCGACGAGCGCTGCGAGCGCGCCGACCGGCGTCGCCCACACCAGCGGAACGTCGATGCCGGTGCCGTCCAGGCGCACCCCGGATACGGCGGAGCCGGCGAACAGGGGCGCGAAGGCCATCACCAGACCCGATCCGAGGATGGTGAGCAGCCCGAGCACGAGCCACCCGAAGAACATCGCGATGGCCGCGTTGGCGACAGCACGCCACATCCCGGGATCGATGAACTGCACCCACAGCGTGCGCATGAATCCGCCGAAGCCGCCGCGCCCGCTGGTGCGGGGTCGCCGGGCGGGGAGCCCGAAGCCGTACAGGCCGTCGACGCGGGCGGTCTCGAGCCAGCTGATGGCGAAGAGGATGTACTCGAACGCGACCAGGAACAGCAGGCCGATGCCCAGGATCGGCAGCAGGCCGAGCCCCAGACCGAGGGAGGTGGCCACCACGGCGAGCACGCCGGGACCCAGGGCCCCGAGGAGAGCGAGCTGGAGGATCGCGCCGCCGAGGCCGAGCAGGGTCGGGGTGCGTGCGCCGCTGGGAAGAGTGGACCGCGCGCGGGGCGCGGACACGGTTGCCGTTGTCATGCCTCCAACGTAGAACCGGGGCCGGTCCGCGTCACCGGAGGGAGCCGGACGACCTTCTGCGGGTTATCCCCCACAGGACCGGCGGCGCTCAGCGGCTGACGACGTTGCCGAACAGGCGCGCGATCGGCGCGACCACCAGCGGGCGTGCCGCGATCCAGCCGCCGACGACGACGAGCATCGAGGCGGCGAAGATCCAGAAGCCGACCCAGTTGACGGCATCCTGCGCCGCGTACATGTGGTTCAGGTTGCGCAGGGCTCCGGTGGCGAACACGAGCGTGACGTGGGCGATGATGAACAGCACGAAGTAGAGCATCACCGGGAAGTGCACCGCGCGCGCCCACTCGATGGGGTACGCCTTGTTCAGCCCGGTGGCCTGCTTGGGCCACATCAGCGACATCCGGTACCCGGTGATCGCCGCGAGCGGTGCCGCCAGGAACACGGTGGCGAAGTAGGCGAGCTGCTGGAGCGAGTTGTAGTTGACCCAGCCGTTCTCGGTCGGCCAGTCGAGCGACACGTACTGCAGGGCGGCGCTGAGCGCGTTGGGGAACACCTCCCAGCTCGTGGGGACGATGCGCATCCACTGGCCGGTGGCGAACAGCAGCACGAGGAAGATCGCGCCGTTGACCAGCCACAGGATGTCGAGCGACTGGTGCAGCCAGATCGTCAGGCTGGTCTTCTTCTTGCGGTCGCGCTTGGAGGACCAGAAGGCGGTGGGGCGCTTCTCGGTGCGGATCTGCAGCCCGGTGCGGATGATCAGCACCATGAAGAACATGTTGAAGAAGTGCTGCCAGCCGAGCCACGCGGGGAATCCGACCGGCGCCCCCTCGGGGAGGTGGTACTCGCCGGGGTAGGTGACGAGGAAGTCCTGCATGAACTCGAGGCTGAGCAGCCACCGCACCGCGAACACGACCATGGCGGCCGCGAACAGGAGCGCGGCGCCCCCGACGAGCACGACACCGGCCCACTGGCCGCGGGTGAACGGGCCGATGCGGGCGGGCTCGGGCGTCGGTGCGGGGCGGCTCTGCGCGGCCGCGCCCGGCCACACGGTGCGGCGGAACGGCAGCGGTTCGCGAGGCCCGGTGGCGACGGCGACGGATGCCGCGGCGGCGGGCTGCGCGGCCGGGGCAGGGGCCGTCGGGGTCTCCGGGGCGACAGGGGCCCGGGGCGCCGTGGCGACGGGCGCTGCGGTGGCGGCGGGGGCTGCGGGCTCGGGCACGGCGCTCTCTTCGGGGGCGACGGGAGCCTCGGCAGCGGTGGCGGGGCGGGGGACGAAGTCGGCGGGCGGCCAGGGGTCTCCCCCGGCCGTGCGAGGCATCCCGCGGCGCACCGCGATCGCGCCGGCGGCACCGACAGCGACGGCCGGCGCGGTCGTCTCGGCGACCGGGGTGGCGACGGCGGATGCTGCCGGAGCGGTGGCGGCGGGTGAGGCCGGCGCCGCGGCGGGGGTCTCGACGGGCGGCGCCTCGGTGCGCGGCGCGGCTGCGGGTGCGGCGGCGGGCGGTGCGGCGGGCGGCCAGGGCTCGCCGCCGGCGACACGCGGCAGTCCGCGGCGGATGCGGACGGGCGCGGCGGCGGTCGCGACGGGAGGTGCGGCGTCGACGTTCACCGGCGGCGCGGCGGGGACGTCCGGACCCGGCGCATCGACCGGGGCCGCCGTGGCAGGGGTCGTGGTGGCAGGGGTCGCGGCGGCCAAATCGCCCGCCGCCACGGCATCCTCGGTCTGCCCGTTGGGCGACGCCTCGGCAGCGCCTGCAACGGGGCCCCCGGGGGCGTCACCGGCGGGCGGCCACGCGTCGCCGCCCGGGTGACGCGGGAGTCCGCGTCGCAGGGTGCTGCCGTAGGTCGCCACGTCGGTCAGGCCTTCTTCTTCTCGAGGGCCTCGATGAGCTGCGGGACGACGGTGAACAGGTCGCCGACGACGCCGAAGTCGACGATCTCGAAGATGGGGGCGTCCTCGTCCTTGTTGATCGCGACGATCGTCTTCGCCGTCTGCATGCCCGCCTTGTGCTGGATCGCCCCCGAGATGCCGAGAGCGACATACAGCTGCGGCGACACCGACACCCCGGTCTGGCCGACCTGGTACGACTGCGGCACATAGCCGGCATCCACCGCGGCACGCGACGCGCCGACGGCAGCGCCGAGCGCATCGGCGAGCTGCTCGACCAGGGCGAACTTCTCGCCCGAGCCCAGTCCGCGCCCGCCCGAGACGACCTTGCCGGCGCCACGGAGCTCGGGACGCGACGACGAGGCCGTCACCGCCTGCACGTCGGTGACGGACGCAGCGGCGGCGCCCGAGGCCACGACCTCGAGAGCCTGCACGGCAGGTTCGGCCGCCGCGGCGCGCGTGTCGACCGATCCCTGACGCAGCGTGATCACCGGGGCACCCCAGGTCACGGCCGACTCGACGTTGTACGCTCCGCCGTAGACGGAGTGGTGGGCGACGACGCCCTCGTCGTCGCGCGAGAGCCCGACCGCATCGACGGCCAGCCCCGACTTCGAGCGGGCGGCGTACCTGCCGGCAGCCTCGCGCCCGGCGATCGAGTTCGAGACCATGATCGCATCGGGGCGCACGAGGTCGGCGGCTGCGGCGAGCGCGTCCACGACGGGCACACCGAGCACGGTGTCGTCGGTCGAGGCGGTGAGCACCTTCGCGGCACCGCGCTCGGCCGCAGCGGCCGCGAGATCGGCGGCGTTCGGCGCGGCGATCAGCGCGACGGGCGTGCCGACCGTGGACGCCGCACCGAGCACCTCGGCGGCGCTGGAGGCGAGGTCGCCGGTGGCGGTGACGTCCAGAAGGACCAGGATCGAGTCGTCTGCAAAGGCCATCGTGTCGTCCCCTCTCACACCAGGCGGTTCTGTGCGAGGAACTCGGCGAGCTGCTCGCCCGCGTCGCCCTCGTCGACGATCTTCACGCCCGCCTCGCGAGGCGGCTTCTCGGCGATGGTCAGCATGATCGAGCGGGCGGCATCCGGCGCGTCGGCGTCGATGTCGAGGTCGGCGAGCGACAGGGTCTCGAACGGCTTCTTCTTCGCGGCCATGATGCCCTTGAAGTTCGGGAACCGCGCATCCGGCAGCGCCTCGGTGATGGAGATCACCGCAGGCAGCGGCGTCGAGACCGTCATGCTCGCGGCATCCCCGGCGCGCTCGCCGGTGACGGCATCCTCGGCGATCTGGACCGAGGTGAGGTTGGTCGCATGCGGCACGCCCAGGTTCTCGGCGACCATCGCCGGGATCACCCCGCCGGTGCCGTCGGTCGACAGGTTGCCGGCGATCACGAGGTCGTACCCGGTGTGTGCCACCGCGGCGGCGAGCACCTCGGCGGTCAGCCCCAGGTCGGCGCCCACGAGCGCCTCGTCCACTACCTGCACGGCACTGCCGGCGCCCATCGCGAGCGCCTTGCGGACGGTCGCCGCGGCATCCTCGGAGGCCATCGACACGGCGACGACCTCGGTGCCGGGGTTCGCGTCGGCGTACGACAGCGCCACCTCGAGCGCGCGCTCACCGATCTCGTCGATCACCCGGTCGCTCGCTCCGCGGTCGGCGAGCCCGGTCTCCAGGCTCAGCTTGCGGTCGCCATAGGTGTCCGGGACTTCCTTGACCAGAACAACGATCTTCATACGTCTCCTTCACGCCAGACCGAGTGTATCCAGGAGTGCGCGGTCCGCCGAATCGCATGTCACATTGTTATGTAGCCATTCCGGCCGGGTTTTCGGGCAGATCTGGGGCACATACCGTCGGTATGTATACATTCGCGGTCGCGTGCCCCCGGCGAGGAGCATCGCGCGTCGACCGGGCGCTACGGTGGGCACCCAGAGGAGGCACGCGATGGCCCGACGACCGCCCCTGGGGCTCGATCCGATCGCCGAGGCGAAGCGGCAGTGGAACGCGCACGGCTGGGATCCCGCGGCGCCGGGCATGACCGCGGTGACCTCGATCATGCGCGCGCACCAGATCCTGCTGGCCCGGGTCGACGAGACGCTGAAGCCGTTCCGCCTCACCTTCGCGCG
>JAUHYM010000170.1 GCA_030426515.1 Actinomycetes bacterium
AGCAGCCACCGCGCGAACGTCCTCATGGCACCATGAAAGCACAGCAGCGTCACGCGGTCACCGCGGGACGAGAGAGGATGCCCCGTGATCGAGCCGGATGCCGCCGACCGGCTCATCCTCGACGAGTCAGCGGCCGCGCGCGAGGGCGTCGATGACGTCGTGGTGATCGGCGATGAGACGGGGGCGCTGACCCTGGCCCTCGCGGCGGACGAGGGCGTGCGGGTCCGCACCCATCAGGACTCCGTCAGCGCCGAGCGCGCCCTTCGTCGCGCGGCTGCAGCTGCGGGAACGCAGGATCGCGTCACGTCACTGCCGCTCGGGCGAGACCTCGTCGCCGACGCCCGCGTCGTGCTGGTGCGCCTCCCCCGGGCACACGCCGCCCTGGCCGACATCGCCGCGGTGATCGCCGCGAACGCATCGGCGCAGGCGGTGGTGTTCGCGGGCGGGCGGGTGAAGCACATGTCTCTGGGGATGAACGACATCCTCCGAGGGCGCTTCGAGACGCTCGACATCACGCACGCGCGACAGAAGTCGCGGGTGCTCGTCGCGCGGCGACCGCGCGGTGGCGCCGCTCCGGCACCCGTCTGCGAGACGCAACGGCTGCCGCGTCTGACCGCGCCCGTGACGGTGTGCGCGTTCGGTGGCGCGTTCGCCGGCGCGAGCCTCGACATCGGCACACGCCTGCTGCTCGAGCATCTGCCGGACGCCGTTCCGACCGATGCGCGCGCGATCGATCTCGCGTGCGGGACGGGGCTCGTCGCGACGTGGCTGGCGTTGCGGGATCCCACGCTGCGGGTGCTGGCGACGGATCAGTCGGCGATCGCCGCGGCGTCGGCACGCGCGACCGCCGCCGCCAACGGCGTGTCCGCGAGGGTCGAGGTCGTCCGCGACGACGCGCTCTCGTTGCAGCCGGACGCCAGCGCCGCCTTCATCGCGCTCAATCCGCCGTTTCACGACGGCGCTGCGGTCGACGAGAGCCTGGCGCACCATCTGTTCGTCGACGTCGCCCGCGTCCTCGCGTCCGGTGGCGAGCTGTGGTGCGTGTGGAACTCGCACCTGCGGTATCGCCCCGCTCTGGAGAGGCTGGTCGGCCCGACCCGTCAGGTCGCCCGCAACGCGAAGTTCACGGTGACCGCGTCGGTCCCGCGCTGACGCGCGCCGCCGCGGTCGTCAGACCGCGCCGAAGGCGGCAAGGGCGAGCGCAGCCGCCGCGCCCCCGCCCGCGAGCATGGCCAGTTTCATCGCCCGGTGTTTGCGAGCGATCGTCCGTCGCACATCGAGAAGCTCGTCAGCCACGGCGCGGATACCCCCACGCGCCTCCTCCTCCACGCGCGCGAGCACAGCGTCAACAGGTGCGGCCCCCACCGAGACATGTCGGAGAACTTCCTCCCGGACGGACTGCGTCGGCCACACGGCGACCACGGCGGCGACGACGGCGACAGCAGCACACATCCCGCCCGCGATCCACAGCACCCACTGCGGGCCTGTGAACTCGCCGGCGTCGACGCCGCCGCCCAGCAGGCCCGTCAGCGCGACGCTCACCCCGACGGCGAGCGCCGCAACGATCATCGCCGCGTTGTGGTCGGCCTGCGCGAGCTCGGCACGGGCGACGTCGATCCGCTGCCGCAGGAGCACGTCGATCTCGGCATCGCGGCGTGCCCTGTCCAGATCCGACGCATTCCTCCGTCGAAACACCTGGGTCAGAAGTCCCAGTCGTCGTCCTCGGTGGCGACCGCCTTGCCGATGACGTACGACGAGCCCGACCCCGAGAAGAAGTCGTGGTTCTCGTCGGCGTTCGGCGAGAGAGCGGAGAGGATCGCCGGGCTCACGTTCGTGACACTCGACGGGAACATGGCCTCGTAGCCGAGGTTCATCAGCGCCTTGTTGGCGTTGTAGTGCAGGAACTTCTTGACCTCTTCGGTCAGGCCGACCCCGTCGTACAGGTCCTGGGTGTACTGCACCTCGTTGTCGTAGAGCTCGTAGAGCAACGAGAACGTGTAGTCCTTGATGTCGTCCCGCTCGGCCTCGGACACCCGCTCGAGCCCCTTCTGGAACTTGTAGCCGATGTAATAGCCGTGCACAGCCTCGTCGCGGATGATGAGGCGGATGATGTCGGCGGTGTTCGTCAGCTTCGCCTTCGACGCCCAGTACAGCGGCAGGTAGAAGCCCGAGTAGAACAGGAACGACTCGAGCAGAGTCGAGGCGACCTTGCGCTTGAGCGGCTCATCGCCTCGGTAGTACTCCATGACGATCTGCGCCTTGCGCTGCAGGTTCTCGTTCTCGACCGACCAGCGGAACGCGTCGTCGATCTCAGGGGTCGAGCACAGCGTCGAGAAGATCGAGGAGTAGCTCTTGGCGTGCACCGACTCCATGAACGCGATGTTGGTGTACACCGCCTCTTCGTGCGGCGTGAGCGCATCCGGGATCAGCGAGACCGCCCCGACGGTGCCCTGGATGGTGTCGAGGAGGGTGAGCCCCGTGAACACCCGCATCGTGAGGGTCTGCTCTTCGGGGGTGAGCGTGTTCCACGACTGGACGTCGTTGGACAGCGGAACCTTCTCGGGCAGCCAGAAGTTGTTCACGAGGCGGTTCCACACCTCGAGGTCCTTGTCGTCCTGGATGCGGTTCCAGTTGATCGCCTGGACGTGGTCCAGAAGCTGGAGCTTCTCAGCCATCAGTGTGCGGTCCTCTTCTCGCGCAGGGTGGGGATGTCGGTCACAGCATGCACGAGACGCAGCCGTCCACGGACGTGCCCTCGAGTGCCATCTGACGCAGTCGGATGTAGTAGATCGTCTTGATGCCCTTGCGCCAGGCGTAGATCTGGGCCTTGTTGATGTCACGCGTGGTGGCGGTGTCCTTGAAGAACAGCGTCAGCGACAGACCCTGGTCGACGTGCTGGGTGGCGGCGGCGTAGGTGTCGATGACCTTCTCGTAGCCGATCTCATAGGCGTCCTGGTAGTACTCCAGGTTCTCGTTCGTCATGAACGGAGCCGGGTAGTAGACGCGGCCGAGCTTGCCTTCCTTGCGGATCTCGATCTTCGACGCGATCGGGTGGATCGAACTGGTCGAGTTGTTGATGTACGAGATCGACCCGGTCGGCGGCACCGCCTGCAGGTTCTGGTTGTAGATGCCGTGCTTCTGGATGCTCGCCTTCAGCTCACGCCAGTCGTCCTGCGTCGGCACGCCGAAGCCGGCGAACAGCTCCTTGACCTTCTCGGTCTGCGGCTCCCAGGCCTGCTCGGTGTACCTGTCGAAGAACTCGCCCGACGCGTACGAGGAGTCCCAGAACCCGTCGAAGACCTGACCGCGCTCGATCGCGATGCTGTTCGACGCGCGCAGAGCGTGGAACAGGACCGAGTAGAAGTAGATGTTCGTGAAGTCCAGGCCCTCTTCCGACCCGTAGTGGATGTGCTCGCGGGCGAGGTACCCGTGCAGGTTCATCTGGCCGAGGCCGATCGCGTGCGAGCGGTCGTTGCCGTCTTCGATCGACCGCACCGACGAGATGTGGCTCTGGTCGCTGACCGCGGTGAGCGCGCGGATCGCCGTCTCGACGGTCTGCCCGAGGTCGCCGCCGTCCATCGCCAGCGCGATGTTCATCGAGCCGAGGTTGCACGAGATGTCCTTGCCGATCTGGTCGTAGGACAGGTCGTCGCTGTACGTGGTCGGCGTGTTGACCTGCAGGATCTCGCTGCACAGGTTCGACATGTTGATCCGACCCTTGATCGGGTTGGCCTTGTTGACCGTGTCCTCGAACATGATGTACGGGTAGCCGGACTCGAACTGGATCTCGGCGAGCGTCTGGAAGAACGCGCGGGCGTTGATCTTGGTCTTCTTGATGCGTGCGTCGTCGACCATCTCGCGGTACTTCTCGGTGACCGAGATGTCGCCGAAGGGCACGCCGTACACCCGCTCCACGTCGTAGGGCGAGAACAGGTACATGTCCTCGTCGTTCTTCGCGAGCTCGAAGGTGATGTCGGGGATGACCACACCCAGCGAGAGGGTCTTGATGCGGATCTTCTCGTCGGCGTTCTCACGCTTCGTGTCGAGGAACCGCATGATGTCGGGGTGGTGCGCGCTCAGGTACACCGCACCCGCGCCCTGGCGTGCGCCGAGCTGGTTGGCGTAGCTGAAGCTGTCTTCGAGGAGCTTCATCACGGGGATGATCCCGCTGGACTGGTTCTCGATCTGCTTGATCGGAGCGCCCGCCTCGCGGATGTTCGACAGGAGCAGCGCGACGCCGCCACCGCGCTTGGACAGCTGCAGCGCGGAGTTGATGCCGCGGGCGATCGACTCCATGTTGTCTTCGATGCGCAGCAGGAAGCACGAGACCAGCTCCCCGCGCTGCGCCTTGCCGGTGTTCAGGAACGTCGGGGTGGCGGGCTGGAAGCGGCCGGCGATGATCTCGTCGACCAGTGCCTCGGCGAGCTGCTGGTCGCCATCGGCAAGGCCCAGCGCCGTCATCACGACGCGGTCCTCGAAGCGCTCCAGGTAGCGCTTGCCGTCGAAGGTCTTCAGCGTGTAGCTGGTGTAGTACTTGAACGCACCGAGGAAGGTCTCGAAACGGAACTTCTTGCCGTACGCGCGGTCGTTGAGCCGCTGGATGAACTCGAACGGGTACTTCTCGAGGACGGCCCCCTCGTAGTACTCCTTCTCCACGAGGTACTCCAGGCGCTCCTGGAGCGAGTGGAAGAACACCGTGTTCTGGTTCACGTGCTGAAGGAAGTACTCCCGCGCAGCGCGCTTGTCTGCGTCGAACTGGATCTTGCCGTCCTCGCCGTACAGGTTGAGCATCGCGTTCAGGGAGTGGTAGTCCATTCCTTCGAACCGCGGGTCGCTCTTGAAGCCCGTCACCGTCTCGCTCAGCGCTGCGTCCACCATCGTTCCAATCCTCCGCTCACGCGTTCCACATCATCTGGCGTGCCGAACAGTTCGAGCCGATACAGGTGCGGCACGCGGCACTTGCGGCTGATGATCTCGCCGGCGAGGCAGAACGCCTCGCCGAAGTTGGTGTTTCCCGCGGAGATGACTCCGCGGATCAGGCTGCGGTTTCGCTCGTCGTTGAGGAAACGGATGACCTGCTTGGGAACGGCGCCCTTCTCCTCGCCGCGCCCCTGCCCGCCCCCGTATGTCGGGGTGACGAGCACGAAGGGCTCGGTGACCACGAGAGGGTCAGAGCCCCGCAGCGGGATCCTCTGCGCCGGCATGCCCAGCTTATCGATGAAGCGGGCGGTGTTGCCGGAGACGCTGGAGAAGTAGACCAACAGCGGGGCGGTCACCGATGAGGGGGCAACCGCGCTGCTCGCCGGGGCGGTCGCGGTTGCCATCGATCAGACCAGGCGCGCGGCGAGCTCGTCGATCTTGTCGGGACGGAAGCCCGACCAGTGATCC
>JAUHYM010000171.1 GCA_030426515.1 Actinomycetes bacterium
GTCAGCACCCGCACCCTCCGGCCGTGGCCGATCGCGTCGAGCGCGGAGGCGCGCACGCAGTAGTCGGTGGCGATCCCGGTGACATCGACCTCGAGCACGCCGTGCGCGTCGAGCAGCTGCTCCACGGTGCGGCCGTCATCCGTGGTGCCTTCGAACAGGGAGTACGCGGGGACGCCCTGCCCCTTCTTCACGTGGTGGGTGACCGCACTGGTGTCCAGGCCCGGGTCGTACTCGGCGCCGGTCGTGCCCGATACGCAGTGCACCGGCCACGTGTCGACGAAGTCGGGCTCACCTGCGGCGAAGTGCCCGCCGTTGTCGTTGTCGCCGTCATGCCAGTCGCGGGAGGCGACGATGAGGGCGTAGTCGCCGGCGTGCTCGGCGAGGTAGGCGGTGATGCCCTCGGCGACGGCGTCCCCGCCGTCCACCCCGAGGGCACCCCCCTCGGTGAAGTCGTTCTGTACGTCGACGATGAACAGCGCTTTGCTCATGCTCTGAGCCTACGCGCCTCGGGTCAGTTCGAGGATGCCTCGGCCGCATGCCGTGCCGCACGGCGTGGTGAGTCCTCGTCAGGGCCCGCGGTCACCTCGACACCGCGTCGCCACAGCTTGGAGGGCCACCAGATCGCACGCCCGATGTCGTACGACACGGCGGGGATCAGCAGCGAGCGCACCACGAACGTGTCGAGCAGGACGCCGAACGCGACGATGAACGCGATCTGCGCGAGGAACAGGATCGGGATGACGCCGAGCGCGGCGAACGTCGCGGCGAGGACGAGTCCTGCCGACGTGATCACCCCGCCGGTGGCGACGAGGCCACGCAGGATGCCCGGTCGCGTGCCGTGCACCATCGACTCCTCGCGTACGCGTGACATGAGGAAGATGTTGTAGTCGACTCCGAGCGCGACGAGGAACACGAACCCGTACAGCGGCACCGACGGGTCGGCGCCCGGGAAGTCGAAGACGTTGTTGAAGACGAGCGCGCTCACACCCAGCGCCGAACCGAACGAGATGATGACGCTCGCGATGAGGAGGACCGGTGCGAGGATCGCCCTCAGCAGCAGCATGAGGATCGCGAGGATCACCACGAGCACGACCGGGATGATGATGTTGCGGTCGCGGATCGACGTGTCGATCGTGTCGATGTCGGTGGCGGTGACCCCACCGACGTAGACCTCGCCGTCGCCGAAGTCCTCGTCGAGGCTCGCGCGCAGGTCGCGCACGGTGTCTTCCGCCTCGACCGAGTCGGCGGCATCGGTGAGAGTGCCCACCAGCAGCACGTCGCCGTCGCTGACCGTCGGCTCAGGCGCGGGGGTGCCCGGCGGGCCCTGCGCGGCGATCACCGCCTCGCCGTCTTCGACGGTGACGCCGGCCTGCCCTGCGGGCGCATCGGCTGCGGTGACGGCGACCGACTCGATGCCGTCACTGTCGAGCATCACCGTGGCGGCCTCGGCGAGGTCGTCTTCCGGTGCGAGCACGTAGACCGGGCTGCCCGACCCCGCCGGGAAGTGCTCGCCGAGCACCGCCTGGCCATCGCGGGCGTCGCTGGGGCCGAGCACGAACTCACTGGTCGCGACGCCGTCCGCCTTGAACTGCAGGACGCCGACGGCGGCGACCAGCAGAACGAGGGTGCTGGTGATCCAGATTGCCCGCGGGTGCCGCGCGACGAAGCGTGCCTGGCGCGGCCAGAGGCCCGTGACCGGCTGCGTGAGGTCGTCGGGGATCTGAGCAACCGGATGCTTCGGGATGAAGGGCCAGAAGGCGACGCGGCCGAACAGCGCCAGCAGCGCCGGCAGGAACGTCAGCGCCGACAGCATCGAGAAGGCGATGCCGATCGAGGCGATCGGGCCGAGCGCCCGGTTGCTGGCGAGATCGCTCAGCAGCAGGCACAGCAGGCCGGCGATCACCGTTCCCCCCGACGCGAGGATCGGCTCGAACGACCCGCGCCACGCGCCGAGAGCGGCATCCCACCGCGAGGCCCCCTCGCCGATCGCCTCTCGGAACCGGGCGACGTACAGGAGCGCGTAGTCGGTGGCGGCGCCGATGACGAGGATGAACAGGATCCCCTGCACCTGGCCGTTCAGCACCACGATGTCGGCATACGCGAGCCACCACACGGTGAGCAGCGCGGTGCACAGCGCGAAGACGCTGGTCAGCAGCACGAGGACCGGCAGCAGCGGCGATCGGTAGACGATCACGAGGATGATGAACACCGCGCCCAGCGCGACGCCCAGCAGCAGTCCGTCGATGCCGAGGAATCCCTCGGCGAGGTCGGCGGTGAAGCCGGCGGGGCCGGTCACGTACCCGGTGATGCCACCCGGCAGGTCCTCGCCCAGGAGTGCACGGATCTCTTCGACGATCTCGTTGATGTCGCCGTCCGACTCGATCGGGACGAAGATCTGCACCGCCTCGCCGTCTTCGGAGGGGATCGGCGGCGAGACGCCGTCGACGACGCCCGGGACCTCGGCGATCTCGTCGGCGACTGTCTGGATGTCGGCGAGATCGGTGTCCGTGAGCTCCTCGTCGGATTCGATCACCACGACGGCCGGGATCGACTCGTCGCCGACGAAGTCGGGAAGCCGCTCACTCACCTGTGTGGCATCCGCGCTCTGCGGCAGGAAGGTGGACTGGTCATTGCTCGAGACCTCTTCGACCTTGCCGAAGTAAGGTCCGCCGATCGATCCGCCGGCGAACCAGATCAGCACGAGCAGCACCGGGATGCCGATGCGCAGCCACTTCGTCGGCTGGTGGGTGCGCGTGACGAGGTCGCGTCGCAGTCTGGGGGCGCGGCGTGTGGGCTGCTCGGTCATATCGCTAGCTTATCTAGCAATCTCGCGGAGCACAATCCGGCATGGGGAGCGAGGGCGTGGCGGCCGCCGAGGACAGCCCGCCAGTAGGCTGGGTCGATCATGCTCCCCTCCGTCATCGGCCTGCTCGGCGCGGCCGTCTACGGGGCCGCCGATTTCCTCGGAGGCCTAGCCGCCAAGCGCCTGCGCTCGGTGCTGGTGACGGCGATCGCGGCGGCATCCGGGCTCGTCATCCTGCTCGCCGCCGCACCCCTGTTCGGCGCGAGCTGGGGCGCCGCGGACATCGCCTGGGGCGCCCTCAGCGGGGTCTTCGGCGTCTTCGCGATCGTGCTGCTGTACGCGTGCCTCGCGATCGGTCCGATGAGCATCCTGTCACCGCTGACTGCCGTCGTCTCGGCGATCGCGCCCATGCTGTGGGGCCTGCTCATCAAAGGCGAGCAGCTGTCTCTCCTGGGATACCTGGGGCTGCTGGTCGCGCTTGTCGCGGTCGTTCTCGTGGGCTTCATCCCCGGCCAGAAGGTGGTGCGCCCCTCGCTGCGCGGCGTGCTCATGGCGATCGGATCCGGCATCGCGATCGGCGCATTCCTCATCGCGATCGACCAGACCTCGGACGAGAGCGGGCTGGCCCCGCTCATCGCCAACCGCGCCACGAACGCCGTGATCACCTTCACCGCGGTCGGCGTGATCGCGCTTGTGTCGCTGCGGCGCCGCGGCTCGCGTCGCGCCGCGACACCCGAAGGCGTGATGTCAGCCCCCGTGGGCATTCCCCTCGGCGCGACCCCCACCGGCCACGCCGACCTCGAGCATGCGACGGGGCCCATCCTCACCCTCGCGTCGACGGCGAAGAGCCGCCGCGAGGGTGTGTGGCTCGCGGTCGCGTGCGGCATCGTCGACACCGCCGCGAATGTTCTCACCCTCGTCGCTCTGCGGCTCGGGGACCTCGCGATCGTGTCGGTGCTCACCGCCATGTACCCGGCGGGCACGATCCTTCTCGCAGGGCTCGCGCTGCGCGAGCGGATCGCCGCGATCCAGTGGGCGGGTCTTGCTCTCGCGCTCACCGCGGCGGCCATGTTCGCACTGGCCTGAACGGCGCGCGCCACAGCCCGGCGCGCCGCTCAGCCCTGCACGAACAGCACGACCAGCTGCACGGCGAGCGACAGGATCCCCAGGATCAGCGCCCCCAGGGCGAGCCTGCCCGCGCCCCGGACCGCCGGAGAGGCGGCGGTGAGGCGCATGCGCCCCGTGGCGCCGCGACGGAAGTGGATGTCCGCCATGTCGCGCCCACCCAGGCCCGCAGCATCCACGGGAGACAAGGGCGCCTCGTTGATGGCGCCGCGATCGTCGATCCAGCGCACGACGAGCCCCTCCCCCACCGGCTCGACGACGCCGCGCGCCGGAAGCCACGTGCCATCCGCCGCCCACAGGGCGAAGGTGAGGATGCCGAGGAAGACCGCCCCACCGAAGCCGACCCAGGCGAAGATCTCGGCGACGAGGCCGACGACGTCGAGCGCAGTATGCACGGCCTCTCCCGAAGACGCGAAGCGGGAGACTGAGCATATCGGACGATCGACCGCGCGATGCACCGCGCGCTCGCGCCCCAGGCTCCGTCGCCCGAGGCCCCGTCGGTATGGTGGCAGGATGCCAGAGCCCGAGCCCGCACCGGCCAAGCGCGGCGGCTACGCCAAGGGAGACGCCCGGAAGCAGCAGATCCTCGATCGCGCCATCGAGGTCTTCGCCCAGCGCGGCGCGAACAAGACGAGCCTGCGCGCCATCGCCGAGGCCGTGGGGGTCACGCACGGCACCCTGATCCACCACTTCGGCTCGCTCGAGGAGCTGCTGGTGGCGGTCTACCTCGCCGGCGACAAGTCGGTCGATGCCCGCCTCGAGCTCTCGGAGAATCCGTCGCCGGTCGAGATCATGATCGAGTCGGCACGCGCCAACCGCGCGGTTCCCGGGATGGTGCAGCTCTACTCGACGCTGATGGCTGCGGCGATCGAAGAGGGGCATCCCGCGGCGACGGACTTCGCCACGGAGTGGTTCCGCACGGTGCGCGAGAACATCGTGCAGCGCGTGCGCGAGAACCAGCAGGCGGGACGGATCCGCGCCGACCTCGATCCGCGCGCCGTGGCGTCGCTGGTCATCGCGGCATCCGATGGACTGCAGACCCAATGGCTGCTCGACGACACGGCACCGCAGTCCGAGGCCCTGCAGCTGCTCGAGGACCTTCTGCGCACCGACGAATAAAAACTTCCACGCGGAAGTTTTCTGCTACTGTGGGCCCGTGCCGTTCGACGTCGTCGGCATGCCGCAGAAGGAAGGGGTCACGCATGGCCGTGCCAGAAACCTCAGTTCAGCTGTACACCCTCGCCTCCGCGTTCTCGGCGGATATGGCCGGGTCGCTCGACAAGCTCGCCGCGATCGGTCTGCGGAACGTCGAGGCATTCGACTTCGTCCGCCGCCCGCACGAGATCCGTGCCGCGCTGGACGCGAGCGGCCTGGCGTCGCCGACCGGGCACGCGCCGCTGCTGTCCGACGAGCTGTGGACGCCGGACGGGT
>JAUHYM010000172.1 GCA_030426515.1 Actinomycetes bacterium
ATCCGGCCCTCCGGCCCCATCGTCTCGCGCACCGCACGCACCCGGGCGATGTCGTCGCCGAGCACCTGCCCGCGCTCCGCGACCTTCACCTTCGCCGTCCGGCATCCCGCGAACCGTGCGAGGACGGCGGGCACCTGTTCGGCGGCTACGGCGGGCACCGTCGCGTTCACGGGGATCGCCGCGCGGTGCGGGTCCGGCTGCGGGCGCCATCCGAAGTCGATGGCGGCGGCCAGCCAGGTGGCGGACTCCTCATCGTCGTATTCGAGGAAGGGGGAGAACTCGGACCACCCCTCGGGCCCGGCGAAGGCCACCGCCTCGCGCACCTCGACGCCGCGAAAGCGCACCGCCAGCGGAAGGCTCACGACATGCGCGGCCGTGAGCAGGTCATCGAGCGAGGGGCGGATGCTCATGCGGTGCCTCCTGTGGCTCGACGCGTTGCGGTCATCCTTCCAGGGGGCGTCGCTGCGGGCAACACCGGCTGCGCGGCGGCGCGGCTAGACTCGCGCGGGTGCGCGACATCGACCTCGCCCGCATTCCTGCCGGCTCCGTCACCCTCCACGACGCGCGTCGGCGTCGGCGGTGGACGGTCGAGCTCGAGCCCTTCGAGATCGGCGTCTACCCGGTGACGCAGGAGCAGGTCGCCGAACTGATCGGCGAGACCGCGCAGCATCCCCGCCGCGCCGCGGGCGACATCAGCTTCGTCCGGGCGATCCGGCTGTGCAATGCGGCTTCCGACTGGGAAGGGCTCGATCGCGCGTACACGTACGACGGCGATGAGATCACCTGGCACGTGGATGCGGACGGGTACCGGCTGCCCACGGAGGCGGAGTGGGAGTACGCCTGCCGCGCAGGCTCCGCCCGCCCCCACTACGGCCCACTGTCCGACATCGCGTGGACCGCCGCGGACGGCGTCCGCTCGCCGCAGGACGTCGGCGGCCGGCATCCCAACCTGTTCGGACTGTTCGACACGCTGGGCAACGTGTGGGAGTGGTGCTGGGACTTCCTCGACCCGGCGCGTTACGACGACTATCGCGTGTTCCGGGGCGGAGGCTTCGCCGACGACGCGTGGAGCGTGCGCGCCTCCACGAGGCGAGGGGGCGCGCCCCGCATGCGGCACGAGGATGTCGGGCTGCGCTTCGCGCGCGGCGGGTTCGATCAGGCCGATGCGGCGCAGGGATGGTCCGCGGCCGTGGACCTCGAGAGAGCGACCCAGACCGGTTTCACGCCGACCGGGTGGACGCCGCGCCGCTGATCAGCCGACCTTCTGGCCGCACATCCCGCAGACGCCGGACGACGGGACCTCGACGAAGCAGTCGGGGCACAGCGCCTTGGGTCGCTCGGGAGCCGCGGGCGCGCGTCGCGCCGGCTCTCGGCGAGGAGCCGACGCGCGTCGTGAGCGGGCGGGAGAGCGCGGCGCGACCGCGGGTGCGCGTTCGACCCGCGGCACGTGCGCGGCGCAGTACAGGCGCACCAGGCCCGCCGGATCGTTCGGGTGCCGCTTCTTCACCGCCCACAGCTCGGTGCGCGGGTGCTTCGCCGCATCGGCGGGACACCCGGCGCACCGCGTCGGCTCACCCGGCAGCACGTCGGCAGCGAGCACGGGGGAGTCGAAGGCGAGCCCCGCGCGCCAGTCGTGCGACGACGTGATCTTCATGACTCTCCTCGGGTGTCGGTGCGGGTTCCCGCATCCAGGATCGCACGACAGGCGATGCCTCGGAACACCACGGAGGCGTTCTGTGCGGGGCCGGACGCACCTGCCCGCGAGTCCGCGGGGGCGCGGATCTCCGGCGCTCCGGGCGACGATTCTCCTGCGGTGTGTCCGCCGCGTACCCTGAGATCGTGACCGATGCGCTGGAGCCGATCCCGCGTCGCGGAACGCCGAACTTCCGTCGGTGGCTCTTCCGCGCGCTCGCCGTCGGCGCACTTCCGCCCCTGGCCGCCGGCCTGGGCATCGCGGCGATCCGCCTCTTCGACAGTGCCGCCGCGTCCGGCGGTCAGCTCGGCAGCGATATCGGCGGGTTCCTCAGCGTCTGCCTCGTGCTCACCGCCGTGCTCGGCGCGCTGTGCCTGATTGATCCCCGCACGCGCGTGAGCGGGATCGCGACGATCGTCATCGCCGCGCTCATCAACCCTGTCTCGGTCGGGGTCGTGAAGCTGATCGCGGGTATCCCATGGTGACCGCGCCGACGACCCGCCGGGCGCGCGTCCTGCGTCCGGGCGCAACCCTCGGCGCGGCGGCCGTGGTCGGCCTCGCCGCGCTGTGCGTCGTGCTGTTCTCGCTCGGGTGGGTGCTGGCAGCGCTCGTCACCGTCGCGGCCGTACTCGTGATCGTGACGGCCACCGCCTCCGCGATGCGCCGCGGGTCGCGGCTGCTCGCCCCGCTGGCCGTCGCGGTCGTCGCGGTGCTGAACCCGGTGGTGCTCCAGGGACTCGCCGACCACACCCGGGATGCCGTCGGCGTGGTGACCTTCGAACCGGGCCAGGGCATCGTGCTGTGGGGCGGCTACCCCGGCATCGCCGGGTGGGACGCGCCCGAAGCGCCCGAGCCGGTCGAGGTGCGCCCGCTCGTGCTCGACGTGCAGGACGCGGTGCGCGCGATCGTCGACGACACCGGCGACACGCTCGGCTGGACATGGTCGGTCGGTGAGACCGCCGGCGGCGCGACGACCATCGCGAACGGATTCGGCGGTCCGTCGATGTTCGCTCGCGTCACCTCCCCGACGTGGACGACGACCGACTTCACCGGCTCTGAGCCGCAGCGCGACATCCTGCTCGCGGCGCTGCAGTCCACGGCCGAGACGCTCGGGCTGAATGCACGGGAGGACGTCGAGGGCGACGTCGCCACCGGGGACGGCGTCCGGGTGTGGACGGATGCCTCTGGCGGTGAACTCGCGCTGACCGTCGGCGCGGGCGAGGTCGTCGTCGTGTACATCGGCGGCCCCTACCTCGTGGGGACCACCGCAGAGTACGAGACCCGCCTGGCGCCGTTCGCCGGGCTCGAGCAGCCCGAGCCGATCGTGACACCCGACCTGCCGATCGTCCTACCCGACCTGCCGTGACGTTCGACGCGCGACGGCGCCGCCGCTCACGCACACCCGCGCATCAGTAGGCTCGGAGCATGGTCTCCGAGCTGTTCGATCCTGCGGAGTGGATGCCGGCGCCGGGCGCCGACGCGTACACCGACATCACCGCGCACCTCTCGCGCGACGGGCGGATCGCCCGCATCGCCTTCGACCGCCCCGAGGTGCGCAACGCGTTCCGTCCGCACACCGTGGACGAGCTGTACCGCGCGCTCGACGACGCACGTCAGAATCCGCGCGTCGGGGTGATCCTGCTCACCGGGAACGGCCCGAGCGCGAAGGACGGCGGGTGGGCGTTCTGCTCCGGCGGCGACCAGCGCATCCGCGGGCGCGACGGGTACAAGTACTCCGACGACGAGGCCGCCGTGCACGACCCCGCCCGTGCCGGCCGGCTCCACATCCTCGAGGTGCAGCGGCTCATCCGGTTCATGCCCAAAGTGGTCATCGCCGTCGTCCCCGGGTGGGCGGCCGGGGGCGGGCACTCGCTGCATGTGGTGTGCGACATGTCGGTCGCGTCGGCCGAGCACGGTCGGTTCAAGCAGACCGATGCGGATGTCGGCAGCTTCGACGCCGGGTACGGGTCGGCGTACTTCGCCCGGCAGATCGGGCAGAAGTTCGCCCGGGAGGTCTTCTTCCTCGCCGAGGAGTACTCCGCACAGCGCGCGTACGAGATGGGCGCCGTCAACCGGGTCGTCCCGCACGCCGATCTCGAACGCGAGGCGATCGCGATGGCGCGCACGATCCTCACGAAGTCTCCCACCGCGATCCGCATGCTGAAGTTCGCGTTCAACGCCGTCGACGACGGGATGGTCGGCCAGCAGGTCTTCGCGGGCGAGGCGACCCGGCTCGCGTACGGCACCGACGAGGCCGTCGAGGGCCGCGACGCGTTCCTGCAGAAGCGGGACCCGGACTGGTCGCCCTACCCCTGGCACTTCTGATGCGGCTCGAGCCGCTGGAGGACCCCGACCCCCGCGCCGTGCTGCGGGCCCTGCGCGGCGCGCTGCTGGGGACGGGGCCGGCGATCGGCGTCGGCATGATCGCGGCGCGCCCCGTCGAGGTCGCCGCCGGCACCGCCGTCGTGGTCACCACGAGCGGATCGACCGGCATCCCGAAGTCCGTCGTCCTCAGCCGCGCCGCACTCACGTCCGCCGCGATGGCGACGGCGGAGCGCATCGGCGACGGCGCGTGGCTTCTGGCGCTCCCGGCCGGCTACGTCGCCGGACTGCAGGTGCTCGTCCGTTCGCTGGTCGCCGACCGCGAGCCGTCGATCGTGTCCGGCCGGTTCAGCGCCGGCGCGTTCACCGCAGCCGCCGCGACCATGGGCTCCAGTGTCCATGGCGAACGGGTGCCGACCTTCACCTCGCTCGTGCCGGCGCAGCTGCAGACGCTGCTGGATGCCGCAGAGGAGGATCCGGCCACGGCACGCGCGCTGCGCAGCTTCGAGGCGATCCTCGTCGGGGGACAGGCGCTGCCGCCGTCGACCTGGGAGCGGGCGGTCGCATCCGGCGTGCGGGTGGTGCGCACCTACGGCTCCACCGAGACCAGCGGCGGCTGCGTGTACGACGGGCGCCCGCTGGGCGGGGTCGGGGTGCGCGCGGTGGATGGCGAGCTGCAGCTGTCGGGCCCGACGCTCGCGGACGGCTACCTCGACGACCCGGCGGCGACCGCGTTGGCCTTCGTCCGCGACGCGGAGGGGCGCCGCTGGTACCGCACCGGCGATGTGGGCGTGATCGAGGACGGCGTGGTGCGCGTGCGCGGTCGCATCGACAACGTCATCGTCTCGGGTGGCATCAACATCTCGCTCGACCGGGTCGAGACGGTCGTCCGCGCAGTGGCGGGGCTGGAGACCGCCGTCGTCGTCGGTGTCGCGGACGAGCGCTGGGGCGAGACGCCCGTCGTCGTGGCGCCGCGGGGCCCGGCGCTGCGACGCAGTGAGGCGGTGCAACTCGACGAAGCGCGCGCCGCCGTGCAGGAGCAGATCGGCGCCCACGCGCGGCCGCAGCGTCTCATCCTGGTCGACGAGCTTCCCGTGCTGCCCTCGGGCAAGCCCGACCGGGAGACGATCCGGGCCGAGGTGTCACGGCTGAGGTGACCTGTCACGCCGCTGAGGAGGGCCCGGTGTCGACGACGCAGAAGCGATTGCCGAGACTCGCCCCTGGGGCGTCCCCGTGCCGCGCTCCCGGCGGATCGAGGATCACCCAGTCGTCGGTCGCGGGGCTGCGCTCCACGTAGCCCAGCGCTGCGCGCCAGAAGGTCACCGCCCGCG
>JAUHYM010000173.1 GCA_030426515.1 Actinomycetes bacterium
GCTGCCTGCGCGTCAGGCGATCTCGGCGCGCTCACGGCCGTGCTCGACCCCGATGTGGTCCTCACCTCCGACGGCGGCGGCGTCGTCTCGGCGGCCCGGCGCCCGGTGCTCGGCGCCGATCGTGTCGGACGATTCCTTCTCGGGCTCATCCGTGGCAACCCCGACGCATCCGTCGAGACGTCGGCGACCGCAGACGGGACGGTGCTCGTCGCTCGCCAAGCCGGTGCGGTGACCGCCGTGCTCACGATCGGCGCGGACCAACGCGGCGTCACCGAGGTGTGGATCATGCGCAATCCCGCCAAGCTAACGCAGTGGGGGTGACCACCCCGATACGGTGAGGGGCGATCCGTGACAGGCGCGGACGAAAGGGGAGCGCATGTACGAGGACTACGGCGTGATCGCCGGCTGGGGCATCGGGATGATGATCTTCGGGGTGGTGCTGTACCTGGGCATCCTCGCCCTCGGGATCTGGATCAGCTACCTGATCATCCGCACGGCGGTGAAGAACGGCATCCTCAAGGCCGACGACGAGCGCGCGCGCCGCGGGTACGGGCCGCAGGTGCCGCCGCAGGGGTACCGCCCGAGTCAGCCCCCGGGCTACGGTCACCCGCCGCAGGGCTGAGCCGCGCGCACCGTGCGACAGCTGCGGGTCAATGCGGTGCGTGGTACTCGGTGTCGCCGCGCTTCCAGTAGCCGCGCACGCTGATCGTGTCGGGGTGGAGTCCCCAGCGGTCGATCAGCAGCGCACGCGCGGGCTTGACGACCGACTGCTCGGCGGCGACGAACGCGAAGACCGACCCGTCGGGACGGTCGCCGGCGGTGATCGCCTCCAGGCGTGCGGACAGCGCGGAGCCCTCGGCGGCCCGACCTCGGTGAACGTACTCGATCGAGACACCCGCGGGAACGCCGATCTCGATCTCGTGGGCGGTGTCGCGCACCTCGACGAAGACCTGGCCCACGGCCTCGTCGTCCATGAGTGACGCCCAGCGGCGGATCGCGGGGATCGCGGTCTCGTCGCCGGCGAGCAGCCACGCATCCGGCCTGCCCACGAGGACCTTCGAGCCGCGCGGTCCGCCCACGCCCGCGGGCGATCCGAGCGGCGCGTGCGCCGCCCAGGGCGCGGCGATCCCCTCATCCCCGTGCACGGCGAACTCCAGCGTGAGGCTCCCGGTTCGGGCGTCCCACCACAGCGGCGTGTATTCCCGGCTCGGGGCCGCGCGCATCTCCTCGACCGTCTGCACGGGCCCGTCGGGGAAGAACACCCGGATGTGGTCGTCGGCTCCGGGGGAGTCGAACTCCTCCAGCTCGGGCCCGTCGAGGCGGACGCGCACGTAGTCGGGCGCCAGCCACTCGCGGGCCGCGAGCGATGCGCGGCGGAAACGCAGGTCGAGCATGCGGCGCTCGAGTGTGAAGGAAGATTTCGTCTCGTCGGTCGACATCGTCATGAGGTTAGGCTAGCCTGACTCGAAGCTGAGTGCTCGCCGGAAGGTAAGCCTCACCTATCCCAACAATCGACGGCGTCGTCGGAGGCGCCGCTGTGCTTTCCTGCGCCTTCGTCCACATCGACCTCCAGGAGAACACCGCAGATGACCCCCTACGCCCGCCCGCTCCTCGCGGCATCCCTCGTCACCACGACCGCTCTCGCGCTCGCCGGCTGCGCCTCGGCCGACTCCGCGGGCGGATCGGCCGACGAGCCCGTCGCTGCCACCGTCGTCGTGGCGGACGCCAAGCCCACCCTCGTCCTGGTCGAAGAGGACGGCGAGTCGTACTACACCGAGGACGCTGAGGTCGCACGCGACGCCGTCGAGGTGCCCTTCCAGCCCGAGGCGGTCGTGACGTTCGACATCGCCACCCTCGACACCCTCGACGCGATCGGGGCGGGGGACTCCGTCGTCGGCATCCCCGAGGTCGTGCTGCCCGACTACCTCTCGGAATACGCTGATCTGCCCACGGTGGGCACCCTGTTCGAGCCCGACTTCGAGGCCGTCGCCGAGCTCGACCCCGACCTCATCGTGGTCGCTGCCCGCAGCACCGGCCAGTACGACGAGCTCGCACAGATCGCGACCACGATCGATCTCACCGGCACCTCTGGCGGAACCTTCGACCCGTCGGCGGGCATCGAGCGCGCCGCGCAGCTGGGCGAGATCTTCGGCGCCGAGGAGGAGGTCGCCGCGCAGGTCGCCGAGATCGAGGAGCTCGAGGCATCCATCGAGGACTCCGTCGACGGCACGGCACTCGTGCTGTCGGTCTCCGGCGGCGAGTATGGCGCGTTCGGTGAAGGATCGCGGTTCGGGTACTTCTTCGACGAGCTGGGCTTCACCCCGGCCGTCGCCGCCGCAGAGCTGCCCGGGGCCGAGGGCTCGGCGCACGGCGACACGGTGACCAACGAGTTCATCCTGTCGGCGAACCCCGACTACATCATCGCGTTCGACCGCGGGGCGGCCGTCGGCGAGAGCAGCTCCGCCGAAGAGACGCTCGACAACGAGCTGGTCGCCGAGACCACGGCCGCCCAGGACGGGCACATCATCTACCTCCCCGCCAGCGAGCTCTACATCGTCATCAACGGCCTGACGGCCATCGAGAACGTGCTGACCGCGGTCGGCGACGAATTCGCGGCGTGACCGATGCGCTGACAACGCACAGCTCGGACCGGAGGGGCCCGCTCGCGCGGGTCTCTCCGGCCGTGCTGATCGTCGTGGGGGTGGTGCTCGTCGCCGCCCTCGCGACGATTTCGCTGTTCATCGGGGTCGCCGAACTCGACGCGTTCATTCTGTTCGCGAGCAGGATCCCGCGCACCGTGTCGCTCATCCTCGCGGGCGCGGCATTCGCGGTCACCGGGCTGATCATGCAGCTGCTGGTGCGCAACCGATTCGTCGAGCCTTCCACCACCGGGGCCACGGATGCCGGATCGCTCGCACTGCTGGCGGTCCTCATGACCACTCCAGGTCTGCCGATCTGGGGCAAGGCGATCGCCGCCGCGGTGGGCGCCCTGGTCGGCGTGGTGGGCTTCATCGCCCTGGCCCGCCGCATCCCCGCTCGATCCAGTGTGCTGGTGCCGATCGTCGGCCTGCTCTACGGCGGGCTGATCGGCGCCGCCACCACGTTCATCGCCTACCGCGCCGACATGCTGCAGGAGCTGCTCGCCTGGGGCGTGGGCGACTTCTCGGGCATCCTGCGCGGGCGATACGAGATGCTGTACCTCGCGGCCGCCGCGGCGCTGATCGCCTGGATCGCCGCCGACCGCTTCACCGTGGCGGGCCTCGGTCAGGACACGGCGACCGGCCTCGGCCTCGACACCCGGGGCATCTTCGCGCTCGGGGTCATCATCATCGCGCTGGTGACCGGGACCATGATGGTCGTCACCGGCGCCATCCCGTTCCTCGGCCTCATCGTGCCGAACATCGTCAGCCGGCTCATCGGCGACAACATGCGCCGCGCGGTGCCGCTGGTCGCGCTGCTCGGCGCTGCGCTGGTGCTGATGTGCGACATCGTCGGGCGCCTGGTGCGCTTCCCCTTCGAGATTCCGATCTCCGTGGTCATGGGCATCGTCGGCGGGATCGTGTTCCTGTGGCTGCTGCTGAGCACCGCGCGCCCCGTGGACGGGGTCGCCCCACGACGCCACCGTCGTCCGCAGGCGCGCTCGCTGCGGAAGGAGGGCGTGCGATGAGTCTCGTCACCGCGCCGACGCCGCGTACGATCTCCCGGGTACTCGGCTCTCCGCGGGTCCGACTGGCGCTCGTCGCCGGGGCGGCCGTCGTCGTCATCGCGGTCTATCTGTTCACAGACCTCCCCGGCAAGTGGGAGTACGCGCTGGGCCTGCGCTGGCGCACGATCGCCGGCATGGTGATCGCCGCGGCGGCCGTGGGCGCCGCGACCGTGCTGTTCCAGACGATCACCGCCAACCGCATCCTCACTCCCGGGATCATGGGGTTCGACGCGGTGTTCATGACGATCCAGGTGGTCACCGCGTTCGCGATCGGACCCATGCTGCTGGTAGCGGCGCCGGCATTCGCCAGCTGGACCGTCGAGCTGGTCCTCATGGCCGGGACCGTCACCGTGCTGTATTGGTGGCTGTTCGTGCGTCAGCGCTACGACCTGCACGTCATCGTCTTGGCGGGGCTCGTGCTGGGCGTCATGTTCCGTTCGCTGACGTCGTTCCTCCAGCGACTGCTGGACCCCGACACGTTCGCGATCGTGCAGGACATGCTGTTCGCGAGCTTCACCTCGATCGACCGCGAGCTGCTGCTGCCGACCGCCGTGCTCGTGGTCGCCGGGCTCGCCTCGCTGTGGCCGGTGCGACGCTCGCTCGACGTGCTGTCGCTGGGCGAGTCGACGGCCATCTCGCTCGGCGTCGCCCACCGCCGTGTGACCTTGCACGTGATCGTCGTGATCGCCGTGCTGGTCGCGACCTCGACCGCCCTCGTCGGCCCGGTGACCTTCTTCGGCCTTCTGGTCGCGAACCTGGCGTATGGTCTCGTCGGGCACCGGCACCTGCTCAGCATCCCGGCCGCGATCGCAGCCGGCGTGATCGCGCTCGTCGGCGGCCAGCTCATCCTCGACCGCCTGCTGGGCTTCTCCACCGAGCTCCCCGTGGTGATCGAGTTCGTCGGCGGCCTGTTCTTCATCATCCTCGTCATCACCGGAAGGGCCCGCTGAGATGCTCGACATCGCCTCCGTCACCAAACGTCACGGCACGGTCGTCGCGGTCGACGATGTGACGCTCGAGATCCGCCGCGGCTTCACCGCGATCATCGGACCCAATGGCGCCGGCAAGTCCACCCTGCTCGCCGCGATCGGCCGACTCGTCGGCACGGACGCCGGGGTGATCACCGTCGACGGTCTGGATGTCGCCACGACGCGCTCGCGCGACCTCGCGCGCCGCCTGGGCATCCTGCGTCAGGACAACCACCTCGCCATCCGGCTGAGCGTGGAAGACCTCGTCGGCTATGGCCGGTTCCCCCACGGCGGGTCCGGTCGCACCGCCGAGGACCGCGCGCACATCGAGGAGGCGCTGGACCTCCTCGACCTCCAGCCGGTGCGGCGCCGTTTCCTCGACGAGCTCTCCGGTGGGCAGCGACAGAGGGCCTTCGTGGCCATGGCCCTCGCGCAGGACACCGAGTACCTGCTGCTGGACGAGCCGCTGAACAACCTCGACCCCCGTCACGCGGTGAGCCTCATGAAGCTGCTGCGCCGACTGGTCGCCGAGCGCGACATGACGATCGTGGTCGTCATGCATGACATCAACGTGGCCGGGCAGTTCGCCGACGACGTCGTGGCCATGCGCGACGGACGCGTGGTGCACCACGGCACCGTCGCCGACGTCGTCACCGCCGCG
>JAUHYM010000174.1 GCA_030426515.1 Actinomycetes bacterium
CGGGGGCGTAGCGTCGGCCTCGGAAGGGAGTCGCACATGTCAGACACGGACACTCGCCGGCTGTGGATCGCCTACGGACAGGCGGGCGCGGTCGGTTCCATTCGCCACGATGCCGATGGGTACACCGTGGTCATGGCAGGCGCAGACGAGGCCGTCGGCACCTACGAATCGCTCGACGTCGCCAAGGGCGCCCTGTCGTCGCACCTCAAGCCGGGGTCGGCGCGTCCCGAGTACCGGGAGCACTGACCGCCGCTGTCGATGGCCGTGTCGGCGTCGTCGCCGGCGCGGTCGTCGATGCGGTGTCGAACCGCCGCAGGCTCATCTGCACCAGCGGCCCGATCGACACGGCGAACACGACCGTGCCGACTCCGACGTCGCCGCCCAGGAGCCAGCCGGTCGAGAGGACCGTCACCTCCACCGCGGTGCGGGCACCCCAGATCGGCATTCCGGTCCGTGCGGACAGTCCGGTCATGAGACCGTCGCGCGGCCCGGGCCCGAACCGGGCGCCCAGGTACAGCCCCGATCCGAGAGCGACGACCAGCACGCCCACGCCGAACAGCGGAATGCGCGCCCACAGCGCGTCGACGGGGGGAAGCAGGTCCAGCAGGATCTGCATCGACGTGCCGACCAGCGCGATGTTGGCAAGGGTTCCCCACCCCGGCCGCTGCCGCAGCGGGATCCACAGCAGCAGGATGCCGAGCCCGATGATGTTGGTGAGCCACCCGATGGGAACGCCGGTGAGCAGCGACAGACCCTGGGCGAACACCGTCCACGGATCGAGCCCGAGGGCAGCCTCGATCATCAGTCCGCATCCGATCCCGTACAGCACGAGACCGAGGAGGAGGAAGATCACACGGCGGAGCATGCATCCATCCAACCGGTGATGTGGCATTGACCGGTAAGTCCAATTGAGACATGCTGGCCTGATGATGGATTCGCGATTGACGGCCCCGCGCCTCGCGGGCCTTCTGGGCGGGTGGCGCAGCGAGCAGCCCGCGTATGAGGCGATCGCCGACGGCATCCGCGTGCTGTGTCTGGACAACCGCGTCGCCGCCGGTACGGGCCTGCCGGCCGAGCGGGAGCTCGCGGCGCGCCTGGCGGTGAGCCGCACCACCGTGGCGGCGGCATACCGCAGTCTGCGGGACAGCGGGCACATCGCGAGCGTCCGCGGGTCGGGCAGCGTCGTGCTCGCCCCGCACCGCTCGGGCACCGGGATCGTCGCGCCGCACGCGGAATCGGTTGACCTGCAGCAGGCGAGCCCGCCGGCGTGGCCGGGCCTTGCCGGGGTGATGTCCGAGGCTGCGGCACGGTCGGCGTCTCTGGTGGCCCGGTCTGGGTACGACATGGTGGGGCGTGAGGATCTGCGCACCGTCATCGCCGCGCACCTCTCCACGCGCGGCCTCGACACCACGCCGGACCAGATCGTGGTCACCAACGGCGCGCAGAGCGCCATCTCGCTCCTCGCCGCGGCGATGGTGGCGCCGGGAGACCGTGTGCTCATCGAGACGCCCACCTACCCGCACGCCGCCGAGGCCCTGCGGCGGCGGAACGCGCGCCTGGTCGGCATCCCCGTCGATCCGTGGCGCGGGTGGGATCTCGAGCGTGCGGAGCAGGCGTTCGGGCGGACCGTCCCCTCGGCCGCGTACCTCATGCCCGACTTCCAGAATCCCACCGGCGCCAGCATGTCGTCCGACGCGCGCCGGAGGATCGCCGAGGCCGCCGCCGGCGTCGGCGCGATCATCATCGTCGACGAGACGACCGCCGAGCTCGACATCGATCGCCCCGAGGCGCCTCGGCCGTTCGCGGCGCTCGAGGCGGAGGTGCCCGGTCTTCGGACCGTCACGCTCGGGTCGCTGGGCAAGACCGTATGGGGCGGACTTCGCCTGGGATGGGTGCGGGCCGATCCGGAGATCATCCGCCGGCTGCTCGCTGTGCGGCCGAGCATCGACCTGGGCACGCCCGAGTTCGAGCAGGCCGTGGGCGCGCTGCTGCTTCCGCGGATGCCGGAGATCCTCGCGCACCGCGCCGCGTTCCTGGGAGAGGGACGTGCCGCGCTGCGGCGGGCGCTCGAGCGCGAGGTGCCCGAGTGGGAGGTGCCGGACGTGCACGGCGGGGTGGCGCTGTGGGTGGGGCTGGGGTCGGCATCCAGCACGCAGCTGGTCCTGGCCGCCCGCACACACGGGGTGCTGCTGTCCTCCGGACCCCGATTCGCGGTCGACGGCGGCCACGAGCGGCATCTCCGGATCCCGTTCACCGCACCGGCCGACCAGCTCACCCGGGCCGTCGAGGTGTGCGCACGGGTGTGGCGGGACTCGGCGGCAGCCGCTCCGCCGCGCCCGGTCGACGCACTCGTGTGATGATCGGGCGCGTGCCGCGCGGGGAACACCCTGCACCGGATGACTGTTGAGCCGAGAGTGGCCCAGATCGGGCCCGAAGGGAGTGGATGATGCAGACGTTCGTCTTGGCCGGAGGATGCTTCTGGTGCCTGGATGCCGCCTACCGGGCGCTGCGCGGAGTGACCGCGGTGGTCTCGGGGTACACCGGGGGAGCGCGGCCCCATCCCTCGTATGAGCAGGTGTGCACCGGTGCCACCGGACACGCCGAGGCTGTGGCCGTGACCTTCGATCCTGAGGTGATCCCCGAGGAGGTCATCCTCGACGCGTTCTTCACGATGCACGACCCGCGTCAGCTCAACCGTCAGGGCGCAGACGTGGGCACGCAGTACCGCAGTGCCATGTTCCCCGCCGATGATCGGCAGCGCGAGCTGTTCGAGGCGGCGCGCGAGCGCGCGAGCGAGTGGTGGGACGGCGGCATCGTGACGACCATGGAGCCTCTGGGGGACTTCTATCCGGCCGAGGACTACCACCAGGACTTCTTCGCGAAGAACCCCACCCAGGGATACTGCCTGGCCGTGGCGGTGCCGAAGGTCAACAAGGTGCGCGCGCGCTTCTCGGAGTACATCGCGCGCTGACGCGACGCCCACTCCTCCACACCCTCCGCGCGGCGCGCGTTCTGCACAGATCGCGCGGAGTGCACCACGACGGGTGACGTGCTTCGGGATCCTCGAAGTGGTCGCGGCGCCTTTCCAGGGGCACGGGGGCGCCGCGGCCGGCCCACGGGAAGGACCCGGGGCCGGAAGGAGTCCGACATGTCCGACACGATCGCCCTCGCCGGCAACGTCGCCACACCGCCCGAGCATCGCCGAACCGGTGCGGGTCTGGTCATCACCTCGTTCCGGCTGGCCACCAGCCATCGTCGACGAGACAGGACCAGTGGAGAGTGGATCGACACCGACCCGAGCTTCTACAGCGTCTCAGTGTTCCGCGACCTGGGCGAGCACGCCTTCGCGTCGCTCCAGAAGGGCCAGCGTGTGGTGGTGATGGGAAAGCTCAAGGTCCGCGAGTGGGAGACCGACGCCAAGAAAGGCGTCTCCGTCGAGATCGACGCCGAGGCGATCGGGCACGACCTTCGTTGGGGCACATCGACCTTCCATCCCTCGGTCGAACGGGCCGCGCCCGCCGGCACCGACGAGAACGCGGTCGACGAGACGGGCGCGGGAGACGGGTGGAGCACACCGGGTGTCGAGGCTGCGGCGCCGACTCCCGCGGCCGACGCACCCGCATCGGCCGTCGAGAGCGCGACACCGTTCTGATGTCGACGGGCCGTAGAATCGGCGGATGCCGCGCCTGTGTCTGACCGCGCTCGCCGCGACCGTCGTGCTCCTCGGGGTCACGGGCTGCGCCGCAGCCCCGATCGTCGCGGAGACCCCGCAGAGTGCCGTGGCAGAGCCCGCTGCATCGCCATCTCCCACGGAGACTCCCGACGCCGACCCCGTGGAGGAGGGCGAGGAGCCGTCCGCGAGCGAGGAGATCTCAGACGACCTCGAGCGGTTCAGCCGCGTGGCCGCGCAGGTCTGGGGCTCTGAGCAGCGCTCCTCGGGACGCGCGTACATCGACGCGCTCGTCGACGCCGGCTTCGATCGTGACGCGATGCAGGTGACCGAGGATGCCTCGACCGTCGGCAACGCCGCCGAGAGCATCCAGTTCTCGGTATGGCTCGGTCAGGACTGCCTCATCGGGCAGGTGGGGCCGGCCACCGGCGACCCGGTCACCGGCGTGTTCGAGGCTCTTCCGGGGGAGCGCTGTCTCATCGGGCAGACGCGGACCATAGACTGGTAGCGCTATGGCTGAGTACATCTATCAGATGGTCCGCGCCCGCAAGGCGGTCGGCGACAAGGTGATCCTGGACGACGTCACGATGGCGTTCCTGCCCGGAGCGAAGATCGGGATGGTCGGACCCAACGGGGCCGGAAAGTCCACGATCCTGAAGATCATGGCGGGGCTCGATCACCCCTCCAACGGCGAGGCGACGCTGTCGCCGGGCTTCACCGTCGGCATCCTGATGCAGGAGCCGGAGCTCGACGAGGCCAAGACCGTGCTCGAGAACATCCAGGACGGCGTCGCGATCAAGGCGAAGCTCGACCGCTTCAACGAGATCTCCGGCCTCATGAGCGACCCGGACGCCGACTTCGACGCCCTGCTCGCCGAGATGGGCACCCTCCAGGAGGAGATCGACGCCGCCGACGCCTGGGACCTCGACTCGCAGCTCGAGCAGGCGATGGACGCCCTGCGCACCCCGCCCGGCGACGCGTCGGTCGCCAACCTCTCGGGCGGTGAGAAGCGTCGTGTCGCTCTCACGAAGCTCCTGCTGCAGAAGCCCGACCTGCTGCTGCTCGACGAGCCCACCAACCACCTCGACGCCGAGAGCGTGCTCTGGCTCGAGCAGCACCTGCAGAAGTATCCCGGCGCGGTGATCGCGATCACCCACGACCGATATTTCCTCGACAACGTGGCGGAGTGGATCGCCGAAGTCGACCGTGGCCGGCTCATCGGCTACGAGGGCAACTACTCGACGTACCTCGAGAAGAAGCGCGAGCGCCTCGCGGTCCAGGGAAAGAAGGACGCGAAGCTCGCCAAGCGACTGGCCGACGAGCTCGAATGGGTCCGCTCGAACACCAAGGGCCGGCAGGCCAAGTCGAAGGCGCGACTCGCGCGCTACGAGGAGATGGCGGCCGAGGCCGAGCGCACGCGCAAGCTCGACTTCGAAGAGATCCAGATCCCGCCGGGGCCGCGACTGGGCAGCATCGTGATCGAGGCGAAGAAGCTGCAGAAGGGCTTCGACGGCCGCTCGCTCATCGACGGGCTGAGCTTCAGCCTGCCGCCCAACGGCATCGTCGGCGTGATCGGGCCGAACGGCGTCGGGAAGACCACGCTGTTCAAGACGATCGTGGGACTCGAGTCGCTCGACGG
>JAUHYM010000175.1 GCA_030426515.1 Actinomycetes bacterium
CCGTCGTGCAGCCCGACCCGGCGGTCTTTCTCGGAATGGCCGCCGACACGATGGCGGCGGCACGGGAGGCGACGAGCGCTGATGACCTGTTCCTGCGGATGGAGGATGCCGGCATCATGCTCCGCCTCGATCGCCGCGTTCTTCCGACGATGGCGAAGACCCCGACCATTGGACGGTGGGAGGTCGCGCTGCTCTCGACGATCACCGATGTCGTCCGTCAAGGGCATCTGCGGCGCGTGTCCGCCGGCAGGCTTCACTTCGATGCCGCCGATGTTCGCATCGATCCGCATGCGCTCGTCGTTCACTGCGCGGCGTCGGGTCTGCGTTACGCCCCTCTGGTGCCGATCTGGCAGCCCGATGCCATCCGGCCGCGTCCTGTGCGGGTCGGGTTCCCGTGCTTCGGCGCGGCGCTGAGCGGCTACGTCGAAGCCACCCGCGACGACGACGACGACGAGCGCCGCGGCGGCCCGGATGAAGGAGCACATCGGCCCGGGCCGCGCGCGCCTGGCGGAACTGATGGGCGCCGGCTGAGGCTCAGTCGCGCTCCCGATCGATGCGGTCGGCAGTCATCGGCGATACCGGCGCACCATCCAGGTCGGCACCTTCGGTCGTCTCACGCAGTGCGCGGTCGAGGCGGTCCGCGGTGGCACCCGGCAGTCGTTCGATGATTGCGCGATGGTTTTGGCGACGCGCATCGATGATCGCCTCCGCCCGATCCGCCGGGGTCGCCGGCTGCACATACGCGGGCCGGGCGACAGCAGGATGATCCGAGCTCTCATCGACGTCGGGCGCCGGTGCCCCCTGGCATCCGGCGAGCACCGTCAGGGCGACGATGCCGAGAGCTGTCGCGGCAGCCGCATGGGCCCTCGGCGCCTTCGGCGTTTCTGTCGTGTTCATGATGGTCTTTCCCTTCCTGTGCCGATCCGCTGATCGACCTGCATCCACCGTCGCCGCCGGCGATATCCCGGGTATCTCCGGCGATATCCGTCTGATATCCGTGATCGCTGCCCCTGTTGACCCGCGCCGAAGCGCGGAGAACACTGGGCGCCATGACCACGCGGGTATTGGGGCCGCTGGACACGGGGGGCGCTTCGCTCAGCCCGCGCGAGCGGGCTGTGCTCGGCGCGCTCATCGTGCGACGCGGAACAGTCGTGACGCCGGCCGAGCTCGCCGCGGCCTGCTGGGGCGACGAGCCACCGCGGACCTGGCCTCAGCAGGTGCGGAACGCGGTCGCTCGCATTCGCGCCAAACTCGGGACCGGATCGGTGCGCACCGTGGGGGAAAGCTACGCCCTGGGGCTGTCCGACGCATCGATCGACGCCGACACCTTCGAGCGTCGCATCGCCGACGCTCGCCGTCACCTCGTCGAAGGTGCACCCGATCGGGCGGTCGCGATGTACCGCTCCGCACTCGAACTGTGGCGCGGCGATCCCTTCCCGGAGCTGTCGGGGTGGCCCCCGGCCGAGAGCGAGGCCATGCGGCTCTCACAGTTGCGCACCACCGTCGAGGAGGAGCTTCTCGACGCCCGACTGCGCAACGGCGAGACGGCCACCGCGGTCGCAGACGCCGAGCGTTCGGTTCGCGACGAGCCGCTGCGCGAGCACCGATGGATGCTGCTGGCCCTCGCGAACTATCGGTCGGACCGCCAGGTCGAAGCGCTTGCGGTGCTCCGCGCCGCGCGCACGCGTCTTGTCGAGGACCTGGGGATCGACCCGAGCCGGTCTCTCCTCGACCTCGAAGCCGCGATCCTCCGACACGATCCGTCGCTGACGACGCCGGCGAGTCTCGCGCCGTCCGCGGGCACGCCGGCGGCCTGCCCGTATCGCGGCCTCGCGGCGTTCGGCGTGGACGATGCGCATCTCTTCTTCGGCAGGGACGCAGACGCCGAAGAGCTCCTCTCACGGTGTACCCGCGGCTCGGTCGTCACTGTTGTCGGTCCCAGCGGATCGGGCAAGTCCTCGCTGGTCCGCGCCGGCCTCGTGCCTCTCCTCCAGGAACGCGGCACCTCGGTCGTGGTGGTCAGTCCGGGGGACCTGGACGCTGCGGCCGCACCGGACGCGTTCGACAGCGCGGGCGGCGTGGTCGTCCTCGACCAGGCCGAGGAGCTTCTCGGCGCGCCCACGGAGACGATCGACGGCACATGCCGGCACGCGCAGGCCTGGCTGCAGGACGGAGGGTGCCTTGTGCTGACGCTCCGCTCCGACTTCCTCGATCGCGCGACGGCACTCCCCTACATCGGCATCGCCGTTGGTCGGGGAGCCTATGGACTCTCGCCCCTGGACGACGAGGGCCTGCGCCGCGTGATCACGGCACCCGCGGAAGGGGCGGGGCTGCGCGTCGAGACCGGACTGGAGGAGGTGATCCTCCACGACATCGGCGATCGACCGGGCATCCTGCCTGCTCTCTCCCATGCCCTGGTAGCGACGTGGCAGCGGCGCGAAGGAAGCACACTGACCATCGCGGGGTACGAAGCCGGCGGCGGCATCGCCGGCGCGATCGCGCAATCCGCCGAGCGGGTGTACCGATCGCTCTCCCCCGCGGCGCAGGATGCGTGCCGGTCGGTGATGATGCGCATGGTCGAACGGACGTCTGAGGCATCGACCCTCCGGCGTCGGGTAGCCCTCAGCACTCTGACCGGGGATCCGACCCGTCGTGCGGTCGTCGAGGGACTCGTCGCGGCCCGACTGGTGACGATCGACGGGTATTCGGCCGTGATCGCGCACGAGGCCGTCGGACACCCCTGGCCGCGCCTGGATGGCTGGCTCACCGACGACGAGGCGAACGCCCGGATGCTGCGCCAAGTGGAGGCGGCCGCAGCGACGTGGGAGGCGGCCGGCCGGAAGGAGGAGGACCTGCTGCGCGGCGGCCGACTCCACGCCGCGCTGGAGTGGCGCGAGGCGACGAGACCCGATCTGACGGAGACGGAGGCGGCCTTTCTCGATGCTGCTGCAGACCGCCATGCTCACGAGGTGCGTGTCCTCGAGGAGCGTGCGTCACGCGAGACACGACAGAACCGTGTGCTGCGGCTCACGCTGGTGGCGGCGAGCGTGATGCTGATCGCCGCTCTGGGCGCATCAGCGATCGCGGTGGCACGCACCGCCGAGGCTGCCATGGCTGCCGACGACGCCCGGCGGGATGCGCTGGTAGCGACCTCCGCGAACCTGATCGACATCGATCCGGTGGTCGCCGCCCTGCTTGCGGCAGAGGCCTCGAATCGCTGGCCCGACGACGAGCAGGTACGACAGGCGATGGCAGCGGTCGCGCAGACGAGCGCGATCACTCGGACTATCGAGTTCAGCGATGCAGACACGATCGGCGGCGCCGTCATTCCCGGGACGCGCACGGCCCTGGTCACGCTCAGCGTCCCCGGCAGCAATGACCTCAGGAAGACGACCGCGCACCTGCTCGACCTGGACTCCGGCGCCATGACCCACCTCGACGATGTCGATGTGCCCGACGGGTGGGGAACTGAGCTGAACATCAGCGGTGACGGCTCCACAGCGTACATCGGCACCGCCATCGGTCGAGACGATGGCGATCACTCGGCGTGCTGCATGAGCTACTTCACCATCGTGGATATCCCATCCGGCACGACGACCAGCGATGTCGTCCTGCTCGACGCGCGCACATCGACGATGAACGCCGTCACCCACGATGGCGCACGCGCCTACTTCACACACCCCGTGACGGGTACGCCGTCGTGGATCGAGCGAGACACAGGTCATGTGGTGCACCACACCGAGCACGACCCGGCCGAGTTCGCCGACGCTGCGCCCCTCTTCGACGGGCTCGCGCTCATCGACGGCGAACTCTTCGTCGCGGGCGACGATCGCGTCGAGGTCTACGATCCCGAGACCCTCGCGCATCTGCGCAGCATCCCGCTGCCGGCCCCCGATCTCGCCACCCGTCAGGTCGCCGCCGATGCTGAAGGCGGAGTCCTCGTCTTCGGCAACGCGGGCGGCGCGCGATTCGATCTCCACACCGAAGGCATGAGCTGGCACCAGGATCCGAACACCCTCCAGTGCCCGATTCCCCTGGCGCTGACACCCGGAGGGTTCATCTGCGGCACCGGCCCCGGCTACTACACCGAGCACGACCTCGCCACCGGGGCGCCGACGGGGGTGCGGATCGATGGGATCTCGCTGGGCGGCGGTCGGGTCGACGCGCTGCCCGGAGGCGCCGAGGTCGCCATCTTCGTCAATTACGAGGACCCGTCGATCGTCATCGGCCGTCTCGGAGGGGATGACGCGGAGAAGCTCGCTGCGCCCGAACTGCGCGACCGGATGTGCGCCCTGGCGGGGCGCCAGCTCACCCGCACCGAGTGGCAGACCCACCTCGGCGCTGAGCCGTACCGGAACACGTGCCCCGCGACCCCGGGGGGAGCAGCGCCATGACCATTCGAGTCCTGGGGCCGATGGACGTCGGCGGACCGCGTCTGAGTCCGCGCGAGCGCGCGGTGCTGTCCGCTCTGATCGTTCGGCGGGACTCGTCGATCTCGGCGGGAGAACTCGGCGACGCCATCTGGGGCGAGGAACCACCCGCCACCTGGCAGCAGCAGGTGCGCAACGCGGTGGCGCGCATCCGGTCGCGTCTGGGTACGGAGGCGATCCGCACCGCGCGCGACACCTACCGCCTGGGTCTCGAGGCGACCGCGATCGACGCCGTGCAGTTCGAGGATCTCGTCAGACAAGCCCGCACGCACAGCCTGGAAGGCTACGCCTCGCGCGCGGTCACCGTGTACGAGCGCGCGCTCGGCCTGTGGCGGGGGGCGCCCCTCCCGGATGTCGCGTCGTGGCCGCCCGGGCAGGTCGAATCATCCCGCCTGTCGGAGGTGCGGACGAATGCCGAGGAGGAGCTGCTCGACGCGCGCCTGCGTGCCGGTGAGAAAGAGACCGTCGTTCCCGACGCGGAGCGTCTGGTGCGCGAGGAGCCACTGCGCGAGAGCCGATGGGCGATCCTCGCGCGCGCGAACTATCGGGCAGACCGGCAGGCGCAGGCGATCGCGGTGCTGCGAGCGGCGCGGACGAGGCTGAACGAGGACCTCGGCATCGACCCGAGCCGCACCCTCACCGAGCTCGAGGCCGCGATCCTCCGCCAGGATCCCGACCTGGAGCGAACGGCCGCCGAACTCGACCCCGAGGTCCCTCTGGACCAGTCCTGCCCGTACCGCGGGCTGGCGCCGTACGGCACCGACGACGCCGCGATCTTCTTCGGACGGGATGGTGATGCCGAAGAGCTCGTCGCCCGCT
>JAUHYM010000176.1 GCA_030426515.1 Actinomycetes bacterium
CCGACCTGTCGGTGCGGCAGACCCGAGCAGCGGAGCTCCTGGGCGCCGACCCCGACGACACCACCCTGCGGCGATATCTGCACGGGCTGCCCGGCGTCGACGCCGTCGGCCTCGCGCAGCGGGCCGCCGACCTGGGCACACGCTCGATCAAGACCACGTCCAAGGCGTGGGCGCTCGACCGCATCATCCAGCTCATCGATCTCACCACGCTCGAGGGAGCCGACACCCCCGGTAAGGTGCGCTCGCTGGTGGCAAAGGCGCTCTCGCCGGACCCGTCCGACCCGTCGTGCCCCCGGGTGGCGGCGGTGTGCGTGTACGGCGACATGGTGCCCGACGCGGTCGCCGCGCTCGGAGCCGCGCACGGCGACCCGGATGATGGGGGAATCTCGGTCGCGGCCGTCGCGACCGCATTCCCGAGCGGGCGCGCATCGCTCGCGGTCAAGCTCGCCGACACGGCCGACGCCGTCGCGGCGGGTGCCGACGAGATCGACATGGTGATCGATCGCGGGGCATTCCTCGCGGGCGCGTACGGCACCGTGTTCGACCAGATCGTCCAGGTCAAGAACGCCTGCCGCCGCGACGACGCCACATCGGCGTCGCTGAAGGTGATCCTCGAGACCGGCGAGCTCACCACCTACGACAACATCAAGCGGGCGTCGTGGCTCGCGATCCTCGCCGGGGCGGACTTCATCAAGACCTCCACCGGCAAGGTCCAGCCGGCGGCGACGCTTCCCACAACGCTCCTGATGCTCGAGGTGGTGCGCGACTGGCACCGCGCCACCGGCGAGTACATCGGCGTGAAGCCGGCGGGCGGCATCCGCACGGCCAAGGATGCCGTCAAGTACCTCGTGACGGTGGCCGAGATCGCCGGCGAGCACTGGCTCCAGCCCCATCTGTTCCGCTACGGCGCCTCCAGTCTGCTCAACGACGTGCTGCGGCAGCGTCAGAAGCTGACCACCGGCCACTACACCGGCGCCGACTACATCACGATCGACTGAGGCACCCATGTCCTTCCTCGACTACGCCCCCGCGCCCGAGTCGCGCGCCATCCTCGCGCTCCGCGACGAGTACGGGCTGTTCATCGACGGCGGCTTCCGCTCCGGCAGCGCAGAGCCCTTCCCCACGATCTCGCCCGCCGACGAGTCCGCGATCGCCACGATCGCCGCCGCCGCCGACGACGATGTGGATGCCGCGGTGTCCGCCGCCCGCCGCGCGTTCGACAAGACCTGGTCGAAGATGAGCGGCCGGGACCGGGGCAAGTACCTGTTCCGCATCGCCCGCCTCGTCCAGGAGCGCGCGCGGGAGCTCGCGGTCGCCGAGAGCCTCGACAACGGCAAGCCGATCAAGGAGAGCCGCGACGTCGACGTCCCGCTGGTCGCCGCCTGGTTCTTCTACTACGCCGGGTGGGCCGACAAGCTCGACCACGCGGGTCTCGGCGCCGACCCCAAGCCGCTGGGCGTGGCAGGGCAGGTGATCCCGTGGAACTTCCCGCTGCTGATGCTCGCGTGGAAGATCGCGCCCGCGCTCGCCGCGGGCAACACGGTCGTGCTCAAACCCGCCGAGACCACTCCGCTGACCGCGCTGCTGTTCGCTGAGATCGTGCAGCAGGCCGACCTCCCACCGGGTGTCGTCAACATCGTCACGGGCGCGGGCGCCACCGGGGCCGCGCTGGTGCGGCACCCCGGGGTCGACAAGGTGGCCTTCACCGGCTCGACCGCGGTCGGGCGTGAGATCGCCAAGGCCGTCGCCGGGACGGAAAAGAAGGTCACGCTCGAGCTCGGCGGCAAGGCGGCGAACATCATCTTCGACGACGCGCCCATCGAGCAGGCGGTCGACGGCATCGTCACGGGGATCTTCTTCAATCAGGGCCAGGTGTGCTGTGCGGGCAGCCGGCTCGTCGTGCAGGAGTCGATCCACGATGAGGTCGTGGATCGGCTGAAGGCCAGGCTCTCGACCCTGCGAATGGGGGATCCGCTGGACAAGAACACCGATATCGGCGCGATCAACTCGGCCGAGCAGCTCGCGCGCGTGCGAGAGCTCAGCCGCATCGGCGACGAGGAGGGCGCTGATCGGTGGACGGCCGACTGCGCGATCCCCGAGAAGGGCTTCTGGTTCGCTCCGACGATCTTCACCCGCGTGCAGACCAGCCACCGCATCGCCCGGGACGAGATCTTCGGACCGGTTCTCTCGGTCCTGACCTTCCGCACACCCGATGAGGCGATCGCCAAGGCCAACAACACGCCGTACGGGCTGTCGGCCGGCATCTGGACCGAGAAGGGCTCGCGCATCCTCGCGGTCGCGGACCGGCTGCGCGCCGGAGTCGTGTGGGCGAACACCTTCAACCGTTTCGATCCGTCCAGCCCGTTCGGCGGCTACAAGGAATCCGGCTACGGGCGCGAGGGCGGCCGTCACGGTCTCCTGGCGTATCTGAAGGGAGGCGCGCGATGAGCGCGAGGCTCGCCGTGCCCAAGACCTACAAGCTGTTCATCGGGGGGAAGTTCCCGCGCAGCGAGTCGGGCCGCACCTACACGGTCACCGGCCGTGACGGGGCGTTCCTGGCCAACGCGGCGCGCGCCTCGCGCAAGGACGCCCGCGATGCGGTGTCGGCGGCTCGGGCCGCGGCGGCCGGCTGGGCGGGGGCGACCGCCTACAACCGGGGCCAGGTGCTCTACCGCGTCGCCGAGGTCCTCGAGGGCCGCCGGGCGCAGTTCGTCGACGAGATCACGCGCCAGACGGGCGCGAGCGCCGCGACGGCCCGCGCCGAGGTGGACGAGGCGATCGACCGGTGGGTCTGGTACGCGGGATGGTGCGACAAGTTCGCGCAGGTGACGGGCGGAGCGAACCCAGTGGCCGGACCCTACTTCGACATCTCGGTCCCGGAGCCGATCGGGGTGATCGGCGTCGTCGCGCCCCAGGGCACCAGCCTCGTCGGCCTGGTCTCGGCGATCGCTCCGGCGCTGGTGTCGGGCAACGCGGTCGTCGTGATCGCCAGCCGCGCCCATCCGCTCTCTGCGATCAGTCTGTCGGAGGCGCTGGCGACCAGCGATGTGCCCGCGGGCGTGGTCAACGTGCTCACCGGCGACCCGGCGGAGGTGGCACCCTGGCTCGCATCCCATCCGGATGTCGGGGCACTGGACCTCGTCGGTGCGGGTGACATCGACTGGGTCGACCTGCAGATCGCCGCCGCAGAGACACTCACGCGCGTCCTGCCGCCCGAGGGCGGACCGGATGCGGCGGCTCCGAGCCTCGAGCGCATCACCGCCTTCACCGAGACGAAGACGGTGTGGCATCCCAAGTCGATGCAATGACACGCGCACGCTCGGACGGAAAGATAACGAAAGGGTAACGCTTCGGGTACTGTGGTTGCACCGTCGATGCCGACGGATCGACCAGGAGGACATGCCCGATGCCCCTCGACCGGCCGGAGACCCCGGCGCGCGATCGTTCGCTGGCGCTGGTCGTCGTCTGCGTGCTGGCGCTGGCCAGTCTGACGATCGCGCTGCTGGGAGCCGCCCCGCGCCCGGTCACCGCGACCGAGCTGCTCGGCCAGACCCGCGCGCCGGGTGAGCAGGCCTTCGTCGCAGGCCATCGCGGCGATTCCTCGTCGGCGCCCGAGAACACGCTCCCGGCGGTCACCGCCGCGATCGCGGCGGGCTTCGACTACGTCGAGGTCGACGTGCGGCTCACCGCCGACGGCATCCCCGTCCTGATGCACGACGCCACGGTGGATCGTACGACCGACGGGCGGGGGCAGATCGCCGAGATGACCCTCGCCCAGGTGCAGGGTCTGGATGCCGGGGGATGGTTCGACCCTCGATTCGCGGGTGTGGGCGTGCCGACGGCCGCCGCCTTCCTCGATGTCATCGCGGCGACGCGAGCGCGCGCGATCATCGAGGTGAAGGGGGAGTGGGATGCCGCTGCCGCGGCCGCGCTCGTGCGTGCGATCGCCGATCGAGGGCTCGAGCGTCGCGTGGCGATCGCCAGTTTCGACGTCGGGCTCCTCGCCCTCGTCGCCGCCGAGTCGGACGTCATCGCGCGGCTCGCGATCTTCCGCGAGCTTCCGCAGGACGCGGTTCAGGCGGCCGCGGACATCGAGGTGCGGGGGATCATCGTCGCCCGTCGCGAGATCACCGCGCAGCCTGAGCTCGTCGCCCAGCTGCAGGCCCACGATGTGCGGGTCGTCGTGTACACGCTCAACGACGACGACCACTGGGCGGATGCCGTCGAGCTGGGGGTGGATGGCATCGTGACCGATGACCCGACCGGGCTGGCATCCTGGCAGAAGGGCATTGCGGGGTAACGGGCGCGACCGCGGAGCGGGCCCCCCGAGGGATACCCCTAGGGGGTATAATGGGTGTCGCATCCAGAAGGAGGACCCATGAGCACTCACGCCTTCGCCGTCGCCGGCATGACCTGCGGGCACTGCGCATCCGCCGTCTCCGAGGAGATCAGCGCGATCGATGAGGTGGCGGCCGTCTCGGTCGACGTCCCCTCCGGCATCGTCACCGTCGACGCCGGCGACGCGCTCGACGAGTCGCGTGTCGCGGCCGCGGTCACCGAAGCCGGGTACGAGCTCGTCGGGCGGGCGTGACCGCCGACGCGCCCGCGCTCGAGGCGACGCTCGACGTCGAGGGCATGACGTGCGCGAGCTGCGTCTCTCGGGTCGAGAAGCGCCTCAACGCCGTCGACGACGGGGTGAGCGCCACGGTGAACCTGGCAACCGAGTCCGCGCGGGTCAGCTTTCCCGCAGAACTCGACCCGCAGCGGCTCGTGGACGCCGTCCGGTCCGCGGGCTACGACGCCGCGGTGCGGTCGGAGGCGCCCGAGAAGGAGGAGGAGACCCCGCGCGACCCGCTGCGCACGCGCCTGATCGTCAGCGCCGTGCTCGCCGCCCCCGTGGTGGCGCTCGGCATGGTGCCGGCGTGGCAGTTCCCCGGCTGGCAGTGGGCATCGCTGGTGCTCGCCACCCCGGTGGTGCTGTGGGGAGGGTGGCCCTTCCATCGCGCCACGGTCGCGAACGCGCGGCATGGTGCCATGACCATGGACACCCTGATCACGCTGGGGACCGGCGCCGCCTACCTCTGGAGTGTGTGGGCGCTGCTTTTCGGCACGGCCGGTCGCATCGGGCTCACGCACGACGTCGCCCTGTTCGGACCGTCCCATGACCCGACATCCGCGGTCTACTTCGAGGTCGCCGCGGCCGTCACCGTCTTCCTTCTTCTCGGCCGCG
>JAUHYM010000011.1 GCA_030426515.1 Actinomycetes bacterium
TGAGCTCGAAGTGGGTGTCCTCCCGCACGGTGACGGCGGCGCTGGCGGTGCGCACCAGGTGCCGCACCCGCTTGTGCGCGCGCAGGCGGCGGATGACCGGATGCCGCAGCAGCGCCGCCAGCGCCTGGGCCGCGCGGTCGTGGTCGGGTGCCGCCTCGGCGCCCCGGTCGAGCAGCACCGCGACGAGCGCCATCACCGTCTCGGGCGACTGGCCCCAGGTGGGGTCGCGCGGCAGAAGCACGCTCGCGGTCTCGCGGTGGCCGAACCGCTCGTCGAACGTGGCGAGCGCGTTGCGCACCTCGTCTGCCGCCGGGTCCGCGGCGACGAGAGCGGCGAGCGCTGCGGGGTCGACCGTGCCCGCGGCATCCCGTGCCCGGTCGGCGAGCCCTGCGTCGTGGACGAGATCCGCGAGATCGGCGAGCGCCGCGTTCGCGTCCTGCGTCGCGGTCTGCGCGTCGAGGATCAGCGCGGTGAACAGGTCCGTGCGCCCGAGGATCGTCAGCAGCAGGCGCAGCCGCACCATCGCGCCGCCCGCCGCCGGGAGGTACTCGACCCGCAGGGCGGTCATGATCTCGGTGAGCTGCCCCGCCTGCGCGGGCAGGGCGAGCAGCTCGTCCCACGAGGCGGCCTCGAGGTCGCGCGCGCCGAGCGCCGCGACGGCGTCGCGGAACTCCTGGCGGCGCGGGTCCTCCGCCCACGCGCGCGGATCGCGACCGAGGCGGCCGATCGTGCGGATCAGGCGCCGGGGCACCCGCGGGGTCGGCACGGGGTTGGGCGGCACGAACTGGTCGACGACACCGTCGATGGTCGGCAGCACGTCGGCGAGGGAGAACCGCGCGCCGATGATCCCGTCGACGAGGCCCTCCACATGGGGTCCGACGTTCGGGGTGATCCACGCGCTCACCTCCATCGGCCACGGGCGGCGCGGCACGAGCTCGAGGATCACCGGACCGGTGATCCGCTGGCGTCGGGTGAGGCGGATCGGCGCGGGCGGCAGTGCCGTCATGGGACGCGCCTGGAGGATCGAGATCTCCTCCCCCACGAGCGCCCACTCGATGTCCTGCGGGGAGCCGAAGACCGCGCGGATGCGGCGGCCCTCGCGGGCCAGTCGACGCAGCTGAGCGTCGGTCAGGCGCGCGGGCGTCTCGACGGTGACGGTCTCGGTGCCGCCCGCCTCGCTCTGGCGGATGACCGTCTCGGCGCGCCCCGCGCTTCGGGTGACGACGGCGTCGTCCGGCCCGAGCACGGCGTGGTCGGGGGTGACCAGCCCCGACACGACCGCTTCGCCGAGGCCGGGACTCGAGTCGATGACGATGCGCTCCCGCCGGCCGGTGACGGGGTCGGCGGTGAACATGACGCCCGCGAGATCCGCGGGCACCATCCGCTGCACGACGACCGCGATCGCCACCGTCTGCTCGTCGACGCCGAGGCGCGCGCGGTAGGCGATCGCGCGCTCGGTCCACAGCGAGCCCCAGCAGCGGCGCACCGCATCGAGCAGGGCCTCGTCGTCGCGGCCGTCGACGCCGAGGAAGGTGTCCTGCTGCCCGGCGAACGCGGCGCCGGGCAGATCCTCCGCCGTGGCGCTGGAGCGGACGGCCACCCGACCGGCGTCCAGGAGCCGGGCGGCATCGAGGATGCTGTCGCGCACCGCTGCCGGCATCTCGGCCCGCTCGACCGCGTCCCGGTCGGGCGCGGCGAGGCCACCCACTGCGGCGCGGTAGGCGTCGGTCGTCACGACGAACCCGTCGGGCACGGCGAAACCCGCACGCACGAGCGCGCCGAGATTGGCGCCCTTGCCGCCGGCGGTCGCGAGGTCGTCGCGGGTGACCGCACGCAGCGGGAGGCACCAGGTGTCGCTCATGCCCTCAGCCTAGATAGAGAACGGTGCGTTCACAATGCCTCCCGGGTGCGACGCGTCAAGCCCCTTGAGTCAAATCGCGCGACGGCGTGTGCTGGATACCCCAGACGAAAGGAGTCCCCATGGGCATCGGAGACGACATCAAGCACAACGCCGAGGACCTCGCGGGCAAGGCCAAGGAGAAGACCGGCGAGGCGACCGGCAACGAGAGCCTGGAGCGCGAAGGCGAGATGGACCAGGCCAAGGCCAACCTCAAGAAGGCCGGCGAAGACGTCAAGGACGCGTTCAACCGCGACTGACGGCGACTCGGGCGATCCGCGGTCTCACCGGCCGCGGGTCGCCCACCCACCCAGCAGGGCGTGCAGCAGCGGAATCCCCGAGACGCCCATCAGGATGCCGCCCCACAGGGCGTCGTCGGCCCGCAGGACGATGCCGCCGATGAGGAGTCCTGCGAACAGCACGGCCGAGATCATGCGGCGCCCGAGACTCTCCAGGCGCCGCATGCGCTTGTCCAGCCGTGGGGACTCGACCGCGAGGCGGCCGTCCTCGAGCCGCGAGACCACATCGTCGAGTCGGCGCGGCAGGCGCAGGGCGATGCCGGCGACATCCACCGCCTCCTTCGCGAACGCCTGCACGATGTTTCCCTGCTCGTCGCGCAGCAGCTGCTGGGCGTAGGGCTCGATCGCATCCCACACGTTGAACCGGGCATCCAGCGTGCTGCACATGCCCGACGTCATCGAGATCGCTCGGACGATCAGCAGGAAGTTCTCCGGCAGCTGGAACGGCATCGCCCGCATCGTCTCACCGAACTCGCGCGCGAAGTCACGGAACTCGTTCGGATCGACCTCCTGCAGCTCGGCGAACCCCATGCCGCCGAACCGCGCGAACAGGGCGGTCATCGCCCGCTCGAGCTCGGCGGTGTCGGCACCGGGAAGCAGCACGCCGATGTCGCGCATGCTGTCGACCAGCTGCTTGCCGTTGCGGGCAGCGGCCGCGATGAGCACCTGCTGCAGGCCACGCCGCAGCCGCGGGGGCACCTCGCCCATCATCCCGAAGTCGATGAACGTGAAGCCCCACGCGCGTGCGCCGGCGGCATCCGCCCCGGCAGGTCGCGGGGTGATGAACACGTTCCCCGGGTGCGGGTCGGCGTGGAAGTAGCCGTCGCCGAACAGCTGGTCGAACATCACCGACGCGAACTCGGCGGCCACCTCCGACGGATCGATTCCCGCCGCTTCCAGGCTCGCGCGGTCGTTGATCTTGATGGCGGTGACATCCTGCAGGGTGAGCACGCGTCCGGTGCTGCGCTCCCACGCGACGTCGGGCACCGATACCCGCGCGTCGCCGGCGAACGCCTCGGCGAAGCGCACCGCGTTGCCGGCCTCGTGCCGGTAGTCGATCTCTTCGCGGCTCGTCGCCGCGAACTCCTCCACGAGCCCCGGCAGGTCGACGTGGTCGCGCACGACCTTGACGCGGCTCAGCCACGCCGCCACCTTCCGCAGCGCCGCGAGATCGACGTCGACGATGTGCTCGATCCCCGGCCGCTGCACCTTCACGACGACATCCGCGAAGCCCGCGTCGGCGGCTTCCGCGTCGGCGAGCCGAGCACGGTGGGCCTGCCCGAGGGATGCCGCGGCCACCGGCTCCGCGTCGAACCGGGCGTAGGCGCGCTCCAGCGGCATCCCGAGCTCGCGCTCGGCGAGCAGCCGGATCTTCTCGAACGCGACCGGCGGCACCTCGTCCTGCAGCCCCTCGAGCTCCTTCGTGATCACCGGCGGCAGGATGTCCAGGCGCGACGACATGAACTGGCCCACCTTGATCATGAGGCCACCCAGCCGCACCGCGAGCGCGTGGAAGCGGCGCGCAAGGCGCTGCAGGCGCTTCTCTCGCCCGCGGGCGGCCAGGTTCGCCAGCCCCAGCCGGGGCAGGGTCAGCTCGAACCACCACGCCTGCACCATGTACAGCGCCGCGAAGCGCAGGATGCGGCGATAGCGGGCGCGCCCGGATCCGGCGTCGGTCATCTCTCCATGATGCCGACGCGGGGGTGCCACCGGGTCAGTCCTTGGCGAGGATGGCGTACAGCTTGCGCCGCGCGTCCTCCAGCACCTCGACCGCCTCGGCGACCTGCTCGCTCGTGCCGGCGCTGCCGACCTGGGCGGCCGCCTGGGCGAGCTTGGCGCCCGCCTTGGGCAGGGCGGCGGCGCGGGCCGCGGCATCCTTCATCCCGGGGGTCTCCCACGGAGCGGACGAGGTGCCGGACTCCTCGGCGGCGGCGCGACCGGCCTCGGTGAGGCTGTACACCTTCTTGCCCGAGGCCTCTTCGGCCTCGATGAGACCCTCGTCGGCGAGCATCTGCAGAGTGGGGTAGATCGACCCGGGGCTGGGCTTCCACATGCCGTGGCTGCGCTGCTCGATCTCGTGGATGATCTGGTAGCCGTGCATCGGCTCCTCAGCCAGCAGGGTCAGCACGGCGGAGCGCACGTCGCCGCGGCCCATCCGGCCTCCCAGCTTCTGCTCGAATCCGGTGCGCAGCTGGTTCATCGCCTCCATCAGGTCGGGCATGCCCGGCCATCCGCTGCTGTCGCCGCGGCGCCCGGCGCCGAAGGGATCCGAAGAGTAGGACGTGTTCATGGGTGCCTCCACTGCGGTCAGGGGGACCCATCGGACGAGCCCCCGACGATAGTGAACGATATATCGTCGAGGGCTCGTTCGGTAGTCGTCAGCGCGGACTCACACCGCGCTCACAGACACGGGATGCCGCGTCATCCGCCGCTGCCGATGACCGCGACCACGGGCTCGCCCTCATCCGGAACCGTCTCGGGCAGCTCGACCGCGCCGTCGCCGGCGATGTCCGAGACAGTCAGCGGAGCGGCCGTCGACTGATCGGCGACCAGGCCCCCCTGCCCTTCACCCGAAGATGCGACGGCCTGCGCGGGCAGCTCCTCGGCGTCGAACAGACCGCCGAAGCCGTCGTCGTCCAGACCCGGATCCTGCATCTCCTGCTCGCCCTCCAGACCCGCATCGGCCGACGAGAAGATCCCGCCCACCTCCGGGGCCGGGAACTCGTAGTCGACCAGGCGGAGCCCCTGGCCTGCGAGCTCCTGCCACTTGGCGCGGAACCCCTCCCAGGTGACGTTGGCCCACAGGTAGTACCCGCCCGTGCCCTGACGGAACACGCCGGTGTACCGGTTCTGGCCGTTGTCGCGGTGGATGTTGAGGTCGACCAGGCGCAGCCCCTGGGCGCTCCACTCCTTCCACTTGGCGACGAACCCGCTCCACGAGGCGTTGGCCCACAGTCCGTACCCGCCGGTGCCGGCAGCGAAGACCCCCGAGTAGCGGTTCTGACCGTTGACCTTGTGCACGTGGATGTCGACCAGGCGCAGACCGTTGCCGCTCCACTCCTGCCACTTCGCCTTGAAGCTGGCCCAGCTGGCGTTGACCCACAGGCCCCAGCCGCCGGACCCGGGGAGGAAGACGCCGGAATACCGGTTCTCGTTCCCCTGCCGATGCACGTGCAGGCTCACCAGTCGTAGACCCTGCTGCACCCACTCGGCGTGCTTGGCGGTGAAGCTCGCGAACGAGGCGTTCACCCACAGGGCGTAGCCGCCGGTTCCCGGAAGGAACACCCCCGAGTACCGGTTCTGGTTGCCGACGCGGCGCACATGGATGTCGTGCAGGCGCAGTCCCTGCCCGTTCCACTGCTCCCACTTCGCCTTGAAGCTGTCCCACGTCGCGTTCACCCACAGGGCGTACGCACCGGAGCCCGGCGCCCACACACCCGAGTAGCCGTTCGTGAAGAACCGCTCGTACAGCTTCGCGATCGTCTGCCGATCGGTCCACGACAGCGCCTCGCGCTGCCCGATCGTCACCCCGCGTCGCCGCGGCACGATCGTGTCCTGGCTGTTCTTCGAGAACGCCCACTCCGGGTAGTGCATGATCGAGCCGTAGTCGTAGTCGAAGTAGTCGACCGACCCCGGCACGGTCTGGAAGTTGTGCTCCTTGCCGGACTCGATGTTCTGCCACTTGATGTCGACGAACGTGTCACGGTCGGAGCGCGACTGCTCGTGGTAGATGCCGATCGAGTGCAGGATCTCGTGCACGACCGTGCCCACCGGCGAGCCCGACGACAGCTTGATCGTCTGCTTGCCGCCGCGCATGCCGATCGGCGACGAGTTGCCGCTCGACCCGATGAACTCGACGTAGTTGCGCTGGTTCGTGCGCGGCACGAGCCGGATCGGCGAGTTCGCCTGCAGATGCGCGATCGCCTGCGTCACCCGGCCCGGGTTCTGCAGACTGCTCGCGATCGTGTAGGGCACCACGCCGTTCGGCCACAGCATCGACGAGTTCGTCGGCAGGCCGACGCCCTGGAGCACGAGCTCCGTGTCGGCGCTGCCGTCCGGCTCGTCGGCGTGCAGCACGTCCGAGAGCGCCTCGGCGCGGGCCGTGCGCGTGGCCGCGGCATCCGCCTCGACCTCGTCGACGGAGCCCATGTCGATGTCGCCGTCGAAGATCGCCTGCCCGTCGACCACGCTGTAGCGCACGGGCAGATGATCCACCCCGGGACCGGTGAGGTACCCGCTGCGGACGTCGTCGGACGACTGGAGTTCGGTCTCGGGCGTGGTCGCCTGCTTCGCGGATGACCGTGCAGCCGGCTTCTTCGCCGTGGATCGCGCCTTCGTCGCTCGGGACGAGGAGGACGACCCCTTGCCATTGGTGTTTGCCATTTTCCCTTTTCCTTTTCCCTCGACAGAGGGCCCGGTGGAGACCCTCAGCGCAGCTCCGTCATCGACATGTCGACGACGGGGCGCGGTCCTTGCGGGAGGCGCACGAGTGCAGGGTTGATGAAGTCGCCCATCGTCATCGCGCCCGTCGACCCCTCGTCGACGTGCACACGGACGGCAGGCTCCACCGCGTCGGGAATCGCGGGCAGATCGACCTCGAGGGGCGCGAGCGAACCGTCCGGTTCGACGCGGGCCTCGACGTCGGCCTCGAACAGCACGGGAGCGGGTCCGTCGGCCTCGCCGACGTCCTCGATGACGACGTGCACGCGCCGAGGCGCGGTCGGATCGACCGGACGCGGCAGCGCCAGATCGATCGTCAGCCGACGCGAGTCGGCAGGTGCGGTGTCGTCGTGCTGTTCCACTGATGCCTCCGAAGAGAAAGAGGCGAACACGTCCATTGTGATACCGCGCACCGCCGACCGGAAGGGGGTGTCGTGAATGGGCCGATTCACCGCGTTCGGCCCTCGTGTCACCGGGGCGCGGTACCGTCGAGGCATGAGCACGCGAGAGATCACGCTGCAGAACTTCTCCGACACGGTGACCGACAACGACATCGTCCTCGTCGACTTCTGGGCCGAATGGTGCGGCCCGTGCCGCAGCTTCGCCCCGGTGTTCGAGAAGGCCTCCGAAGAGCATCCGGATGTCGTCTTCGGCAAGGTCGACACCGAGGACCAGAAGCAGCTCGCCGGCGAGTTCCGCATCACCTCGATCCCGACGCTCATGGCCTTCCGCGAGCGCGTGCTCGTGTTCGCACAGCCGGGTGCGCTGCCCGCTCCGCAGCTCGAGCAGGTGATCACCGCGGTGAAGGACCTCGACATGGACGACGTGCGCGCGAAGATCGCCGAGAACGCGGCCTCCGCGGGCGACTCGGCCTGAGCGGGCCTCCCGACTGGTAGACTGTCGGGGCTCGAACGGGCGATTCCGCAGCGCCGGACCGCGACGACGGCTCTCATGGACGAGACGCCGACACGCGACATCCGCAGGCTGCAGGGATGACCACACACCCACGACTCGTGCGTGCGCGTGCGCCGCGGCGTGCGCCCGCACCGCAGAAAGATCATGACTTCGCTCTCCCCCGCCCCTGAGTCCGCACTCGACTGGCGCCAGGCCGACGACGACGTGTACGTCGCGACGGCCGGCGGCGAGTACGCCGGATTCGTCGTGTCGACCCCGCGCGGCTTCGAAGCCCACAGCGCCGTCGCCGCCGACCTGGGCGTCCACGCATCCGCCGCCGACGCCCGTTCCGCGGTGGCCGCCGCCGTGCGGCGACGCCCGCGTCGCAGCCCCGCGCAGGTGGTCCGCTCGCTGCGGGCCCGCACCCGCGGCATCCCGACCCGCACGATGTGACGTCGCGGCGCCGCTGTGTGACCGACGGTTCCGCCCGATTGGGCCGGTCGCGGCCCGCGCGGCGATACTGGAAGGGCCCGCGCGCGGGCACCCGCACGACGAGAGGATGTCCGTGAGCACCCTGGATTTCGACGCCATCACCGAAGACGACCTGCGCGCCGCCGGCAGCGTCAAGTGGACCCGGTTCCCGGGCACCATCGGCGCCTTCGTCGCCGAGATGGACTTCGGCGTGGCACCGGCGATCCGCGACGCGATCGTCGCCTCGCTCGATGCCGGCCTGACCGGCTACCTCCCCGCGAAGGCGATCTCGGACCTTTCCGAGGCGACCGCCGCCTGGTACCGCGACCACTACGGCTGGGACGTGCCGGCAGAGCGCGTGCACCAGGTGCCCGATGTCATCACCGCGTTCCAGACGGCGATCGAGCACTTCAGCGAGCCCGAGTCCGCGGTCATCGTCCCCACCCCCGCGTACATGCCGTTCCTCACGGTGCCCGAGGGCATCGGGCGCCGCGTGATCGAGGTGCCGAGCATCGAGGTGGACGGCCGCTGGGTCATGGACCTCGACGGGATTGCCGCCGCGTTCGACGACGGCGGCGGGCTGCTCACGCTCTGCAACCCGCACAATCCGCTGGGCACCGTGTTCACGCGCGACGAGCTCGTCGCGGTCTCAGAGCTCGTCGAGGCCAAGGGCGGACGGGTGTTCTCGGACGAGATCCACGCGCCGCTCGTGTACGCCGGGGCCACGCACATCCCCTACGCCTCGATCTCCGAGACCGCGGCGCGCCACACGCTGACAGCCGCGTCCGCCTCGAAGGCGTGGAACCTCGCCGGTCTGAAGTGCGCGCAGGTGATCCTCTCGAACGACGCCGACGCCCGCGCCTGGCAGAAGTTCGGCGCGTGGGCCCAGCACGGCACGGCGACCACCGGCGTGCTCGCGAACATCGCCGCGTACACCGGCGGTGAGGCGTGGCTGAACGAGGTCGTCGACTACCTCGACGGAAACCGCCGGGCACTGGCCGAGCTCGTCGCCGAGCACCTGCCGCGCGCACGCGTGACGATGCCCGAGGGCACCTACATCGCACTGATCGATCTGCGCGGGTACGGGCTCGAGGGCGATCTGGGGGCGTGGTTCCGCGAGAACGCGGGCGTCGCCATGACCGACGGCGCCGCCTGCGGGCGGGCCGGTGTCGGGTACGTCCGCATCATCTTCGCGACCCCGCGCCCGATCCTGCGCACCGCGGTGCTGCAGATGGCCGCCGCGATCGAGGCCCACCTGGCCGCGACCGAGGCCGCCGCGTAGCCCGACGCGCTGCGCTCTCCGCGGCGCGCCAGGGCGTCGCCGCTTCCGTCGGTGAGAATCCGTGCCCCGGACGAGAATCGTCACCGCGCCGCGGTGTCTCACCCGGCACGCCGATTCTCACGGGCGGCGGTCCGCGGCGGCGACAGTCAGCGCACGTGGGAACACCCGGGCGGGCACCCGGGTTAGCGCCAGGGATGGATGCCGATCTGAAAGGACCCACCATGAAGGCTGTGCTGAACGACGTCGTGCTCGCCGAGGCGCCCACGGCGGACCTCGTCCGCATCGAGGGCAACTGGTACTTCCCGCCCGCGGCGCTCACCCCGGGCGCGTTCACCGAGACCCCGACCGGGTACACCTGCTCGTGGAAGGGCGACGCGCAGTACTACACCCTCGCCGCGGACGGGCACGAACTCGTCGACGGCGCGTGGGCATACCCGAACCTGCCCCAGAGCGCCGTGACGCGCGTGGGCACCGACTTCGCCGGCTGGGTCGCGTTCGACCGCCGGGTCGCCGTCGTCGACAGCTGAGCCCGGCTCGCGGCGTCGTCGACAGCGCGCCGCGCCGTTGACAGCGCGCGCGTTCTCCTGCCACCGTAGGCGCCAGAGGGGGAGGCAGGATGGTCGAGGACGAGAAGGGCCCGTCGTTCCACGTGGGGCAGCACCTGCGCCTCGTGCCCACCGCCGCCGAAGACAATCCCTTCGACGTCATCGGTCACGACAAGACGTACCTCATCGCCCTGGACGGTCCCGACCACGGGGTCGTCCAGCTCGGCGACCGCGCGCTCGAAGTCGATCTCGTCCCACTGACGGTCGACCTGCCGACGGCGCGGCTCGGACCGAGCTTCTCGATCACCGAGATCGGGGCATCGACGATCCGGCTCGAGGCGGACGATGAGGTTCTGTAGGTCGCGGTCGACGCAGCGGCCGGCGGGGCCGACGCTGGTCAGGCTCTTCGAGGCAGAGCTCGCCGCGGCCGTGGCGTCGCGCGACTCGCTGCTGACCCGCGCCACCGGGGTGATCATGACCTCGGGCGCGCTCGCCGCCGTCTTCCTCGGGTTCGCCGGGCTCGTGTCCGACGGCCAGGGGGTCGCGACACCGCTCCTCCCGCTGTGGCTGCTGGGTCTCGCGGTCGCGGCGTTCGTGATCGCGAGCGGGTTCGCGTTCGCAGTGCTCTGGCCGCGCCCCTCCCTGTCGGTCGGTCTGGAGACGCTGCAGAAGTACACCGACGAGAAGCTCACCACCGCTCCCGCGCACTTCCTCGAACAGCGCCTGACGCCGTCGCTCTTCACGCGGATCGAGGACGCACGCACCGCGAACGACAGGCTCGCCACCCTCATCGCGGTCGGGTTCGGCGCCGAGATCATCGGGATGCTGCTCGCGTCCGTCGGGGTGCTCACCCTCATCGCCGGCTGAGGGCGCAGCATCCGGGTCTATGCGGCGCGAAGCACCTTCTGCATCGCCTTGCCCTTCGCCAGCTCGTCGACGAGCTTGTCGAGGTAGCGGATCTTCTGCATCAGGGGCTCCTCGATCTCTTCGACCCGCACGCCGCAGATCACTCCGGTGATCTTCGACACGTTCGGGTTGAGGTCGGCGTCGTCGAAGAACTGCTCGAACGTGTTCTCGGACGCGATCTGCGCCTGAAGGGCGGCCTCATCGAAGCCGGTGAGCCACTCGATGACCTCGTGCAGCTCGGCGACCGTCCGCCCCTTGCGCTCCACCTTGGTGACGTAGTGGGGGTAGACCGACGCGAAGGTCATCCTGTAGATCCGGTGCACGTCTCCAGGGTACGCGTGATGATGCACGTGCATCGGCTTCTCCCCAGTGCCTTCATAGCGGGCGAGAATTCACAGATCACCTCTGGCGGCCACCGCGAACGCGACGAACGACCGACACTCATTCGATGAGATCCCTTCCGAGCATCGCACGACGCATGCATACTGTAAGCATGCCGAACGTCCTGATCCGCGACCTCGATCCCGAGGTTCACGCAACGCTGGCCGCGCGCGCCGAAGCGCGAGGTCAGAGCTTGCAGCAGTACCTCACGACGGAGCTGGAGCAGCTCGCGTCGCAGCCCACTCTCAACGAGTTGTTCACGCGAGTTGAAGAGCGGAAGACGACGGGAGAGATCACCCGCGAGCAGATACTCGATGCGATCCAGCGCGGGCGCGAGCGCACGCAGTGATCGTCGTCGACGCATCTGTCGTCGTCCTGGCGCTTTCCGAACAGCGATCGGCCGCACGTGCGCGCGCACGCCTGCGCGCGGAACGACCCGTCGCTCCCGACCACCTCGATGTGGAGGTCGCATCGGCACTGCGCGGCCTTTGGCTCTCCGGTCAGATCCGCGACGATGGCCTCGCACGCTCCATCGGAGACCTCGCGCAGCTCTCGATCCTTCGGTACGCGTCACGCCCACTCCTGCCCGCCGCTCTGGAGATGAGAGCGAACCTCACCGTGTATGACGCGACGTATGTCGCTCTCGCGGCGGGCCTCGGGTGTCCGCTGATCACTCTCGACAGACGCCTCGCCGCAAGAGCCGTGGGATGGTGCGAGGTCGAGGTCCTCGAGTGACCGACGCTACGCGCGCGGGGCGAGGTCGGGGCTGAGGGCCTCGCGCTCGTCGAACACGAAGCACTCGCCGCGCCAGTGCGCGCCGCCCTCATGCTCGAAGTAGCCGAGGATGCCGCCGTCGAGCTGAACCGCGTCGACGCCGATCTCGCGCAGATGGATCGCCGCCTTCTCGCAGCGGATGCCGCCGGTGCAGAAGCTCACCACCGTCTTGTCGCGCAGCGCGTCGCGGGCCACGCCCGCGGCATCCGGGAACTGCGTGAAACGCTCGATGCGCCAGTCCACCGAGCCCTCGAAGGTGCCGTAGTCGACCTCGAACGCGTTGCGGGTGTCGAGCAGCACGACCTCGCGACCGGCGTCGTCGGCGCCCTGGTCGAGCCAGCGGCGCAGCGTGGCCGGCGCCACCGCCGGTGCCCGGCCCGCGGCGGGGCGGATCGTGGGGTGATCCATGCGGATGATCTCGCGCTTGACCTTCACGAGCATCTTCCCGAACGGCTGGACGTCACTCCAGCTCTCCTTGGTGCGCAGCTCGGCGAAGCGGGTGTCGGCACGCAGCGCGGCGACGAACCCGCGGACGATCTCCGCCTCCCCCGCGAGGAACAGGTTGATCCCCTCCTCGGCGAGGATGATCGTGCCGCGCAGTCCGGCATCCCGCGCCCGCTCGCGCAGCACCGGCTGCAGCGCGGCGGGGTCGTCGATCTGCGTGAACAGGTACGCCGAGACGTTGAGGACGGATGCCGGGGATGCCACCCGTCAAGGGTACGCGGCGCGTCTGTGCGCTCCGCCTACGAGTTCGATCGCTGCTGCGGGTTGACCTTCTTGATCCAGTCGATGAGGTCGAGGCTGGAGCGGGTCTGCAGCCACACACGGCCCGGTCCCGTGAAGTCGGTCACGAGGCCCTCACCGCCGAGCAGCGTCGACTTCCAGCTGCCGGCCTTGCGGACGCTGTACTGCACCGTCTCGTCGAACGCGACGACGTGGCCGGTGTCGAGGGTCATCGTCTCGCCCGCCGCCAGGTCGGACGCGATGATCGCCCCGTACGAGGCGAGCAGCAGGTCGCCGGTGCCGGTGCAGCGCAGGAGGATCAGCCCCTCGCCGCTGAAGAACGACTTGCCGCCGCCCCACTTCGAGTCGACATCCACCGACGGGTCGGAGGCGCTCCACGAGCCCGACTGCACCAGCAGCGGCGTCGTGCCATCGAGCGACACCATCGTCATGTCGCCGGGAAGCGTCGCTGCGACGCCCACCTGCCCGCCGGTGCGGGTGCTGTAGTCGTTGACGAAGAAGCTCTCGCCGCCGAGCGCCCGCCGGATGCCCTTGAAGAACCCGCCCTGCGCCGACGTCTCGACGCTGATGTCGCCGCGGGTCATCGCCATCGCGCCGGCTTCGACGCGCACCGACCCGCCGGGCGGGAGCGTCACCGTCCCCATCGCGAAGGCCGGTCCTGCGGTGATGGTGACGTCCATGGGCACGCTCCTCGCGTCGATGCGGCGGCAGGTTCCGCCCGCTCGCGGCCCACTGTAGCGAAGCGCCCGCGACGACGCGCGGGCCCGGCGCCCTACACTGACGGATGAGCAGAGGGAGGCGGCACATGGAGCGGGACGACGCAGTCGACCTCGTCGATCCGAGCACGAATTCCCATCTGCGTGACCAGGCACGGGCCGCGGTGGCCGCGCTGTCGAACACGGTCGCCATGCGCGGCCTGATCATCTTCGCCGTCGGCTTGATCGTTCTGCTGCTTCCGGGCGCGACGACCACGCTGGTGTCCGCGATCGTCATCGCGCTGCTGGTGGTCAGCGGCCTGCTCGACGTCTTCTACGCGCTCACCGGCCGCCGCTGGTTCGGCCGCCGCGGCAGCCGGTGGCTCGCCGCTCCGCGGGGCCTCGCGGCACTGCTGCTCGGGCTCGCCACCGGCGCGCTCGCGTTCTTCGGGCAGGTCGAGATCACACTGACGTTCGTCGTCGCCATCCTCGGCCTGTACGTCGGGTTCCGCGGGTTCATCGCCATCATCGCCGCGTTCCTGCGTCGCCGCGAGAAGGACCCGCTCCCGGGCCTGGCAGGCGGGGCGATCGCCGTCGTCGCCGGTGTCCTGTCGGTCACCGTGCCCTCATCGGTGGTGTCGAGCGCGATCATCACCGTGGCGACAGCCGCGCTGATCCTGGGTCTGGTGATGGTCGCGTGGAGCCTGCGACGCGCATCGCACGGCTCGGACCTGGACCCCGCGTCCGCATCGATCCCCGATGTGGTGTGGGATTGGATCTCGGGGTCCGACGTCGGGCGCAAGGAGCGCGCCGAGCAGGCGGGCGGCCTGTATCTGGAGCGACCGCAGCGGCTCACCAAGCTCGGCACGTGGTGGGTGATGCTGCTCCTGTCGGTGGCGATCGCCACCTTCGCGGTGCTCGCGGACTCGACGGCGGTCATCATCGGGGCGATGCTCGTCGCGCCGCTCATGACGCCGATCCTGGGTCTCGCGGGCGCCCTCGTGAACGGCTGGGGGCGACGCGCGCTCGACTCCGCGACGCTGGTGTTCTCAGGCGCGATCGTATCGATCGTGCTGGCCTACGGCATCACCGCCTGGGCGCCGGTGGCCATCTCGTACTCGACCAACGCGCAGATCGTCTCGCGCGTCAGCCCGAACACCGTCGACCTGCTCATCGCGCTGGCCGCAGGAGCGGCGGGGGCGTTCGCGACCGTCAACGCGCGCGTCGCCAGCGGCATCGCCGGCGTCGCCATCGCGGTCGCGCTCGTTCCCCCGCTCGCCGTCGTCGGGGTGTGCCTCAACGGCGGGCAGTTCGAGGATGCCGTGGGTGCGTCGCTGCTGTTCCTCACGAACTTCGTCGCGATCGTGCTCGCCGCCGCCGGGGTGTTCGTCCTCACCGGCTTCGCCCGCCCGTACGCGCTGCGGAACAAGCCGAGACAGATCCTGTCGACCGTTCTGCCGTTCGTCGTGCTCGCCGGTGTGATCCTGCTGCCCCTCATGGTCACCTCGGAGGGCCTGCTGCAGACCGAGACCCGAGAGCGCGACGCCCAGCAGACCGCCGAGGACTGGCTCGGCGAGGACAGCGGCTACGAGGTGACGGCGGTGACCGTGGACGGGGCCGAGGTCGAGGTCACGATCACCGGCTCGGGCGAACCGCCGCCCGCGCAGGATCTCGCCGACGCGCTCCAGGCCGACTTCGTCGCGCCCGTGGGGCTGCAGCTGACCGTCGTGCCGGTCGAGGTGACGGTCATCCCCGCGCCCGATCCCACGACGCCCGTGCCCTGACCCGGTCGCACCGTCTCAGTCCGAGACGACCCGGAAGACCGGGAACCCGGGCGCGATCTCGGCCAGACGCTCGTGCGAGGCGTCCTTGTCAACGCCCTCGAAGAACCGGCCCACCTCCCACGCCCACGCGGCGAGGTACGCCCGCAGGATCGGCGGCTTGGCGGCATCCTCGATCTCGACGACGCGGATGGTCTCGACCCGGCGTCCGTGACGGAGCTCGCCGCCGCCTGCCGCGCGGATGTTGCGCACCCAGTGGGTGACGCCGCGGGGCGCGACGAGGTACCGCTCGCCGCCCACACGGAGCGGGTTGACCGGGGTCGTGCGCCACTCCCCGCTGGACCGGCCTCGGACGGCGAGCACCCGGCTGCCCGCCAGCGGCAGGCCGAGACGGGTGAGTCCGCCGACGAGGCCGTTGAAGACGGCATCCATCGCGGTCGGTCGGATGAAGCGGTCGGCCGTGGCAGGGTCGGTCATGCGACCAGTGTGCGGGATGCCGCGTCGCGGCGACACCGGGGTATCCCCCACGTCTGTGCGGGTCAGCCCGCCTGCGCGACCATCACTCCCACTCGATGGTCCCCGGCGGCTTGCTCGTCACGTCGAGCACCACGCGGTTGACGTCGCGCACCTCGTTGGTGATGCGGTTCGAGATCTTCGAGAGCACGTCGTAGGGCAGACGCGTCCAGTCGGCGGTCATCGCGTCTTCGCTGGAGACCGGCCGCAGGACGATGGGGTGGCCGTAGGTGCGGCCGTCTCCCTGCACGCCGACCGAGCGGACGCCCGCGAGCAGCACCACCGGGCACTGCCAGATCTCGCCGTCGAGCCCCGCCGCGGTCAGCTCGGCGCGGGCGATGGCGTCGGCGTCACGCAGAATCTCGAGGTTGTCAGCGGTGACCTCACCGACGATCCGGATGCCGAGACCGGGGCCCGGAAACGGCTGGCGACCCACGATCACCTCGGGGAGCCCCAGCTCGCGGCCGATCGCGCGGACCTCGTCCTTGAAGAGGGTCCGCAGCGGCTCGACCAGCTCGAACTGCAGGTCCTCGGGCAGACCGCCCACGTTGTGGTGGCTCTTGATGTTCGCCGCGCCCGTGCCGCCGCCGGACTCCACGACATCCGGGTACAGCGTGCCCTGCACGAGGAAGCGGATCGGCTCGCCCTCCTCCTTCGCTTCGGCGACGAGGTCGGCCTCTGCCTGCTCGAAGACGCGGATGAACTCGCGGCCGATGATCTTGCGCTTCTGCTCGGGGTCGCTGACACCGGCGAGCGCGGTGAGGAACCGCTCGCGCGCGTCGACGGTGACCAGGCGCACCCCGGTCGAGGCGACGAAGTCGTTCTCGACCTGCTCGCGCTCGCCCTTTCGCAGCAGCCCGTGGTCGACGAAGATGCAGACCAGCTGGTCGCCGACGGCCTTGTGCACGAGGGCCGCCGCCACCGCCGAGTCCACGCCGCCGGACAGACCGCAGATCACCTTGCCGGTGCCGATCTGGGCCTGGATCCGCTCGACCTGCTCGGCGATCACGTTGCCGCTGTTCCAGTCGGCCGGCAGCCCCGCCGCCCGGTGCAGGAAGTTCTCGAGCACCTTCTGCCCGTGGTCGGAGTGCTTCACTTCGGGGTGCCACTGCACCCCGTACATGCGACGTGCGTCGTTGCCGAATGCTGCCACCGGCGTCGCGCCGGTGCGGGCGAGCACCTCGAACCCGTCGGGGGCGCGCGAGACCTGGTCGCCGTGCGACATCCACACGTTCTGCTCGACCGGCTGCCCGGCGACCAGGACGTTGTCGGTGGTGATCGTGGCGTCGGTGGCGCCGTACTCGCGCAGACCGGTGTTCGCGACCTCCCCGCCGAGGGCCTGGGCCATCACCTGGAAGCCGTAGCAGATGCCGAGGGTGGGCACGTTCAGGTCGAACACGCCGGCATCCAGCGACGGGGCGCCGGGCTCGTACACCGACGAGGGGCCGCCCGAGAGGATGATGCCGACCGGGTTCTTCGCCGCGATCTCCTCGGCCGAGGCGGTGTGCGGGACGATCTCGCTGTAGACGCCCGCCTCGCGGACGCGGCGCGCGATCAGCTGCGCATACTGCGCGCCGAAGTCGACGACGAGGACGGGACGCTGGCTGGTCTCGGTCTGTGCGGTCACCGCTGGTTCTCCACGGGGATCTCATGCGTGAGCGACGAGTGCTCGGCGCGGGTGTGCATCTCGGCGTCTTCGCGTGCCTGGAGGTAGCTCTTGACCTGGCGGCCGACGCGCGCCTCCATGAAGAACGACAGGAAGGGGACGATGCCGCCGAGGGCCAGCAGCAGGAACTTGGGGAACTTCCAGCGCATCAGGCTCCACACCCGGAAGCACGCGAACAGGTACACGACGTAGAACCAGCCGTGGGCGATGAGGATCGCGAGCGACAGGTTCACCCCGTCGCCGGTCGAGATCATCTCGCAGTTGTCGCTGCCCGGGAAGAACAGCGAGTACCAGGAGCAGTCGGGGCCGGCGATCACCGGCGCGAGCCACAGGAATCCCCCGGACCCGCCCGCGAACAGCTCGACGTGCAGCGGGGTGTACTTCAGGATCATCTCGGCGACCAGCAGCAGCAGGCCGACACCGGTGATGATCGAGCAGACCTGATAGAAGCGGAGGGCGCCGCGGATCGCCGGAAACGAGGCGAGTCGGGGGGCGCGAGGCATGGCCTCCATCCTACCCGCGTGCCTCCTGGTCGCCTTCCGAGCCGGATGCCGCCGCGGCAGCATCCTCCAGGTCCTCGACTTCGCGCTCCCACGCGTCTTTGGCCAGGCGATACCAGAGGTAGAACGCGAAGCCGGCGAAGACCGCCCACTCCAGCGCGTAGAAGATGTTGAGCCAGTTGAGGCCGGCGATCTCGGGCGCGGGCGAGGCGATGTCGACAAGGCCGGCGGGCGCGGTCTGCGAAGCCAGGTACGGCCGGTACACATCGAGCCCGTCGATGTCGTGCCACACGCCCAGCAGGGCGGCCGGCGACATCCGCGTCATCTCGGACAGGTCGTCGCCCGTCGGGGGCGTCGGCCCTTCGTCTGAGATGAGACGGCCGGTGAGCGCCGCGGGCGTCGCCCCCTGCTGTTCGAGAGCGGATGCCGCCGCCTCGGCGTCCTCGCGGGTGGGCGCCCACCCGAGCGCGACGGCGATCGACGTCGCAGGGTCGTCGTCGACGCGCAGCTGCCCGGTGACCCAGAACCCCTCGTCGTCGCCGTTGAACCGCGACGAGACGATGAGGAAGTCGCCGGGAACCCACGTGCCCTCGGTCTCGACGATCTGGCCGACAAGGGGCTCGGGCAGGTAGTCGCCGGGCTCCACGACATCCGTCAGGGGGCGGACGATCTCGGTGTCGCCGGGTTCGACATCCGACTGCTCGAGCGCCTGCCCGAGCTGCCACTGCCCGAGCCACGCGAACACCGCGGCGACCACGAGGCTGAGACCGAGCATCGCCAGCCAGCGCGGGCGCAGCAGCACCTCGCGCAGCGTGGGCGGGAAGATCTCGGGGTCGGTCACTGGCCGTACGGCGCGACGACCACGTCGACGCGCTGGAACTCCTTGAGGTCGGAGTAGCCGGTGGTGGCCATCGACTTGCGCAGCGCCCCGATGAGGTTCGCGGTGCCGTCGGCGACCGGCGCCGGGCCGTAGAGGACCTCTTCGAGCGGAGCGACCTGCGGGACGGCCACGCGGTGACCGCGCGGCAGCTTGGGGTGGTGGGCCTCGGGGCCCCAGTGGAAGCCCTGGCCGGGGGCATCCGTCGCTCGTGCGAGCGCGACCCCGAGCATGACGGCATCTGCGCCCATGGCGATGGCCTTCACGATGTCGCCCGAGGTTCCCACGCCGCCGTCGGCGATGACGTGCACGTAGCGCCCGCCGGACTCGTCGAGGTAGTCGCGACGCGCGGCGGCGACGTCCGACACGGCGGTCGCCATCGGGGCGTGGATGCCGAGAGTGACGCGGGTGGTCGAGGCCGCTCCCCCGCCGAAGCCGACGAGCACACCCGCCGCGCCGGTGCGCATGAGGTGCAGCGCCGCGGTGTAGGTGGCGGCCCCGCCGACGATCACGGGGACGTCGAGGTCGTAGATGAACTTCTTCAGGTTCAGCGGCTGGTCGACGCTCGAGACGTGCTCGGCCGAGACGGTGGTGCCGCGGATGACGAACAGGTCGACGCCGGCGGCGACGACCGTCTCGTACAGCTCCTGCGTGCGCTGCGGGGTCAGGGAGCCGGCGACGGTGACCCCCGCGGCGCGGATCTCGGCGATGCGCTGGGTGACCAGCTCGGGCTGGATGGGCGCGGCGTAGACCTCCTGCATGCGGGAGGTGGCCTCGGCATCGGGCAGCGAGGCGATCTCGGCCAGCAGCGGGGCGGGGTCGGCGTACCGGGTCCACAGGCCCTCGAGGTCGAGCACGCCCAGGCCGCCGAGCTTGCCGAGCATGATGGCGGTGGCGGGGCTGACGACCGAGTCCATCGGCGCGCCGATCACCGGGATGTCGAACTGGTAGGCGTCGATCGACCACCCGGTCGAGACATCCTCGGGATTGCGGGTGCGCCGAGAGGGCACCACCGCGATGTCGTCGAACGTGTACGCCCGCGGAGCGCGCTTGGCGCGGCCGATCTCGATGTCCATGCTCACGCGCCCAGCCTACCTGCGGCGCCTGACGCGACGCAGACGGCGTTCACACGGGGCCGTTCAGGCAGCGGAGTAGCGCCCCGAGCGCTCGGCGCGGGCGCGGGCCTTCGCCGCCTCCTCTTCGCGGTTCTTCGGCGGCGCGTTCGTGGTCAGCCCGTCGAGCAGGTGCTGCGTGGCGTGCGCGATCTCGGCCACCGCCCGATCGAAGACCTCCTGATTGGCCTTGGACGGCTTGGTGGTCCCCGCGATCTTCCGCACATACTGCAGCGCGGCGGCCTGCACCTCGTCGTCGGTCGCCGCCGGCTCGAAGTTGTGGAGGGTGTGGATGTTCCGGCACATGCCGCCGACGATACGCCGCCGGCCGGCATCCGTCACCGCTGTCCGTGTGTCGACCTGCCGGGGCGGGTGTGCAGACCCTGTGCGATCGCGCGGCGCAGCACGTCCGCGACGGCGCGACGGTCGCGGACGATCTGGTGATAGCTGAAGCGCATCACGTTGAACCCGCGCAGGCGGAGCTCCGCATCGTGGGCGATGTCGCGGGTGCGGTCCTTCGCCTGCGTGTGGAACTCGAAGCCATCGGCCTGGGCGACCAGCCAGTCGCCGATGAGAAGGTCGACCGGGTGCCCGGCGAGCATCACCTGCTGCCGCACCGGCACGCGCCATCCCCGCACGAGCGCGAACAGGTCGGTCTCGATCCCGGAGTCCGACAGACCCGTGGTCGCGTGGGCGAGGTCACGGGCCCGCACCGTCGTCCAGGGAATCCCGCGCAGCACCTCGGGCGAGAGCTTCTCCTGGGTGGACGCCGACTCCCACAGGATGAGCGCCTTGTTCCAGGGCAGGCAGACCGCGATGTGCGCGAGTGCGTCCTCGACCGCGACCCGCAGGTCGGTGGGCGCGACAGGCGCGAGCGGGATGCTCCAGTGGATGCGGCCATCCCACGCCGCACCGACGGGCGGCGACGCCGACCCCGGTCTCACGTGCAGGTGAAGTCCGCCGGGCGTCGACTCCGGCATCCACCACCCTCGTCGCCGCGCGAGCGAGAGGCACGTGAGCCGGCCGCCGAGCCGCGCCGCCTCCGTGAGGTCGTGCGGCGCCGTCGGCAGCGCGAGCCAGTGCCGCCGGAGGACACGCACCTCGCCCGCGCGTGCGCGCTCGCGCAGCACGCTCACCGGGAATCCGGCGCGCAGAGCCTCGGTGCGATGGGCGACGCCGCCGTGCCGGCGCAGCCACAGGGCCAGGGGGTGTGGGTTCATGGCCCACAGTCTCGGCGCCGCCACCGTCCGCCCACCGCCCGGGTGCGCCCCGTGGGGAGAACCCGGACCTGTGCAGGAGCGGACGCCGCGTCATCCCGCATCCTCTCGTTCGCAGAATGTCGCGAAACTCGCAGGATTCTGGCGACATCGTGCGAGTTCGACGCGATTCTGCGAAGACAGCGCGGATGCCCCGAGACACGCGTCAGCGAAGACAGCCCGGATGCCGCACGGCCGGAGTCCGGGATGCCGCGTGGCCGGGCTGCGCAATCAGCCCGGGATGCCCCGAGCCGGCGTCAGCGCTTGTAGTTGGGCGCCTCGACCACGATCTGCACGTCGTGCGGGTGAGACTCCTTCAGCCCCGCCGAGGTGATGCGGACGAACTTGCCCTTGGCCTTGAGTTCCTCGACGGTGCGCGCGCCCACGTAGAACATCGACTGCCGCAGCCCGCCGACCATCTGGTACGCCACGGCAGAGACAGGGCCACGGTACGCGACCTGGCCCTCGATGCCCTCGGGGATGAGCTTGTCGTCGCTGGGCACATCCGCCTGGAAGTAGCGGTCCTTCGAGTACGAGGTCTTCTTGCCGCGCGTCTGCAGCGCGCCGAGCGAGCCCATGCCGCGATACAGCTTGAACTGCTTGCCGCCCTGGAACACGACCTCGCCGGGCGATTCGTCGGTGCCGGCCAGGAGTGAGCCGACCATGACCGAGTCGGCGCCGGCGACGAGCGCCTTGGCGATGTCGCCCGAGTACTGCAGCCCGCCGTCGGCGATCACGGGGATGCCGGCCTCGCGCGCCGCGAGCGACGCCTCGTAGATCGCGGTGACCTGGGGCACACCCACGCCGGCGATGATGCGGGTGGTGCAGATCGAGCCCGGCCCGACGCCGACCTTCACGGCATCCACACCCGCGTCGATGAGCGCTTGCGCGCCGTCGCGGGTCGCGACGTTGCCGCCGATGACGTCGATGTGCGCGAACGACGGGTCGGCCTTGATGCGGCGGACCATGTCGATGACCCCGGCGGACTGCCCGTTGGCGGTGTCGACGACGATCACGTCGACCCCGACGTCACGCAGCGCCTCGGCGCGCTCCCACGCGTCGCCGAAGAAGCCGATCGCCGCGCCCACACGGAGCCGCCCGTGCTCGTCCTTGGTCGCGAGCGGGTACTTCTCGCTCTTGTCGAAGTCCTTGATGGTGATGAGCCCCGCGAGGCGTCCGTCGTCGTCGAGCAGCGGCAGCTTCTCGACCCGGTGCTTGGCGAAGGTCGCGATCACGTCGTTCGCCCCGATCCCGACGGGGGCGGTGATGAGGTTCTCGCTGGTCATCACGTCGCGCACGCGCGTGGACTGGCGCTCGAAGCCCGACACGAAGCGCATGTCGCGGTTGGTGACGATCCCGACCAGGCGCCCGTCCTCGTCGACCACCGGCAGACCCGAGATGCGGTACTGCGCGCACAGCGCGTCGACCTCGTCGATGGTGGCGTCCGGGTGCGTGGTGATCGGGTCGCTGATCATGCCGGACTCGCTGCGCTTGACGCGGTCGACCATCTTGGCCTGGTCGGCGATCGAGATGTTGCGGTGGATGATGCCCAGGCCCCCCTCGCGGGCGATCGCGATCGCCAGGCGCGCCTCGGTCACCGTGTCCATCGCGGCCGAGATCAGCGGCGTCGCCACCGTGATGCGGCGGGTCACGCGCGAGGACGTGTCGGCCTCACTCGGGATGACGTCGGTGTGACCGGGAAGAAGCAGCACGTCGTCATAGGTCAGACCGACGAAGCCGAAGGGGTCGTTGTGCTCCATATGGGGTTCTCCTGCGCACGGGATGACGGGGAGGCGGGGCTGACGCCGCGGGCCGGTGCGCGGGTCACGCGCACGCGTCGATTCTAGCCGCGGGCGGGGTCGCCCCGGCGCGGCACAGAGGAGTCGCGAGGGCCCGAATGTGTAGCTTTCGTCACACCCAAGCTGTGAATCCCCCGGAAACACCGACGACACATTACGCTCGTAACGTCGTTCATCACGGCCGATGCGACCCGAGTATCGGTGCGACGTGGTGCCGTGCTTGGAGGTTCAGTGAGTCCTACGACAGGGATTGCCGCACGACGAACGCGCGTGCGGGCGGTCACCGTCCTGCTCGCCCTGATCGCGACGCTGATGGGGATCTTCACCCTGTCGGCCCCCGCGATCGCGGCAGAGGGTGACCCGTACCGCATCAGCGGAAACGTGCAGCTCGACGGGCAGCCGCTCGAGGGCGTCGCGCTCTCGATCGACGGCCCCGGCGGCCTGCAGGAGGTCGAGACCGACGAGAACGGCCAGTGGAGCGTGCAGGTCCCCGAGCGCGGCGTCGAGTACGTCGTCACCCTCGACGAGAACACGCTGCCCGACGGCATCGCGGTGGTCGACGAGGAAGACGACACCCCCAACGTCAAAGAAGTGGAGATGAGCCAGGGCGGTCGCGTCACAGTCAACTTCTTCATCGGCGAGGGCGAACGCAACGTCACCAGCTTCTTCGACCAGGTCGTCCAGCGTGTGGTGCAGGGTGTGAGCTTCGGCCTCATGCTGGCCCTCGCCGCCGTCGGCCTGACGCTGGTGTTCGGCACCACCGGCATCTCGAACTTCGCCCACGGTGAGATGGTGACCTTCGGCGCGATCGCAGCGCTGATGCTGGTCGGCCCCGCCAGCCTCGCCCTCCCACCCTGGCTGGGCTTCCCGCTGGCGGTGATCCTCAGTGGTGCGCTGGGCTACCTCATGGACCTCGTGCTGTGGCGCCCGCTGCGCCGCAAGCGGGTCGGCGTGGTGCAGCTGATGATCGTCAGCATCGGCCTGTCGCTCACACTCCGCTACACGTTCCAGTTCTTCATCGGCGGCGGCACGGTGCAGCTGCCGGGCGCCGCGGCAGCCAAGATCCCGCTGTTCGGCGCGGTGCAGATGAGCGTCATCGACATGGTGTCGCTGGGCATCTCGATCGTCGTGATCATCGCGTTCGCGTTCTGGCTCACCAAGTCCCGGATGGGCAAGGCGACCCGCGCGATCTCAGACAACCCGTCGCTCGCAGCGGCATCCGGCATCGATGTCGACGCCGTCGTCCGCTGGGTGTGGATCCTCGCCGGAGCCCTCGCGGGTCTCGCCGGCATCCTGTACGCCTACTACCGCCCCGGCATCCGCTGGGACATGGGAACGCAGCTGCTGCTCCTCATGTTCGCCGCGGTCATCCTCGGTGGTCTCGGCACCGCCTACGGCGCGCTGATCGGCGCGATCATCGTGGGCGTGGTCGTCGAGCTGTCGAGCCTGTGGATTCCGGCGGACCTCAAGTTCGCGAGCGGGCTGTTCATCCTGATCGTGATCCTGCTGTTCCGACCACAGGGAATCCTGGGCCAACGAGAGAGAATAGGTTAGGGCGCGCGACATGGACTGGCTTCAGATTCTCTCCAACACCGCCTCGTCGATCCTCAGCCCGGCGACCATCGGGTACGCCCTCGCCGCGCTCGGCCTGGCCGTGCACTTCGGCTACGCGGGCCTGATCAACATGGGCATCGCCGGCTTCATGGCCATCGGCGCCTACGGCTACGCGATCTCGATCCTCACCTTCGGCCTCCCCTGGTGGCTGGGCGCGATCCTGGGCCTGGTGGCCGCCGCGATCTTCGCGATCATCCTCGGCATCCCGACCCTGCGACTGCGGGGCGACTACCTCGCGATCGTGACGATCGCGGCCGCCGAGGTGGTGCGCCTCCTCTTCCTCACCACGGCGTTCGACGACGTCACGGGCTCGGCTGACGGCCTCAGCGGCTACCACGCGAGCTTCCGCGCCTCGAACCCGATCCCCGAAGGCACCTACGGCTTCGGCCCGTGGACCTACAACGAGACCCAGTGGTGGGTGCGGATCATGGGCCTCATGACCCTCGCCTTCGCCGTGCTGGTCGTCTGGATGCTGATGCGCAGCCCCTGGGGCCGCGTGCTCAAGGGCATCCGCGAAGACGAGGACGCGGTGCGGTCGCTGGGCAAGAACGTGTACTCGCACAAGATGCAGTCGCTCGTCCTCGGCGGTGTGATCGCCGCGGCCGGCGGCATCGTCTACGCCCTTCCCGCGGCGATCAGCCCCGGCGTGTACGTGACCTCGCTGACGTTCTTCGTCTGGACGGCGCTGCTGCTGGGTGGTGCGGCCACGGTCTTCGGTCCGCTGCTCGGGTCGCTGATCTTCTGGGGGCTGCAGACGTTCCTGTCGAACGTGCTGCCCGCACTGGCATCCTCGGGACTTCTCCCGTTCATGTCGCCGATCCAGGCGGCCACCCTCCGGTTCATCCTGGTCGGTGTCGCGCTGATGCTGCTCGTCATCTTCATGCCGCAGGGCATCCTCGGCAACAAGAAGGAGCTGACCTTTGTCAAGTGAGAACACGGGCACCGCGCCCATCACCTCGCCGACGCCCCGGCCGAAGACGACCGGGCTGCACGTCGGCGAACCCGCCCCCGGCTGCAAGAAGGTCGACCCGATCCTCGTCGCCGACCACGTCCACCGCCAGTTCGGCGGTGTGACCGCCGTCGACGTGGACCACCTGGAGATCCCGCGCGGCGCGATCACCGCCCTCATCGGCCCGAACGGCGCCGGCAAGACCACGCTGTTCAACCTGCTCACCGGGTTCGACAAGCCCGACACGGGCACGTGGGAGTTCGAGGGCAAATCGCTCTCGGGCGTCGCCGCGTACAAGGTGGCACGACGGGGGCTGGTCCGCACCTTCCAGCTCACCAAGGCGCTGGGGCTGCTCACCGTCATGGACAACATGAAGCTCGGCGCCACCGGTCAGCGCGGCGAGAAGTTCTGGCAGAGCATGATCCCCGCGATCTGGCGCAGCCAGGATGCCGAGATAGAGGATCGCGCGATGGACCTGCTCCAGCGGTTCAAGCTCGACGCCAAGGTCGACGACTTCGCCGCCTCGCTCTCGGGCGGTCAGCGCAAGCTCCTCGAGATGGCCCGCGCGCTCATGACCAAGCCGACGCTCGTCATGCTCGATGAGCCGATGGCGGGTGTCAACCCGGCACTGACGCAGTCGCTGCTCGACCACATCCTCGACCTGAAGGACGAGGGGATGACCGTGCTGTTCGTCGAGCACGACATGCACATGGTCCGCCACATCGCCGACTGGGTCGTGGTGATGGCAGAGGGCCGCATCGTCGCCGAGGGCGACCCGCACGAGGTGATGAAGAACCCCGCGGTCATCGACGCGTACCTGGGCGCGCACCAGGACGTCGACCTGGGCATCGCCACCGGCCGCATCGCCGTGGCCGAGGGTGGCGAGGCGCAGGGCATGACTGCGCAGGAGATCGTCGATGAGGGCGAGGCCGAAGAGGCCGCCCTCAACCGGGAGGAGAAGCGATGAGCACGGATGCCGCGGCCACCACCGGTGGCGTCGCCACCGACACCCCCGTCGTCTTCATCGACGACGTGCACGCGGGGTACCTCCCGGGTGTCAACATCCTCAACGGCTGCACGCTGACCGCCCACCAGGGCGAGCTCATCGGCATCATCGGGCCCAACGGCGCCGGAAAGTCCACCCTGCTGAAGTCGATCTTCGGCCAGGTGAACATCCGCAGCGGGTCGATCTCGCTCGATGGCGAGGACATCACCGGACTCAAGGCGAACAAGCTCGTCGCGCGCGGGGTGGGCATGATCCCGCAGACCAACAACGTGTTCCCGAGCCTCACGATCGAAGAGAACCTGCAGATGGGGCTCTTCCAGAACCCCAAGATCTACGACGAGCGGCTCGAGTTCGTCACCGGCATCTTCTCCGAGCTGAAGTCTCGTCTGAAGCAGCGGGCGGGGTCGCTGTCGGGCGGTGAGCGCCAGATGGTCGCGATGAGCCGCGCGCTCATGATGGACCCGAAGGTGCTGCTGCTCGACGAGCCGTCCGCCGGTCTGTCGCCGGTGCGGCAGGACGAGGCGTTCATCCGGGTGTCCGAGATCAACAAGGCCGGCGTCACCTGCATCATGGTGGAGCAGAACGCCCGCCGCTGCCTGCAGATCTGCGACCGCGGCTACGTCCTCGACCAGGGACGCGACGCGTACACCGGGTCGGGCCGCGAGCTGCTGAACGACCCGAAGGTCACCGAGCTGTACCTGGGCACACTGGGGACCTGACACAGCACTCACCGCGAGAATCCGCCTGGCGGACGAGAATCCGGTTCGCGCCGTGCATTATCGTCCGCCAGGCGGATTCTCACTGTGCGGTGGGCGTGGCGCGCGGGCGTGGCGGGGGTGCCGTGCGGGTGCGGGTGCGGAACCGCGGGATGCCGCTGCCCGGCGCATGCCCGTCGGAAACGCCCCCACACCACAACACGAAGGAGCCCGGGTCCGAGGACCCGGGCTCCGACGTGTGTTGTGCTGGTATCAGCCGGCGTAGGCGACGTAGTTGTTGTCGTCACCGAACTCGTAGATGCCGATCGAGCCGTCGGTGGGGTCACCGACCTCGTCGAACGTGATCGCACCGGAGACGCCGTCGTAGTCGGCGACACCGCCGCCGACGATGATGTCGGCGCACTCCGCGTACGAGGTGCAGGTGGTGCCATCGCCCGAGCCACCCGAGACCTCGATGAGCTTCGAGGCGATCTCGGCCGGGTCGTTCGAACCGGCGGCGAGGCTCGCGAGAGCCAGCAGGATGGTCGCGTCGTACGACTCAGCTGCGTAGCTGTACTCGCTGAGCGGCTCCGAGCCCTCCTCCTCGAGGAAGGTGTCGAGCTCGCCGGTGAACTGGCCGAGAGTGTCGATCGACAGACCGGGCAGCGTGCCCTTCGCGCCGGTGAGCGAGCCCTCGGGGAACTCGTCGCCGAAGTTCTTCAGGTTGCCGTCGACGAAGTACAGCTTGTCGGCCGGGAACTGTCCGAACAGGCTCGGGAGGATCGTGTTGACCTCGTCGAACGTGATCAGGGCGATGGCGTCGGGGTCGGCCGCGAGCACCTCGCTGATCTGCGCGTCGAAGTTCGTGTCACCCGTGTTGTACGTGGGCGCTGCGACGACCTCGCCGCCGGCGGCCTCGAACGCCTCGGTGGTGAACTCGGCAAGGCCCGTGCCGTACGAGTCGTTCAGCACGATCATGCCGAGCGTCTGGTTGCCGTCCTCGGCGATCAGGTTGCCGAGCACGTCACCCTGGAGCACATCGGACGGCGCGGTGCGGAAGTACAGCCCGTCGTCCTCGTACGTGGTGAAGGCGGCCGAGGTGTTCGCAGGCGAGAACTGGATGACGCCCGCACCGACCAGCTGGTCGATGAACTGGAGCGAGACACCCGACGACGCGGCGCCGATGACAGCCGAGACGTCCTCGCCCAGGAGGCGGGGGATCTCGGTCTCGTAGGCCTTGTTGTCGGTGTCGCCCGAGTCGCCGTAGACGACGTCGAGGGTCAGGCCGGTCTCTTCGGAGACCTCGTTGATCTGCGCGGTGGCGTAGGCGACACCGGCCTCCTCGGGCGGTCCGAGGAACGCGAGGTTTCCGGTCTGCGGCAGGGCCGTGCCGATCGTGAGTTCGATCGACTCCGACGGCTCCATCGGCTCGTCCGAGGATCCCTCGTCGCCGCCGCCGCCGGCGCAACCGGCCAGAACGAGCGCGCTGGCACCGACCACGGCGAATCCGCCGAAGACCTTGCCGGCACGCGAACGTGTGAAGACGCTCATCTTGCTCCTTGCTGTGTTGGTTCACGGGCGGGCTCGGGCGCCGACCCGGATGCAATCAAACTAGCCCGGAAGACATCGCGGGAGTGTTGCCGTTCGTTAACGATGTGTAACGCGACCGAATCGTTACACAGCGCGCCTCGGCGCACCGGCGTCAGGTGATCTGGGGGATGTCGGTGGCCCGCACGCGCCGGGCGTGTGTGAGCAGGTCGACGGTGAGCACGACGAGGGCCACCCACACCAGCCCGAAGCCGATCCAGCGCTCCGGCGGCATCGGCTCCCCCAGGATCCACACGCCGGTGATGAACTGCAGGATCGGGGCGACGAACTGGAGCAGCCCGATGACCGTCAGCGGCACCCGCCGAGCTCCGGCGGCGAAGAACAGCAGCGGCGTCGCGGTGACCACGCCCGCCATCCCGAGCAGCAGCGCATGGGCGAGGCCCGCGGTGCCCATCGTGATCCCGGTGGTCGCGCCGACGATGATCAGCTGCAGCACCGCGATCGGCAGCAGCCACATCGACTCGAGGGTCAGGCCGCTGACGGCATCCACCGACGGGCCGATCTGCTTCTTGACGAGCCCGTAGAAGCCGAACGAGAAAGCGAGGGTGAGCGAGATCCACGGGAAGACCCCGTAGCCGACGACGATCACGGTGACGGCGGCCGCGACGATCCCGATGGCGATCCACTGGGTCATCCGCAGCCGCTCGTGGAGGATCAGCACCCCCATCAGGACCGTCACGATCGGGTTGATGAAGTACCCGAGGCTCGTCTCGACGACGTGCCCGGTGAGGGTCGCGATGAGGAAGACCTGCCAGTTGACGTAGATGAGGATGCCGGCGAGCACCGTCCACAGGGCGAGGCGCCGATTGCGCAGGATGGCGATCAGGCGGCCCCACGACCGGGTGACGGCCAGCAGGATCAGGCAGAACGCGAGCGAGAGGATGATGCGCCACGACACGACCTCGAACGGGCCGGAAGGCGCCAGCAGCAGGAAGTACAGGGGCATGAACCCCCACAGCAGGTACGACGTGAAGGTGTACACACCGCCGATCAGCCGGTCCCGCTCGCTCACCGGCCCAGCCTAGTTCCCGCGGCGGCCGCCGCAGACGCGAGAAGGCCCGGATGTCTCCATCCGGGCCTTCTCGTCATAGCGGGTGTCTCAGCGGACGACGACCGCCAGGACGTCGCGAGCCGACAGCACCAGGTACTCGTCGGCGCCGAACTTCACCTCGGTGCCGCCGTACTTGCTGTACAGGACGCGGTCGCCGACGGCGACGTCGAGCGGGACGCGGTTGCCGTTGTCGTCGATGCGGCCCGGGCCCACCGCGACGACGGCGCCCTCCTGGGGCTTCTCCTTCGCGGTGTCGGGGATGACGAGACCACTCGCAGTGGTCTGCTCGGCCTCGACCTGCTGGATGACGATGCGGTCCTCGAGCG
>JAUHYM010000177.1 GCA_030426515.1 Actinomycetes bacterium
CGCCCAGACGCACCGTCTGGCTCTCGTTGACCGGGCCTGCGTGGGCCCGCAGCGGGTTGGTGTCACTCGCCGCGATCAGCTTGGCGCGCAATCCCAGCCGCTTCGAGATGACCAGCCCGAGGATCGAAGCGAGGGTCAGCACGCCCATGCCCCCGATGTTCACCCCGACGAAGATGATCACCTTGCCGAAGGCGGACCAGTGCAGCGCCATGTCGACCGTGGCAAGGCCGGTCACGCAGATCGTGGAGACCGCGGTGAACAGCGCGTCCGCAAACGGCGTCCGCTCGCCGTCGGCCGCGGCCGCGGGCAGCGAGAGCAGGAACGTGAACAGCAGAATCAGCGTTCCGAACACCAGCACCGCGAAGCGCGCGGGGGAGGCCGTCGTCAGCTCTCGAGCGTTGTGCAGAAGGTCGCGGAAGAAGCCGCCACGGACCGCGCGGGCAGACCCACCCGGGCTCACCGCCATCGAACGCCCCTTCCGGTTGCCACGGAGTGTCATGGTACTCCGGCCGCGGCGCGGCTAACCTATGGGCATGGCGGACATCTTCGACGTGATCGCGGACGGCACCAGGCGCGAGATCCTTCAGCTGCTCCTCGACCGATCGACGACCTCCGCGTCGGGCACCAGCGTGTCGCAGATCGTCCAGTCGCTCGAGGTGAGCCAGCCGACCGTATCGAAGCACCTCAAGGTGCTGCGCGAAGCGGGCCTGGTGACCGTGCGCGAGGAGGGGCAGCACCGCTTCTACAGCCTGGCGCCGGCCCCGCTGGCGGATGTCGAGGACTGGCTCGTGCCCTTCCTCGACGATGAGACCGAGGAGACCGCGGAGCAGGTGACCGCGGCCCTCGGCGAGGGCGCCGCCAACGCCGCGGCGGCCGTCGGGCGCGCGGCCGCGTCGGCGAAGCACACGCTGACCAGCGCGTTCAGGAAGCTCAGCGCCTAGCGGTCAGCTGCCGGTCGCGTCGCCCGAGGACGACTCGCTGGACGAGGAGTCGCCTTCGCCGTTCGGAGCCTGATCGCCGGGGGCCTGGCCGCCCGGGCCGGGGCGCTCGCCGCCGGGCAGGTCCGGCCGCTCGCCGTCCTGCCACGGCGTCCCCGCGTCGGGCCCCGCGCTGAGTCCGCCGCCGGCGTTCACCCCGGTCACGAATCCGCCCCCGAAGGTGAGTCCCAGCAGTACCAGGCCCCCGGCGATCGACCCGCCGATCAGCCAGCGCGCGCTGCGGCGGTCCCGGCCGGGCGCCTCCTGCGGCGCGTCCGTATCGGGCGCCGTGGCCGTCTCGGGAGGCAGGGTGGTGTCGTCGTGCTCGGGAGGCTGGCGATCGGTCATGCGTCGAGCGTCTCCCGCGCGGGTATGCCCTGCCGATGAGCGGGATGGGAATCCGCTGTGGGCAGCGCAGGCACCATCCGTCACACGGGTTTACACGCGTCGCACCGACGCAATAGAGTGATCGGCAGGCCTGGCGAAGAAAAAGGGGAGAGGTCATGGCGGAGCTGCCCGATGTGCGTTTCCTCACCGTCGCGGAAGTCGCGGAGATTATGCGCGTCTCGAAGATGACCGTGTATCGGCTCGTGCATGCCGGCGAGCTGCCTGCGGTGCGCTTCGGACGCTCTTACCGTGTGCCCGAGACCGCGGTCACCGAGGCCCTCAACCGGCCCATCTCCGACGTCGGCTGAGCAGTCGCGGCAGTCGCTGGTAGACTCGTCTGAGGCATTTTTCCATCTGCCCGTTCCCGGGCGCCTGATTCGCCCCGTGCGAGCAGACGTCCAGACCCCGACATTGTGAGGTTTTCCGTGGGTTCTGTCATCAAGAAGCGCCGCAAGCGCATGGCGAAGAAGAAGCACCGCAAGCTGCTTCGCAAGACTCGCCACCAGCGCCGCAACAAGAAGTAAGCGGCATCCGCACCAAGCGCCTGTCCCTCCGGACGGGCGCTTCGTGTCTCACGGGCCGGATCCGAAGCGAAGGAGCACCGCGTGAAGTCGATCACCGTCGAACAGCTGCGCGCGCGCATCGACACCCCGCTCATCGACGTGCGGGAAGCGTACGAGTACACCGCGGGCCACGTGCCCGGCGCCCTCAACCTGCCCATGTCGACGCTCGGCGACCGCCTTCACGAGCTGCCCGATGGTGCGTTCGATGTCATCTGCGCGGTCGGGGGCCGGTCGGCGCGTGTCGTGCAGGCGCTCGAGGCGCGCGGCTACGACGCGACCAACGTCGACGGCGGCACCGAGCAGTGGCAGGCCGCGGGGTTTCCGCTGCAGACCTGAGCGGCACTCAGGTGCGGTCGGTGTCCGCCACCTCGGCCGTCGCGCTGTCCGCATCCTCGACCACCGGGTTCGGCTGCGTGAACTGACGGTAGCGCTCGTCGGCGTCTGCCGATCCGCTGAACATCCCCTCGCTGGGAGCGTGCGCCTGACGAGCCCCGGGCATCTCTGCCTGCTCCCCGATGAGGACGCGCTGGGTGGGCAGCGCCTGAGGTGCGGAGTGCTGGATGTAAGAGATGAGCTCCTCGCGGACGAGGCACCGCAGGTCCCACAGCTTGCCGGAGTCCTCGGCGCTGACCAGCACGCGTGCGCGGACGAGTCCGCCGACCGAATCCGTCGCCTGGATGACGCCGGTGCGGCCGTCCCACAGGTCTGTGTCGGCGAGAACCGCGCGCAGGCGGCTTCGGAGGCCCTCCATCGGCACGCGCCAGTCCACGTCCATCTCGACGGTGCCGAGGATCTCGCTCCCGCGCCGCGTCCAGTTCTCGAACGGCTTGGTCGTGAAGTACGTGCAGGGCAGGATGAGCCGGCGCTGATCCCAGACATCGACGACGATGTAGGTGAGCGTGACCTCGCCCACGCGCCCCCACTCGCCCTCCACCACGACGACGTCATCCACGCGCAGCGCGTCGCTGAAGACCAGCTGGACCCCCGCGAACAGGTTTCCCAGAGTCGACTGGGCCGCGAGCCCCGCGACGATCGAGGCGATTCCCGCTGACGCGAGGACGCTGGCGCCCACCGCGCGCACCGACTCGAACGTCAGCAGCGCCGACCCGACGGCGATGACCACGATGACCGCGATCGCGAGGCGACGGAGGATGATCACCTGGGTCTGCACCCGCCGCGCGGCCCGGTTGTCGACGACATCCGTGCGGTACCGACCCAGCATCTGATTGGTCGCGAAGCGCACAAGGGATGTCGCCAGCCACGCGCCGACGCCGATGACGATGATGGTCATCAGCTGATTGAAGATGTGACGCCACCCTGTGTCGTCGTCTTCCGGGAACGGGAAGGTGGCGGCGGTGGCGATCCAGATCGCCAGCAGGAACACCAGCACGCGGAACGGCGTCTGCGCGAAGGTGATGAGCTCATTGGGCCAGTGCGCCTTCATCCGCACGAGCTTGCCGATCAGCGACACCGTCACCACGATCGCCAGAGCGATCACCAGACAGATCGCGATCGCGATGAAGAACTCGAACAGGTGCTCCCACATGGTGCACTCCTTCCGGGGGCGGGCCCCCCACCGTAGGCAGAGTGGGCCCGCTAGGTGCAAATCGGGAACCTAGGATGGTCGCGTGACCACCCTCACCCTCATCGGCAAGCCGGACTGCCACCTGTGCGATGTGGCCCGCGAGGTCGTCGAGACGGTGGTCGCCGAGCTGCCCGAGGCGCGGGCAGCGCAGGTCGAGGTCGCCGAGCAGTCCATCCTCGATGACCCCGCGCTCTACGAGACGTGGTGGGAGAAGGTGCCCGTGGTGCTCATCGACGGCGAGCTGCACGCGCACTGGCGGGTCTCACCCGACCGGCTGCGCACGGCGCTGCAGCCGCACACGGGCTGGTTCAGCCGGTGATCCGCTCGCGCAGACGCTCCAGGTCGCTCCCAGTGACCCCCGCGGCCTCCAGGTAGGCCGCGCTGCCGCCGCGCTCATCGACCCACGCCAGCGCGTGTTCGATCGCCGTGGCGGGGCTCCCCGTCAGCAGCTCGTCGACCTTCGGCGCCAGCGGAACACCCATCCCCGTCACCATGGCGCGCATGCGCTCCGCCCACGGGCCGGCGAGATTCGCGGCGGTGGAGGCGTAGTCGGCGACGACCGCGGCACGATCGGCGCCGGCGGCATCCAGCATCAGAGCCGAGGCGACGCCGGTGCGGTCCTTTCCGGCCGTGCAGTGCACGAGGACGGCGGAAGGCGCGTCATCCTCGGACATCGCGATCAGACGCGCGACCTCGGCGAACGCGTGGCCGCCGTGCTCGAGCATCGACGTGTACAGATCGGCGAGGGTCGGGAGGGCCTCGATCGCCGCCGCCAGCGCCTCGTTCGAGGCGTCGCCGCCGGGAAGCGTCGCACCCGGTGCGCCGGTCATCGCACCCTCGAGCAGAGGAAGCAGGACGGTCCGAATCGGCCGGTCCTCGGGCAGCACGTCCGGCATGCGGGTTCGCTCGGCCTCGGAGCGGAAGTCGACCACGACGCCGATGGGCGTCGCAGCGAACGCCCGGAGTCCCGCGGGAGTGAGCGCCCCCAGCGCATCGGAGCGATACAGCACGCCCGGGCGGGTCGTCCCTCCCGCCGCCAGCGCGATGCCGCCGGTGTCGCGGAAGTTGTGGGTGCCGTCGATGTCGAGGAGCGTCATGCGGAGTCCCTTCAGGGGTCGATGAGTCGGTCGTGCAGGTCGGTCAGCTCGTCGGCGCTCAGCCCATGGGCGCGCAGGTAGGCGTCGGCACCGCCGTACTCCGCGTCGAGGTGGGCGAGTGTGTCGGCCATGGCGGCGGCGGGGGAGTGGGCCAGCAGCGCTGACAGCTGCGGGGTCAGCGGCACTCCCGAGGCCCTCACACGGTCGAATGCCCGTTCCGCCCACTCGCCGGACAGGTGCGCCTGGGAGGCCGCGTAGTCCGCGACGATCGCCTCCCGGTCGGCGCCCACGGCCGCCAGCAGCACGGCGATGACGAAGCCGGTGCGGTCTTTGCCCGCGGCGCAGTGGATGAGGATGCCGTCGGCGAGCCCGTCACGCTCTTCGAGCACCAGCCGCGCGAGGTCGACCACGCACGATCCCGTGGTGCGCGCCATCGCCGCGTACAGCGCGCCGAGTGTCGTCGCCTCGGCCACGGCGTCCCGCGCCGCGCCCTCCAGCAGCGGCAGGGCGATCAGCTCGATGGTGCGCGTCTGCGGCAGCAGATCGGGGTTCTCGTCGATCTCCTCGAGGGAGCGCAGGTCGATCACCGTTCCGATCGGGCTGCGGG
>JAUHYM010000012.1 GCA_030426515.1 Actinomycetes bacterium
CCACGAGTCCGCTGAAAACGGCGCGTCGCGCTCTCGGATGTGACGGATCTGTTGTACTCATCCGTCACATCCGTCACACTGTTCACATGTCGACCCCCGCTCACCGACGCTCGCGCGCGCTCGTGCGCGCCGCGGCGACCTGGATCGGAGCTCTCGCGCTGGTGCTCTCGATCGCAGTCGTGCCGGCACACGCCGCGCCTGCCGAGACGAGTGTCGCGCAGCCCACGGAGGCCCAGATCGCCGCCGCCGCGACGTTGAGCGGATTCGATCCGGGCAACATCATCAGCGACGCCGTCTTCTTCGACAAGTCCTCGATGACCGAGGCGCAGATCCAGTCGTTCCTGCAGTCCAAGGTCTCGTCGTGCCAGAGCGGCTACACCTGCCTGAAGGACTGGTACGACACCTCGAGGTCGACCAGCAGCGATGCGATGTGCGGTGCATACTCGGGCGGCACGCGCGAGCGCGCCTCGCGCATCATCTACAAGGTCGCCCAGGCCTGCGGAATCAACCCGCAGGTGATCCTGACGACCTTGCAGAAAGAGCAGGGGCTGGTCACCCACACGGCTCCGAGCGAGTGGCGCTACACGATCGCGATGGGACAGGGATGTCCTGACACCGCCGCGTGCGACACGCGGTACTACGGCTTCTTCAACCAGGTGTACGGCGCGGCCTGGCAGTTCAAGCGCTACGCCAACCCGCCCGGCACCAGCCAGTACTTCACGTGGTACGCGCCCGGGAAGACGTGGAACATCCTGTACCACCCCAACAGCGCCTGCGGCAGGTCGCCTGTGTACGTGCGCAACCAGGCGACGTCGAACCTGTACTACTACACGCCGTACCAGCCGAACGCTGCCGCAATGCGCGCCGGCTACGGCGAGGGCGACGGATGCTCGAGCTACGGCAACCGCAACTTCTACAACTACTTCACCGACTGGTTCGGCTCGACGCACGCGTCGGGGATGACGCCGACGGGGGCAATCGCGACGGAATGGAACCGCATGGGCGGGGCCTCGGGTCCGCTCGGCCAGCCCGCCGCACCGCAGACGCAGGTGACCGATCCCAACGGCAACGGAATCGCGCAGAAGTTCACGGGCGGATTCATCCACTCGTCGAGCGCCGGGACGTATTCCTCGCTCACTCCCATCATGGTCGCCTACAGCGCCGCGGGGTGGCTTCGTGGCCCGCTGGGGTGGCCGGTCGGGCAGACGATCTGCACGGGCAGCGTCTGCACGCAGCCCTTCGCGGGCGGCATCATCTCCTACACCCAAGGCTCCAGCGCCGCGACGACGCTGGATGTGTCACCGCGCGTGATCGATATCGAGCATGCCGCGCAAGGCGGGTCCGCGGGTCCGCTGGGCGCGCCGCTCTCGCCGGCGCGGGTCGTGTCCGACTCCAACGGCAGCGGACTCGCCCGGCAGTACGAAGGCGGATGGATCCACTCCTCGCAGTGGGGTACCTTCGCGACGACGACGCCGAGCATGATCGCCTACAGTGCCGCGGGGTGGGTGCGAGGGCGTCTCGGCTGGCCCACGGGCCCCGAGCAGCCGGTGACCGATCACAACGGCGATGGGCGCGCGCAGGCCTTCCAGGGCGGATCGATCCACTCTTCGACGAGCGGGGCGTTCGCGTCATCCTCCGTCATCATGTCGGCTTACGAGTCGGCGGGCTGGGTACGAGGCAACCTGGGTTGGCCGATCGGGGCGGAGGTCTGCACGGGCGACGCCTGTGCGCAACGCTTCGCGGGCGGAATCATCTCCTACGTCGGGGACGGGCCTGCGACCGCCCATTCGGGTGTCTCCAATGACGCCGTCGACGCGGCGGTGGCCGCGCAGACGAGCGCCGCCGGCGACATCGGTGCGGCCGCGGAGCCGACGCACCTCGTCATGGACCGTCAGGGCTCGGGCCTCACCCAGAAGTACGAGAGGGGGTGGGTCCACTCCTCCGGATATGGGACGTTCGTCTCGTCGAGCACCGTGATGGCGGCATACAGCAGTGTCGGGTGGGTGCGTGGCCCCCTCGGCTGGCCAACGGGAGTCGAGAGCTGTTCGGGAACGCTGTGCTCGCAGTCCTTCGTCGGCGGCGTCGTCTCGTACATGCCCGGCAAGCCCGCGGTCGCCGTCGTGGGACTGGAGGCACAAGAGGTGGAGATCGTGCGGGCCGCCACGTCGGACTCCCTGGGTGATGCGATGACCTCGGTGCAGACCGTCACCGACCCCAACGGAAACGGCCTCGTGCGGAAGTACGACCGGGGATGGGTCCACGCGTCGGCGAGCGGCGTATTCGCCTCGTCGTCGAGCATCATGAGCGCCTACAGTGCGGCCGGCTGGGTGCGCGGATACCTCGGTTGGCCACGGGCGTCCGAAAACGCGGTGACCGACCCCAACGGCAACGGCTTCGACCAGGCATTCGACGGGGGGTGGATCCACTCGTCGGCCAATGGGAGCTTCGCCTCTTCGGCGACGGTCATGGCGGCGTACAGCGCGGCCGGGTGGGTCCGCGGCGAGCTGGGATGGCCCCTGGGCGCGGAATTCTGCACGGGCCAGGCGTGCGCCCAGCGGTTCGACGGCGGGATCATCGGATACGTCAAGGGACGGGCCGCCTCCTCGCAGACCGGGTTGACCGCGGCGGCGATCGAGACGGCGGCAGGCCAGCAGACGAGCGCGACCGGCGCGCTCGGCTCGGCGCAGACCGGCGTGACCGTCGTCGCCGACCTGAACGGGAGCGGACTCGCGCAGCGCTTCGCCAACGGCTGGGTGCACTCCTCGGCTCGAGGCACCTTCGTGTCCTCCTCGACGGTGATGGCCGCGTACAGCGCTGCCGGCTGGGTCCGGGGGGCGCTGGGCTGGCCCACGGGGGAGGAGACGTGCTCGGCCCTCGAGTGCTCGCAGACCTTCGACGGCGGCGTGATCAGCTACTCGAAGGGCCAGCCGGCCACAGTCGCGCTTGGCTGAGGTCCCTCTGACCGGACCGGTAAACTCGGGGGCATGAAGGTACTGCTCACCGGAGCGGACGGTTTCATCGGGTCGCACCTCGCTGAGCAGCTGGTCCGGGACGGGCACGACGTCCGCGCGCTCGTGCTCTACAACTCGTTCGATTCGCGCGGCTGGCTGGACGGGCTCGATCCGGAGGTCGCGGCGCACATCGAGTTCCTGCCTGGCGATGTGCGGGATCCGAGCCTCATGATGTCGGCCGTGCGCGATCGCGATGCCGTTCTCCATCTGGCCGCGCTGATCGCGATCCCGTACTCGTACGCCGCACCCGACCTCTACGTCCAGACCAACGTGCAGGGGACCGTGAACCTGCTCAACGCGGCGAGGGCGGCCGATATCGCCAAGTTCGTTCACACATCGACAAGCGAGGTCTACGGCACAGCCCGCTACGTACCCATGGACGAGGGCCATCCGCTTCAAGGCCAATCGCCCTACTCCGCGTCGAAGATCGCCGCCGACCAGATGGTCAACGCGTATCACTCATCGTTCGGGCTGCCGACGGTGACGATCCGTCCTTTCAACACCTTCGGTCCGCGCCAGTCGGCGCGCGCGGTGATCCCCGCCATCATCAGCCAGCTCGCGGCTGGCCTGCGCGAGGTGCAGTTGGGCGCACTGACTCCGACCCGCGACTTCACCTTCGTGCCCGACACCGTCGGCGGATTCACCGCGGCGCTGACGAGCCCGTCCGGGGTCGGAGAGGTGATCAACCTCGGTGTCGGCTTCGAGGTGTCGATCGGCGACACGTTCGATCTGATCGCGGAAGTGATGGGCGTCGACGCGCGAGCGACCGAGGATCCCGCTCGTCTGCGTCCGGCGAACTCCGAGGTCGAGCGGCTCTTCTCCGACAACCGCAAGGCACGAGAGCTCTTGGGCTGGAGTCCGCGGTACGACGGGGTCGGCGGCTTCCGTGAAGGCTTGCGCGAGACGGCAGAGTGGTTCACAGATCCGGCGAACCTCTCGCGCTACCGCACGGACGCATACGTCGTATGAGCGCCGCCGCAGAGGTTCTCCGCGCGATCCGTGACGTCGTCGGGGATGCGCCGGTCGTCGGTCTGCACGTTCCCGACATCTCGACGGTCGAGAGGCAGCGGGTGCAGGAATGCCTCGACTCGACATTCGTGTCCAGTGTCGGCGCGTTCGTCACAGAGTTCGAAAGGGGTGTCGCGGCCTTCACCGGCGCGACCGGAGCGGTCGCCGTCTCCAGCGGCACGGCCGCCCTCCAGGTCGCACTCGAACTCGCGGGCGTCCGGGCCGGAGACGACGTCCTCGTGCCGACGCTCTCGTTCGTCGCCACCGCCAACGCGGTCGTGCATGCCGGAGCGCAGCCGTTCTTCGTCGACAGCGACGAGGAGACCCTCGGGATGTCCGTCGAGTCGGTCGCTTCCGTGCTGCGGGACTCCCGTCAGTCGTCGGACGGGCTCGTCAATCCGGCGACAGGCCGGCGGATCGGCGCCATCGTGCCGATGCACACGCTCGGACACCCGATGCGGGTCGAGGAATTGCTGGCTGTGGCGGCCGAGCATGACATACCGGTCGTGGAGGACGCGGCGGAGTCCCTGGGCAGCTTCGTGGGGGATCGTCACACCGGGACGTTCGGACGACTGGGCATTCTCAGCTTCAACGGCAACAAGATCGTGACGACAGGTGGCGGCGGGATGATCCTGACGTCAGACGACGAACTCGCCCGGAAGGCACGCCACCGAACGACGACGGCGAAGGTTCCCCATCGCTGGGAGTTCGAGCACGACGAGGTCGCGTATAACTACCGGATGCCCAACATCAACGCCGCGCTCGGTGTCGCGCAGCTCGACCGGCTGGGCGCCTTCCTGAGTTCGAAGCGGCGTCTCGCCGCACGATATCGGGATCGCTTCTCCGAGATGTCCGGTGCGACCTTCATCGAGGAGCCGTCCGGCACCAGGAGCAATTACTGGCTGTGCGCGGTGCGCGTGGAAGGGGGTCGGGAGACCCTTGACGATGTCCTGACCGCCACAAATGATGCGGGGTTGATGTGCCGACCGTTCTGGAATCCGCTCCACGAACAGTCGCCTTACCGGCATCTCGCCCACGCTCCCGTGCCGGTCGCACTCGCACTCCGTGACAGCGTGGTCTGCATCCCGAGCTCACCGGCGCTGGCGTCATGAGAACGATCGCGGTTCTGACCGGCACGCGCGCCGACTACGGTCTGCTGCGCGGTCTGCTCCGTGCCGTCGAAGGCGATGGGGATCTTCAGCTTCGAGTCATCGTCACGGGCACGCATCTGAGCGAAGAGTTCGGCGAGACCGGCTCGGAGATCGCCGCTGATGGATTCGCCATTGCTGCCACGGTGCCGATCTGGACCGGAGGCGACCGGCCGATGGACGCCGCCGCGGACGTGTCGAGGGCGATCGGACGTTTCGCCGCCGTGCTCACGGAGCTGGCACCCGATGTCCTGGTGGTGCTCGGCGATCGTCTCGAAGCCTTCGCCGCAGCCGCAGCCGCGACCGTTCTTGCCGTCCCGGTCGCGCACATCCACGGGGGAGAGCTGACCGAGGGTGCGATGGATGACGTTCTGCGTCACGCGATCACCAAGATGTCCTTTCTGCATTTCACCTCCACCGCGGACCATCGCCGACGCGTGATCCAACTCGGCGAAGAGCCGAACAGAGTGTTCTTCCACGGCGCTCCGATCGTCGACGCGCTGACGGGGATGGACCTGTTGTCTCCGAGCGAGGTCGAGCGCCGGTTCGACATCCGTCTGCCGACGCGGACCGCACTCGTCACGTTCCATCCCGCGACGATGGATGTCTCCGCGCCGGAACTGCTCGTCGAGGAGATGCTCGCCGGCCTCACCGCCGTCGACGACCTGCACATGGTGTTCACGGGCTCGAATTCCGACATCGGTACCGCCGGCGTGCGGTCACGGATCGCAGAATTCGTGGCCGCGAACCGCGGGCGAGCCGACTACGTGGAGTCGTTCGGCCAGCTCGGCTATCTCAGCGCGATGAGCGCGGCGTCTGCGGTCGTCGGAAACTCCTCGAGCACCGTTCTCGAGGCCCCGGTGCTGGGGGTGCCTTCCGTGCTCATCGGCGATCGGCAGACGGGTCGTCCTCGTGCTGCAAGCGTCCGGACGCCGCGGCCCGACCGGGACGCGATCGCGGCGGCGGTGCAGCAGGCGATCGATGACGAGGTGCGCGCTCCGGCGACGGAGCTCTTCGGTCCCCCGGGTTTCGCCGCGCGGGTCGCCGGTACCTTGCGCGATGCTGATATTCCTCGTCCGCCCAGGAAGTCCTTCTACGACCTCGAAGGGAGGCTCGACTCATGAGTGAGGGCGTGTTCGTGATCGCCGAAGCCGGCGTCAACCATGATGGCTCGCTCGACAGGGCCAGAGAGCTCGTGGATGTCGCTGCATCGGCCGGAGCGGATGCCGTGAAGTTCCAGACCTTCGCGGCGGACAGTCTCGCGCTCGAGACTGCCACGCTCGCCGACTATCAGCGCCGGGCCGCGGACGATCGGCGTTCGCAGCGAGATCTCCTCCGCCAGCTGGAATTGAGCCGCGAGGAATTCCGTGAGCTGCGAGCCCACTGCCGGGCGCGGGGTTTGCAGTTCCTGTCCACTGCGTTCGACCTCGAAGGCCTCGACTTTCTCGTCACCGAGCTCGCAATCCCTGCGGTGAAGGTCGCATCGGGAGATCTCACTTTCGCACCGATGCTCGTCAAGGCCGGACGCACCGGACTCCCCGTCATCCTTTCGACCGGAATGGCGGACATTCCTGAGATCGCGCGCGCACTGCGCTTCATCGCCGCGGGGATCGCGCAGGGGAGGGAGGCACTAGCAACGACGACGCGTCTCACCGAGGAGGTGCTCGAGGAGTGCTGGAATCGGCGCGACGAGTTCGTCGACTTCCGTCAGCACGTCACGATCCTGCATTGCACGACGCAGTATCCTGCGCTCGACGAAGACCTCGACCTTCGTGCGATGCAGACGATCGCCGCGCACTTCGGACACCGCGTCGGCTACTCAGACCACTCATCGGGCTCGCTGGCATCCGTTGTGGCCGTGGGCTTGGGCGCCGCCGTCATCGAGAAGCACTTTACCTACGACGTCGGTGCGGAGGGGCCCGACCACGCGGCATCACTGGACCCGGACGGACTGCATGCCTTCGTCGCCGACCTGCGCCGCGCTCACATCATGCTCGGCTCCGCCGAGAAGCGCTGCCGAAACGTGGAGATCGGCAATCGCGCCGTCGTCCGGAGGAGCCTCGTCGCGACACGCGATGTCGCGGAGGGCGCGGTGTGGGGTGAGGAGGACATCGCATGCTTGCGGCCGGCGTCGGGGCGCACATCGTTCGACTTCTACGATGTCGTGGGCACCACGGCATCGCGGGCGTACCGGCCCGGTGATCCGATCGATGACTGATCTCGTGCTGCTGGGCGGCGGAGGCCACGCCCGTTCGCTGCTCGCGGCGCTGCGTCTGGGTGGCGAGCGAGTCCGCGGCTACATCGCGCCGTCATCCACCCCGACCATGGGTGAGCTCGCGTATCTCGGCGGAGACGAACAGCTCGAGACCCTTTCGCCAGACGACGTGCAGGTCGTGAATGCCGTCGGCATGACGGGAGTGTCCACGACCAGACGTGCCGTGCACGTCAATGCGGTCCGGCACGGGTTCACTGTCGCGCGCGTGGTGCATCCGCACGCATTCATAGACCCGGCAGCGCGTCTCGGCGAGGGGGTGCAGGTCCTCGCCGGTGCGATCGTCAATGCGGCGGCCGACATCCGCGACGGCGCGCTCGTGAACACCGGGGCGATCGTGGAGCACGACGCGGTCGTGGAGGCCCATGTGCACGTCGCGCCAGGAGCGATCCTGTCGGGAGGGGTTCGCGTCGGCGAGGGCGCGCACGTCGGTCTCGGCGCACGGGTGATCCAGGGCATCACCATCGGCTCGCGAAGCGTGGTCGGCGCAGGTGCCGTGGTCGTGCGCGATGTGCGCCCAGGCGCTACCGTCGTCGGCGTACCAGCACGAGAGATGACGGATCGATGATCGACAGGACGCACCTCACCGTCGCAGCGGACGTCAGCATCCGCGACGCGCTCATTCAGCTGGACCGCAGCCGACTCCAGGTCGTGTTCGTCGAAGACGATTCCGGTCGGCTGGTGGGAGCGGTGAGCGACGGTGACATCCGCCGTGGACTTCTGGCCGGCGTCGCGCTCGACGACCGGGTGACGACCGTCATGAACCCCGCTCCGGCAGTCGTGGGGCCGACGGCGACGCAGGACGACGTCGAAGCGCTCAAGCTCGGTCGGGGGATCCGCGTGGTCGCGGTCGTCGACGACGCCGGACGCATCGTCGACGTCGTCGGCGAGGGCGAACGGATCGCGACCCCACTCCCGACGCCGGTCGTCCTCATGGCGGGTGGAAGGGGACAGCGGCTCTATCCGATCACCAAGGACATTCCCAAGCCCCTCGTGCCGCTCGGCGACGTTCCGATGATCGACATCATCCTCGGTCGCCTGCACGCTCTCGGGTTCCGGACGGTGCACGTATCCGTCAATCACCTGGGCCACCTGATCGAGGAGCACCTCGGCGACGGGACCCGTCTCGGGCTCGACATCAGCTACCTGCACGAGTCGGCACCGCTGGGTACGGCGGGGGCGTTGGCGCAGCTCAAGGGCGTCGTGGACTCGACGATCGTCGTGATGAACTCGGACCTCCTGACGAAGGTCGATCTGCGCCGCATGCTGGATGTCCATCGCCGAGCCGGGGCATCCGCAACCATCGGAGTCCGCGAGTACGGCTTCGAGATCCCCTTCGGTGTCGTTCGGCGTGACGGCGATCGGGTCACCGCGCTCGCCGAGAAGCCTCACCACCGCGAACTGGTCAACGCGGGCATCTATACGCTCGAGCCGCATGCGCTCTCCTCGCTCGAAGCGGGTGAGTTCTGCGACATGCCCACCTTGCTGTCGCGCCTGATCGAGGACGAGCGTCACGTGGGTGCGTTCGAGATCCACGACGAGTGGATCGACGTCGGGCGTCCCGAGGACTTGGAGCGTGCTCGCCTCGCCTGGGAGCGGAGCACGCCGTGAGGATCTGCACGATCACGGTGAGGGCCGGCTCGAAAGGCGTTCCAGGCAAGAATCTCCGCGTCGTCGCGGGGCGTCCGCTCTTCGGCCACTCCGTCGTCCAGGCCGCACGTTCCGGACTGTTCGACCAGATCGTCGTCTCGAGCGACTCGGACGAGATCCTTTCGATGGCGCCGTCGTACGGCGCGACCGGAACTGTCGTGCGTCCGCCCGAGATGGCCACCGATACCGCCGGAAAGGTTCCCGCGATCGCACATGCGGTTCGGACGACGGAGCAGCGCACCGGAGAGGTCTACGACGTGTGCGTCGACCTCGACGCGACCAGTCCGCTGCGCACCGTCGATGACATCCGGGCCGCGGTCGCGATGTTCGAGACGGCGGACGCCGATTCGCTCATCACGGGATCGGAGGCGCGGCGCAACCCCTACTTCAACCTGGTCGAAGAGCGAGCGGACGGCACGGTCGGGGTCAGCAAGACGCCCGGTGATGCGGTGCTGCGTCGTCAGGACGCACCGAGGTGCTTCGACATGAACGGCTCCATCTATGTCTGGCGACGACGCGCGTTGCTCGAGGAGCAGGTCGTGTTCTTCCCCTCGACGATCCTCTATGAGATGCCCGCCGAGCGATCGACCGATGTCGACAGCGAGTTCGACTTCGCGATCGTCGAGTGGCTCATGGACAAACGGAGAGACGTGTGACGGAGCGGTCGGGCGATCTCGATAAGAGGACGTCACACGCCATGCGGGCGGTCCTGGACCTCGAGGACGAGGCGCCTGGTGAGCTCTTCGAAGTGCTGCCCGGAGCGACGGTCCCGTTCTGGGCTCAGGTACGCGTGCAGATCGCCTGGTCGCTGTCCGCGCAGCACACCGGCAGCGTCGACGTCGACACGCCGAACGAGTGGACGCGGTGGAAGGAGGCCCGCAGGGTAGCGCGTGGCTACCTTCCCAATCGGTGGGACGCCGTGCGTCATGCGCGTCGTCACGATGTCCTCTTCCACGTGTCCGGCGTCACACTCGCCGCGGACGGCGCGAGGGCGCGGAACTGGCTCGTCGACGACTTCGCCGAGGCGGCGGGCGACGCGATCGTCGTTCAGCAGCGTCCGCTCCCCGCCGCTGCTGGACGTCCCGTTTACCACCCCACGCTCAGCATGGAGGCTGCGATCGCCCGGTCGCGCTGGCGCGCGCGCGGGGCCAGACTCTCGCCGGACGCCGTAGCGTCGAAGGACCGGCTTCTGACCGCCTTCGCGCGCCGGCTGGACCAGCCGCCGGACGCATTCGCGACCATAGGCCGGCGACTCCTCCGCACCGAACTGCAACGCCCCTATCAGCTCGACGAACTCTCGCGACTGATGGACCGCGTGAGGCCCCGCATCGTTTTCTTCGACAACGGCTCGTACACGTACCACGGCGAGGCGATCGGCCGGATCAAGGACGCAGGCGCGTATGTGGTCGAGCCCCAGCACGGCTGGATCGGGCCGTCTCATCCGGCCTACAACTACGGCAAGGCGTTCGACTATCCGGTGCTGCGGCGCGCTCTTCCGGACGAGGTGCTGACCTTCGGTCCCTACTGGTCGCAGTCGATCCGGCATCCGGCGCGCATCACGGCGATGGGAAAGCCGCATCTCGAACGCCAAATCGCTTCGGCACCGGCCGATCGCCCGAGACGGTTGCTGGTCGTCTCTTCCCGGACGGATCCCCTGGCGACGGATGCCTTCGTCGTCGGGCTCCGCGCCGGTCTGGACGACGAATGGTCGGTCCTGTTCCGGCCGCACCCGGGAGAACTCTCCACTGTCCGCACCCGCTACCCCGAGCTCTCGCTCACCGCCGGCGTCGAGATCGACGACGTCCCCGACGTCTACGACACCTTGAAGCGTTCGAGGGTCGTGATCGGCGAGGCCAGCACGGTGCTCTTCGAAGCGCGTGCGTTCGGCTGCCAGGTCATCGCGCGCGACAGTCCCTTCGCGGAGAGCGTCATTGGAGACGCGTTCGGCGATCGAGTGGACACTGTCGAGCAGGCGGTGGAGCGCATCGTCGGCGTTGCATCCGATGCAACGACCGTCATGCATGACCCCGCGCTGTGGGCTGCGCACCCCCTCGACACGTTCGCGGACTGGATCGCCGAGCACCGAGGCTAGCGACGGCGCCGGCGCAAGGGTCTTCGCACAGGTTGGCGCATGATGACTGACTACAATGTCAGGGTTGTCGCGGGGCGCTCTCCTCGCACCTTCCAGAAGACTGAAACTGTGACACACAGACCCGACCTGTTCACGCGCGTCCCGCGCGCCGACTTCGACGTCCCCGGCCGTAGCGGCGGGCTCTTCGACGCGTTCCGCTGGCACTATCTGCTGCGGCTGCTCGTGCGCACCGGCGTGACCACGCGCTACCGCAACAGCGTGCTCGGCTGGACCTGGTCCTACGTGCGCCCCGCCGCGCAGTTCCTCGTGTTCTGGATCGTGCTGGGCCTGTTCCTCGACCTCGAGCGCGGCATCCCGAACTACGCGGTGTACCTCTTCTCGGGCATCGTCGTGATCAACCTCTTCAGCGAGGGATACAAGAACGCGACGACGTCGATCGTCAACAACGCACCGCTCGTGCGCAAGGTCTACCTGCCCCGGCAGCTGTTCGCTATCTCGGCGGTGATCGTCGCGTTCGTCCACTTCCTTCCTCAGGTCGCGCTGCTGCTCATCGTGTGCCTGCTCATGGGCTGGATCGTCAACATATCGATCCTCAGCATCCTGGCGGCTCTTGCCGGGATGCTGCTCATCATGCTGTTCGCCCTCGGTCTCGGCCTGCTCTTCGGCGCCGTGAACGTGCGCTTCCGCGACGCCGAGAACATCGTCGAGCTCTTCCTTCTGCTGGCGACCTGGGCGTCGCCGGTGCTCTACTACTGGACGATGGTCCAGGACGCGATGAAGCAGCTCGGCTGGCCGGATTGGGTGCTGGAGCTCTATCTGCTCAATCCGATCACGCAGGCCGTCGAACTGTTCCACTACGCCTTCTGGGCGCCGGTCACCGATGCCGGCCTGCCCCTCCCGCCTGCGCTCGCGCTCAACACCCTCTGGACGTTCCTGATCGCACTGGCGACGCTGTTCATCGGGCAGGCGGTCTTCCGCCGCCTCGAGGGAAGGTTCGCGCAGGACCTATGACGAATCAGACCGTCGCCGCACCGGCCGTCGTCGTCGACGGCGCACGCAAGACCTTCACGCTCAACCACGCGCTCTCCCTCAAGGACACGTTTGTGTCCTGGATCCGCCGTCGCAAGCTCACGAGCACGTTCGAGGCGCTCAAGGGCATCGACATCGTCGTCGACGAGGGCGAGTCCGTGGCGATCCTCGGCCTCAACGGCTCCGGCAAATCCACACTTCTCAAGCTCATCTCCGGAGTCATGAGCCCCGACGGCGGCGAGGTGCTCACCCGCGGGCGCGTGGCCGGCCTCATCGAGGTCGGCGCCGGCTTCCACCCCGAGCTGTCCGGCCGTGAGAACGTCTTCCTCAATGCCGCCATCCTCGGGATGAACCGCAAGGAGATCGAGGCCCGCTACGAGGAGATCGTCGCCTTCAGCGAGATCGAACAGTTCATCGACCAGGAGGTCAAGCACTACTCGTCGGGCATGTTCATGCGCCTGGCGTTCTCGGTGGCGATCCACGTCGAAGTCGATGTGCTGCTCGTCGACGAGATCCTGTCGGTCGGCGACGCGCCGTTCCGCGAGAAGTGCCGCCTCAAGTTCGAGGAGCTCATCGCCGCGCGCAAGACCCTGGTCGTCGTCAGCCATGACATGGACATGGTGCGCGAGCTGTGCACGCGGGGCATCGTCCTCAACAAGGGCGAGGTCGTCTACGACGGCCCGGTCGAGGGGGCGATCGACCGGGTGGCGTCGTGATCGGCGACTGGCTGGCGGCGGCGCCGGCGCTGCTGGCCGCGCTGGCGGTGGTGTTCCTGCCCGGCCTCGCGATCGGCTACGGTCTGCGGCTGCGCGGTCTTGCCCTGTGGGCGCTCGCTCCGGTGGGCACGACCGTGGTGCTGCCGGTGCTCGCCATCGTGTACGCGTGGGTGGGAGTCGGGTGGACGGTGCTCACCGCGGGGATCGGATGCCTCGCGCTCGCCGTCCTCGCGTGGGTGATCGGGCGCGCGCTGGGCGGCTCAGGTCCCCGCCGGTCGGATCCGCACGGCCGATGGCTGCTCGCCGGCGGGCTCGTCGTCGGTATCGCCGCCGGCACCACGCGATTCGTGCTCTACGTCCTGGAGCCTGACGCGATCTCGCAGACGAACGACGCGACGTTCCACCTCAATGTCCTCAGGTTCATCGGCGAGACCGGATCGGCTTCATCGTTCGATGTGAGCGGCGTCGTGGGCTCGAACTCGTTCTACCCCGCGGCGTGGCACGCGATGGCCGCGCTCGTCGCCCAAGCCGGCGCGAGCGTGCCGATGGCGGCGGACATGCTGACCCTCGTGATATCGGTGGCGGTCTGGCCGCTGACGATCGCCTGGTTCACCCGGCAGACCATGGGGACCGATACGCGTGCAGGGGTGGCGGCCGCGGTGGCGGCGGCGCTGTCGCCCGTGCTGCTTTCCTTCCCGATGCTGATGGCGCAATGGGGCGTGCTGTATCCCACGGCACTGAGCATCGCGCTCCTGCCGTCGGCGGCCGCACTCGTGGTCGCGGCGCCGCGGTGGATCGCGGGCGACGGTCCCCTCGTGCGCCCCGGTGCGGCCATCGGCCTCGTCTGCGCGCTTGTGCTGGCGTCGGTGGTGGCGCTCGCATTCGCCCAGCCGGCGACCCTGCTCGCCTGGGCGATCCTCACGGTGAGCTTCTTCACCTGGTGGGCCGCACTGCGGATGAAGGACGCCCCGGGCGGTCGCCGAGCCATCCTCGTAGGGTCGATCGTCGCTGCGTGGGTGCTCTTCGTCTCGCTGTGGATCAGCCTGACGCGGTCCACGTCTGGCGTGCACTGGTGGCCGTTCCGCGGCAAGGTCGCCGCGGCCGTCGACGTCCTGCTCAACGGCCAGGTGCTGCTGCCGATATCGATCGTCGCGAGTGCCGCGATGGTCGCGGGCCTCGTGGTCGCAGTGCGCCGCGCTGAGATGAGATGGCTCGCCACGAGCTGGGCGATCTTCGGCGGTCTGTACTTCGTCGTCGCCTCCGTCGGAAACCCGGGTGTACGGGAGTGGCTGCTCGGGGCCTGGTATGCCGATCCCTATCGGCTGGCAGCGCTCGCACCCGTCGTCGTGATCCCCCTCGCCGCGATCGGACTCACCACGGTGGCCGCGTGGCTCGTCGAGAGGTTCGCACGGGGGGCGGTGCAGCGCGTGACGGGCTTGTGGGCGCTCGGCGTCGCCGCGGCGGTCGTCGTCGGTGGACTGATCGCGATGCCCGTGGTGCAGATGCCGCAGGCGACGGAGGGGATCCCCGACCCCCAGTCGCGCTACATCGAGAACGTCGACAGCTGGCTATCCCCGGATGAGCGTCGCCTGCTCGAGTCCCTCGATGAGATCGTCCCGTCCGGCGATCGGGTCATCGGCAATCCGTCGACCGGAACCGCGTTCGGCTATGCCCTGTCCGGGACGGACGTGTTCCCCCGCACCTGGTCGCATCCGCGCACCGAGGCGTGGTCCGTGATCCAGACCGATCTTCGCGATGCCGGAACGAGTCCGGCTGTGTGCGATGCACTCGCCGAGTACGAGAGCCCCGGCTACGTGCTCGACTTCGGTATAGGCGAAGGCACCCCCGGGCGTTTCGTGCTCCCTGGGATGACCGGATTCGAGGGACAGCCCGGATTCGAACTCGTCGCCGAGCAGGGCGACGCGTCCCTGTGGCGCATCACCGCCTGCGGCTGATCAGCCGTCCCCCAACCCCTCCGCCGCGGAGGAGGGATCTCGATCGGCGGACTCCGCCTCCAGCAGGGCGAGCCGCCGCGCAAGCCTGGTGATCTGGCGCTGCGTGGCGACGTTGTGCCGGTACTGCGTGTAGATGAATGCGAAGAACGCGATCACCAGGGCGTACAACAGCAGGTCGGTCCCGCGGCCGACGCCGATGAGATTCGCGAACCACGTCAGCCACTGCGGGAAAAGGATGGACAGGATCGCGCCGACGACGAACACGCCCATCAGCAGGCGTCGGATCGCCAGGTGGCTGTCGGCGCCGGTGCGGCGCATCAGCAGCAAGCCGATGACGACGACACCGGCGATGAGGAGGAGCTGGATCAGCATGTCGGCTACCTCACGATCAGATCGACGAGGATGTTCACGGAGTTGAGCACGCTCTGCCCCTTGGCCTTCGAGTAGTCGGTGTAGAGCAGCTCGACGGGATACTCGTCCCACGGCAGTCCGGTGCGTGCGAGCTGCAGCACGATCTCGGTGGCATGGGCCATGCGGTCCTGATTCAGGTGCACCTGCTCGGCGGCGTCCCGGCGAATCACGCGGAGACCGTTGTGGGCATCGGTGAGACGGATGCCGGTCGTGAGGTTCGTCACCCACACGACCGTCTTGAGCATCACCTTCTTCATCCAGCCCGGACGCGTGCGGTCGTCGAGGAACCGCGAGCCGAACACGGTGCCGAGATCGTCCCGGCGTGACATCGCGACCATGGCGACCGCGTCCTCGACGCGGTGCTGTCCGTCGGCGTCGAAGGTCACGATCTCACGGCACGACGAGTGGTGGAGCGCGAATTCGATGCCCGTCTGCAGCGCCGCACCCTGACCGAGGTTGATCGGATGCCGCACGACGACGGCGCCGGCAGCCTCGGCGAGGCGCGCCGAACCGTCGGAGGAACCGTCATCCACGCAGACGATGTGAGCGAACGCGGGGCGCAGGCCCGTGACGACACCGGTGATGACCGATGCTTCGTTGTACAGCGGGATGACGACCCACGCCGCCGAGTCGGGTCTGGCCACGGCGCCGAGGTCGGGGGTGTCGCTCACGTACTCCATTCTGACAGGTCCGACTACGCTGGACGGTCGAGCGTCCCCGCACGGGGCCGAGAGGAGTGCCGTGACCGAGCCGGGGATCCGATCGCGTGTCGCCGTCGCGACGCGTCTCTACGCCCCGGAGGCTTCCGCGGCCGCGTTCCGAATGGGTGCGCTCGTGGACGCGCTGGCGCCGGTCGCCGACGTCGAGGTGCTCACGACGCGTCCACCAGCGGGGGCCGCCCTCGGCTCGACCCAGGCCGGCGTCACGGTCTCTCGTGCTCGGGTTCTGCGCGATCGATCGGGCGCTGTGCGCGGATACGCGGCGTACGCGAGCTTCGACGGACCGCTGTTCTTCCGCCTGCTTCGGCGACGCGCCGACGCGATCGTGGCCGAGGCGCCGCCGACCACCGGTCTGGTGTCCCTCATCGCGGCGAAGCTTCTCCGCGTTCCGCTGGTGTACTACCCGGGCGACGTGTGGACCGACGGCGTGATCGCGGTGGGCGCGCCCCGGCTCGTCGTCTCGGTCATGCGGTGGGTGGAGACCCGTGTACTGCGCGGAGCGCGCGTCGTCCTCTCCGTCTCCGACGAGGTCACCGAGCGACTCGTCGCCCTGGGTGCCGCGCGGGAGCGGATAGTGCCGGTGGGAAACGGCGTCGACACGGCTGTCTTCTCGCCCGACGTCGAACCTGCACCGGCGTCGATGCCGTACTTCGTCTACACCGGCACGATGTCGGAGTGGCAGCGCCCCGAGATCTTCGTCGAGGCGCTTGCGGCGCTGGAGCGCGACGATGTCGAGGTGCGATTCTTCGGCCAGGGAACCGCCGAGCGCGCTGTGCGCGCAACCGCCGATCGCCTGGTGCCCGGGCGCGTGCACGTGTCGGCGGTGGTGCCGCCGGCCGAGGCGGCCCGCTGGATACGCGGAGCCGCAGCGGCTCTCGTGAGCATCGTCCCCGGGGTGGGGTACGACTTCGCGCGCCCGACCAAGACGTATGCAGCCGCTGCCGTCGGCACTCCGGTTCTCTACGCGGGCGCGGCCACCGGTGCCGAGGTCGTCAGCGACGCGGGTCTCGGCGAGGTGGCGGCGTTCACACCTGCATCGGTCGCCGAAGGGATGCGTCGTCTGCTCGACCAAGGCGAGGCGAACGAGTCGCAGCGGCCGCGGCGGGTGCAGTGGGCGCGTCGCACGGTGTCACTGAGAGCAGCGGGGGAGCGCGCGGCTGCCGCGGTGCTCGGGCTTCTCCCAGGTGGCCGACGTCCGGCGGGTAGAATCGACGAGCACTGGGGGCCGTCCGTTCCGCCCCGTGCAGGAGCCCCCATCGTGACCCATCCCTCCGCTGTGCGCATCGTCGATTCGGCCGACGTCTCACCCGACGCCGTCATCGGCGACGGTTCGTCCATCTGGCATCTCGCGCAGGTCCGCGAGAACGCCGTGCTCGGCGACAACTGCATCGTCGGTCGCGGCGCCTACATCGGCACCGGCGTGACGATGGGCGACAACTGCAAGGTCCAGAACTACGCGCTCGTCTACGAACCCGCGCGGCTGGGCGATGGAGTGTTCATCGGCCCCGCGGTCGTACTCACCAACGACACCTATCCGCGCGCGATCACACCGGACGGCGCGCTCAAGAGCGCCCACGACTGGGAGCCGGTAGGCGTGACTATCGAGCGCGGCGCTTCGATCGGGGCGCGGGCGACGTGCGTCGCACCGGTCACGATCGGAGCATGGGCGACTGTTGCGGCTGGCGCGGTCGTCGTGAAGGACGTTCCGCCGTTCGCGCTCGTGGCGGGCGTTCCCGCCCGACGGATCGCGTGGGTGGGACGCGCCGGTGTGCCGCTCGTCGCCGACGACGACAGCGTATGGGTGTGTCCGGCCACCGGCATGCGCTACACCGAGACGGACGGAATTCTGACCGAGGAGAACGAGTGACCGACTTCATCCCCCCCGCCAAGCCGATCATCGGCGATGACGAGCGCGCCGCGGTCGATCGGGTGCTGCGCAGCGGCATGGTCGCGCAGGGCCCCGAGGTGGCCGCGTTCGAACGCGAGTTCTCCGATCACTTCGTCAAGGGTCGCCCGGTGGTCGCCGTCAATTCCGGCACCGCGGGGCTGCACCTCGGCCTGCTCGCTGCGGGCGTCGGCCCGGGCGACGAGGTCATCGTGCCGTCGTTCACCTTCGCCGCCACCGGCAACGCCGTCGCCCTCACCGGGGCGACCCCGGTGTTCGCCGACATCGAGCCCGACACGTTCACCCTCGATCCGGCGGCGGTCGAGGCATCCGTCACCAACCGCACGAAGGGCATCATGCCCGTGCATCTGTACGGTCACCCCGCCCGCATGCGCGAACTCGGCAGCATCGCCGATCGCCACGGTCTGGCGCTCTACGAGGACGCCGCACAGGCGCACGGCGCCGCGCTCGGTGGCCGGCCGGTCGGCACGTTCGGTGCGTTCGCCATGTTCTCGCTCTACCCGACCAAGAACATGACCAGCGGCGAGGGCGGCATGATCTCTGCGGCGGACGCTCACATCGAGCGGATGGCGCGTCTGCTGCGCAATCAGGGCATGGAGCGCCAGTACGAGAACGAGGTCGTCGGGTTCAACGCCCGCATGACCGACATCCACGCCGCGATCGGGCGCGTGCAGCTCACGAAGGTGGATGCCTGGACCGCCACGCGCCGCGACAACGCGGCGTTCCTCGACGCGAATCTCGAAGGCGTCGTGGTTCCGCCCGTCGCCGACGGTGCGCATCACGTGTACCACCAGTACACGATCCGTGTCAGCGACGATCGTGACGGCTTCGTCAAGGCCCTCAAGGAGGAGCACCAGGTCGGCAGTGGGGTCTACTACCCGATTCCGAACCACCGGCTGCCCTCGCTCGCGTCGTATGCGCCCGGCCTCGACCTGTCCCAGACCGAGCGCGCCGCGCGCGAGGTGGTCTCGCTCCCGGTGCACCCCTCGCTCTCGCAGGACGACCTGGAGCGGATCGTCGTCGCAGTCGCCGCCGTCGCGAAGGCGGGTGCCTGATGTCGCTGCGCGCGGGCCTGCTCGGCGTCGGCATGATGGGGCGACACCATGCCCGCGTTCTGCGTGAACTCGACGGCGTCGAGCTCGTCGCGATCGCCGACCCCGGCGGAGACCCGCACGGCGTCGCCGGAGACCTCGACATCCTGCCTGACATCGATGCGCTGATCGCCGCCGGGATCGACACCGCCGTCGTCGCGGCGCCGACCCGGTTCCACGAGGACGCCGCCCTCAAGCTCGCTGATGCAGGTGTCCACACGCTCGTCGAGAAGCCCATCGCGCACTCCCTCGAGGCCGGCCGCCGAATGGTCGACGCGTTCCGCGACGCGGGATTGGTCGGCGCCGTCGGTCACATCGAACGGTTCAACCCCGCCCTGCAGGAGCTGAGGAAGCGCCTCGCGGCCGGAGAGGCGGGCGCGATCTACCAGATCCAGACCCGTCGACAGGGCCCGTTCCCGTCGCGCATCGCCGATGTAGGCGTTGCGAAGGACCTCGCCTCGCACGATGTCGATCTGACGGCGTGGGTCGCGCAGTCGTCCTACACGACGGTCTTCGCTCAGACGACCTTCAAGAGCGGACGCGAGCACGAGGACATGATCGCTGTCACGGGCCGCCTGGATTCCGGCATCATCGTGAACCACCTCGTGAACTGGCTGAGCCCGATGAAGGAGCGCCTGACAGTCGTGACCGGAGAGAAGGGTGCCTTCATCGCGGACACTTCGACCGGTGATCTCACGTTCTACGCCAACGGGACGATCCCGCTCGAGTGGGAGTCGGTGACGGCGTTCCGCGGTGTTTCGGAGGGCGACGTCACCCGCTACGCCTTCCCCAAGCGCGAGCCGCTGCGAGTCGAGCACGAGGCGTTCCGCGACGCGGTGCTGGGCGAGCCGAGCGATGTCGTGACCATGGAGCAGGGTCAAGCGACCCTCGCCGTCGTCGAGGCGGCCCTGGAGTCGGCGCGCACGGGCGCGTCGATGCGGGTCTAGGTCGATGCTGCAGATCGTCCGCACCCTCCGTCGGCTGCTCCCCCTCCTGCCGTCGTCGGCGAGTCGCTTCCTCCTCACCTTCGGCATGGTTTCGGGCATCCTCGCACTCGTCGACGTCGCCGCGTTGATGCTTCTCGCAGTCACGCTCGCCGGGGTCGTGGCGGGCTCCGGCGCGGAACTGCCCGTCGTCGGTGCAATCCCGCCGGATCGAGTCCCGTGGCTGATTCTGTTGCTGGCAACCGTGGTCGTCGCCAAGTCGGCCGCGAACGTGTGGCTTCAGTGGATCGCGACCCGGCGATTCGCGACCTACGAGCTGGCTGTGGGGCAGGAACTGTTCGGCGCCTACATCCGTTCATCCTGGACCGATCGGATCTCGCGCAACAGTGCACAGATCGTCGCGATGACCGACAGCGCGATCGCGAATGTCGTCGCCGGCTTCATCCTTCCGGTCACGACGCTTCCCGGACTCATCGTCACGTCGATCGGCGTCGTCGGCATCATCGTCGTCGCACAACCCCTGACCGCCCTCATCACGATCGTCTACCTGGGAGGCATCGCGTTGCTGCAGTACCTCGTGCTGAGTGCGAAGACGAGGCAGGCCGCGCGCGTCGCGCGGGACTCCTCGTTGCGGGTGGCCGCGCTGATATCCGGCATGATCGCGTCTCTCAAGGAGATCACGCTGCGCGACAAAGCGGGCGAGGTGACCGAGGTCGTCGGCCAGACCCGGAGGCAGACCTCACGTGCTCGGGCGAACTCGAGCTTCCTCGCCGCGGTGCCCAGGTTCGTCTTCGACGCCGCGATCATCGGCGGGTTCGTCGTCGTCGGCGGCGCCGCGTACCTCACCAACGGCGGCGACATGACCGCGACGATCTCTGCGGTTGCGTTGTTCGGTATCGCAGGGTTTCGATTGGTGCCGTCGCTGACCGGGTTCCAGGCCGTCCTCACGCGAACGGCGACCGCCGCACCGTACATCGAGCTCGTCATCGCCGACATTGAGGAGTCGAAGCAGTTCCTCGCCGACCGCGAGGAACTCGGCCGCGAAGCATTGCCGGCCGAGCCGAGCGCGCTCCACCTCGATCACGTCTCGTTCTCCTTCCCCGGCAGCGATGTGCAGGCGGTCCACGGTGTCTCGCTGGACATCCCGCTGGGCAGCACCGTCGGCATCGTCGGGGCCTCCGGTGCCGGGAAGTCGACGCTGGTCGATCTGCTGCTCGGCCTGCTCACGCCGACATCGGGATCGATCCGCATCGACGACCGGTCCCTACCGGATGTCCTTCACGCGTGGCGAACCCACGTGGGATACGTGCCGCAGGAGGTGACGCTCTTCGACGGGACAATTGCGCAGAACATCGCTCTGACCTGGAGCGACGACTTCGATCCCGTACGGGTCGAGGTCGCTGCGCGGCGAGCCCAGCTGTGGGAGGTGGTCGAGAGCCGTGCCGACGGTCTCGACACGCGGGTCGGAGAGCGCGGGCTGACGCTGTCGGGCGGTCAGCGCCAGCGCCTCGGCATCGCGCGCGCCCTGTACAGCGATCCGCTCATCCTCGTCCTCGACGAGGCCACGAGCGCGTTGGACACCAAGACCGAGGCGGACGTGGCCCGAGCGATCCAAGAGCTACGGGGAGACGTAACCGTCATCGCGGTCGCCCACCGGCTGAGCACGATCAGAGAATCCGATCTCATCGTCTTCATGCAGGACGGTGCCGTCGGCGCGCAGGGCACGTTCCGAGAGGTCGTCTCCATCAGTCCCGCTTTCGCGGCGCAGGCGCGGTTGGCCGGGCTGTCGTGAACGTCGTGATCCTCGCCACGGGTCCCGTACCGCGTGACGCCCTGGGTGAACAGGCCCAGGGCCTGCGCGTGCGCTCCATCTTGTTCCGCTCCGGCCGGGCATCCGATGACGACCACGTCGTCCAAGGCGGAAGCGGGGTCATGTTGCACCTCGGCGACCGGATCGCGGGCGTGCTCGACGGCAACTCCGTGCTGAGGATGTGCCGGCGGATCTCGCCGTTGGACCCCGGGGTCCGATTCTGGCGGGCCCTCCGCCGCGATGCCGTCGCGGCGGACATGGTCGAGGATGCCGACCTGCTGATCGCGGCAGACCGCGATGCGATCTTCGCCTGCTGGAATCTCGCTCGGCAGACCGGGCATCCTGCAGTGAGCGGGCTTGCCGCCGGCAAGAGGTCGATCGCCGGGAGTGTCGACGGATGACACCCCATCTCCTGTACACCGCATGGAGCTTCCCGCCGAGCCGGGCAGGTGGTGTGTACCGTGCGCTCGCCACGGTGAACGCCTTCGCGGAGGCCGGCTGGGCGGTGACCGTGCTCACGGTTCCGCGCGAGATCTTCGAGTCGAGCACCGGTGTCGACGATTCGCTGGAGGATCAGTTGGCCGACGGAGTGGACGTGGTGCGCGTCGAGCCGGGCACCACCTCGCATGTGGGTGATCTGACGCGATGGAGCCGACTGCGGGCGCGGAACCTCGAACTCTGGCGGGGAATCGACCGGCTGCGCGACCTGCGGCGTTTTCCCGAGCTGACCTACGGGCGGTGGCGGCCGCGACTCGAGCAGGCGGCGGCGCGCGTTCACGCGGCTCGCGCGGTGGATGTCAGCATCGGCACCGCCAACCCGAACGTCGATTTCGCTGCGGGAGCCCACCTGTTCCGCAGGCACGGGGTGCCGTACGTCATGGACTATCGCGACGCGTGGTCACTCGACGTTTTCAGCGGCGAAGCCGTGGGCGGCTGGATTCCCGGACGCTCGCGCGTCGAGCGGCGTCTGCTGGAGAACGCCGCCGAGATCTGGTTCGTGAACGAACCCATTCGCGCGTGGCACGCAGAGCGCTTCGGCCGGCCGGAGCGGATGCACGTCGTCGCAAACGGCTACGACGAGTACGTCGCGCCGCTCGCGGTGCCCGTGCGACCGGCCCGCGAAGCAGGGCTCGTGTTCGGTTACATCGGCACGATCTCCGACCAGGTGCCGATCGAGGCGCTGGTTCGCGGGTGGCGCCTGGCCCGCGAGGACGGTCGGATCCCACAGTCGGCGCAACTGGTCATCCACGGCTACCTGGGGCACAGCGGTTCAGGACTGGCCGCCGGCACCCTGGCGCAGGCCGAGGCCGACTCCGTGACGTTCCGAGGCCCGGTCGGCAAGTCGACGATCGGTGAGACATACGCCGGCTTCGATGCACTCGTCCTGGCATTGGGAACCGGTCGCTATGTGACCAGTGGCAAAGTGTACGAGTATGCGGCGACGGGTATCCCCATCGTCTCCGTCCACGACCCGGGCAACGCCGCATCGGACGTCGTGCGCACCGCGCCCGGATGGACCGGCTCCGCGTCGCTGACGCCACCGGATGTCGCCGACGCCTTGGCGGCGGCGGCCTCCATCGCCGCGGCTCAGACTCCGGCTCAGCGCGCGGCCGCGCAGGAGTGGGGGGCTCAGTTCGCCCGCCGTGCCCAGTTGGCGCCGCGGATCACGGCACTTCGTGCGCTGGTGGGTGGTGCGCGATGACCAGGATCGCCCTCGCCAAGGGTTCGCTGCGCATCCCGCCGACCTATTTCGCCGTACAGCATGCCGTGCAGCTGTCGTCCCTCTTCGAATTCGAGCTCTTCACGATGGCAGCGCAGGTCACCGACCAGGCGATCCGGAGCGCCCTGAGGATACGTGATGCATCTGCGGGAACGGCGATCGGGAGCAGCCGGCTGACGTGGCAGCAGCGCGAGAAGGCGATGCCGCTCCTGTTCGTTCGAATGAGCCGTCAGATCACGGACTGGAGGCCAGCACTCGTGCATCAGCACTTCGCGAACTGGTCGCAGCCCGCAGTCTCGGCCGCCCGGAGGTCGGGCGCGCCGCTGCTGCTCACCGTCCACGGAGCGGACGTGTACGTTCCGTTGACTCCTCTGTCGGAGCGCAATGCGTTCGGCAAGCCTGTGCTGCGCTGGCACCAGCGGGCTGTGCGGCGGGCATTCGATGCCTCGGCCAGGATCCTCGCCGTGAGTGAGTACCTGGCGGGTGTCGCTGTGAAAGCGGGTGCCGACGCCGGAAAGGTGGTCGTGCACTACCAGGGCGTCGACACCGACCTGTACCGGCCCGGGTCTGCGCTCCCCCCGGGCCCCCCGAGAGTGATCTTCCTCGGAGCGCTCTCGCCGGCGAAAGGGGTGCGGGACCTGATCTCGGCCTCGGTGTCGATCGTTCGAGGGACTCCCCATGAGCTCGTCCTGGTCGGCGATGGACCGCTCCGATCCGAGGTCGAGGGCGCGGCGGCGAATCACAGGCATATCCACGTCCGCGGCCAATTGGATCGTGACGGTGTCCGATCGGCGATGCAGGGCGCGACCCTGTTCGTGCTTCCCACTCAGCGATTCGGGCAGTGGCGCGAGGCGGCCGGTCTCGTGTCGCTCGAGGCCCAGGCGTGCGAGGTCCCAGCGATCGTCTACGACTCCGGAGGCGCGGCCGAGATGGTCGTCGACGGGAGCACGGGGCTCGTGGTCCGGGAAGGCGATGTCGCTGCGCTCGCGGATGCGATGCGGTCAGTGCTCGAGCTTCCCGAGGCCGAGAGACGACAGATGGGGGTCCGCGCGCGGGAGTTCGTCGTGGCACAGCGCAGCCTCGGTGACAGCGCTCGGCAACTGACCGCGCACTACCGGGACCTCATCGAGGGACGTGCATGAGCCGCCCCCGCATCCTCTGCATCTCGTTCTCGGACATCCGGCACGACGCCAGGGTGCTCCGTCAGGTGAGCGTGCTGGCGCAGTTCGGCGAGGTCACCACACTTTCGTACGGTGCGAAACCCGAGGGTGTCGACGAGCATCTGGAGATCGATCAGCGGTTGCCGTCGCTCCCGCAGACGCCTGCCGGAGTGGCGAAGCTCGCGCTGCGGCGCTTCCGCTCCGTGATGCTGGACGCACCCGCGGTCCGCAGAGCGAAGGCGCTGCTGGGCGATCGCCGATTCGACCTCGTCGTCGCGAATGAGGCTCGAGCCCTGCCCCTCGCCTTCGAGGTCGGAGGTTCGCCGAAGGTCTGGTGCGACCTGCACGAATGGGCTCCGGCCGAGCGCACCCACGTCCTTTCCTGGCGCCTGCTCGTCGCTCCGTTCATGACGTGGTTGTGTGCCGAGTTCCTTCCACGCGTCGATGCCGCGACCACCATCAACCGCTCGATCGGCGACTTGTATCTGCGTGATTTCGGCGTACGAACCGAGATCGTGCGCAATGCGCGGCCCTTCGTCGCCGGGCTGGGCCCCACTCCGCTCGAGACCGGACGGGTGAGGCTGGTCCACAGTGGCGGCGCCGTGCCCGGGCGCAATATCGAGGCGATCATCGACGCCGTCGACACTCTGGGAGACCCCTACTCGCTCGATCTCTTCCTCATTCCGTCCCGTCAGGGTGACGCGTACTGGCAGCAGCTGAACGATCGCATCGAGCGGAGCCCAAATACGACACTGCATCCCCCGGTGCCTCCGCAGGATCTGCCGGCGGCGCTCAATCCCTTCGACCTCGGTGTCTTCCTGCTTCCGCCCCATACCGACAACCATCGCTTCATGCTGCCCAACAAGTTCTTCGACTTCGTCCAGGCTCGGATCGGCATGGTCTACGGGACCTCCGTCGAGACGGACAGGCTCATCGCCGAGCACGGCCTCGGGGTGGTGACACGCGGCTACACGGCGGACGACCTCGTCGCGGCGCTGCAGGCGATGACACCCGACGACCTCGACGGCTACAAACGGGCGGCCGACGCGGTTGCCGAGGCGATGTCGTCGGAGTCGGACGTCGAGGTGCAGGCGTCGATCCTCGCGCGCCTCCTCTGCTCCGGGGGATCAGCCGGCGTTCCGTAGACTGACGTACCGTGCAGATCATCAGCATCGTGGGCGCACGCCCGCAGTTCGTGAAGCTCGCCCCCATCCACCGCGCGGCGCGGGCCGCGGGTGTGGATCACGTGATCGTGCACACGGGGCAGCATTACGATCCCATGCTGTCCGATGTCTTCTTCGAGGGACTCGGCATCGGCGAGCCCGATGTCCATCTCGGTGTGGGCAGCGGATCGCACGGTGTTCAGACCGGGGCGATCCTCGCGGCACTCGACGGCGTGCTCGAGTCGAAGAACGCCGACTGGGTGCTCGTATACGGAGATACGAACTCGACGCTGGCCGCCGCATTGAGCGCTGTCAAGCTGCATATCCCTGTCGCGCACCTCGAGGCGGGGCTCCGCAGCTTCAATCGCCGGATGCCCGAGGAGCACAATCGGGTACTGACGGATCATGCGGCGGATCTGCTTCTCGCGCCGACCGAGGTGGCCTCGGCGCATCTCGCGTCTGAAGGGCTTGCCGATCGCACCGTCCTCGTCGGCGACGTCATGACCGACGTCCTGTTCGAAGTCCGCGACAGGGTAAGCGACTCCCCGTCAGCGCTCGTCGAGGAGCTCGGACTCGAGCGTCGCGGCTTCTATGTCGCGACGATCCATCGTGCGGAGAACACCGACGATCCCGGCCGGCTCGCCGAGATCGCGGCTGGACTCGGTGGTTTGGACCGACCGGTGGTGCTGCTGGCTCACCCCCGCGTGGTCGCCAAGGCGGCCGCTCACGGTGTCGATCTCACGCAGGGATCGCTCATCGCGCACGCGCCCCTCGCATACGACGACCTCATCGCCGCCGCGCTGGCCAGCGCGGGCGTGGTCACCGATTCGGGCGGCCTGCAGAAGGAGGCATTCCTGCTGAGGGTGCCGTGCACCACCGTGCGCACCGAGACGGAGTGGGTGGAGACGGTCGAGCTCGGCTGGAACGTGCTGGCGAATACGGCGGATGAGATCGCCGTCGCCGTCGCACGTCCTCTCCCGACTCCGACGCACGCCGCTCCCTACGGAGACGGTCATGCCGCCGATCGCGTCGTCCAGACGCTGCTCGCCTGGAGCTCCGGCGGCAGGGGTTCCGACGGAGCCGCGTAGACTTCCTCGATGCTCCTCAGCATCGGGATCCCGTCGTACAACCGGCACGAGAACGTCTCGGCCCTCCTCCACCAGCTCGTGGCCGAGGTCGAGCCCGAACTGGTGGAGATCGTCGTCATCGACGACGGGGGCAGCGACGGCACCTACGAGCGGCTCTCCTCGGATAAAGGGATCGCGTCGCGCGTGCGCATCCTGAAGAACGAGGTGAACCTCGGCTACGCGTCGACGTTCGCGCGCCTGTTCGCGGAATGCAGCACCGAGTACCTGATGCTCATGGCCGACGACGACACCGTGCTGGTCGAGAACATCCGCCCCCTGCTGGACCGGCTCGGCCGCGAGCGTCCGGCCTTCGTTTCGCCCCAGTTCCTGCGCGGGACGGCGGTCGCGCGGGGGCGCGGGCGGACCGGGCCCATCGCACCGAGCGAGTTCCTCGCCTGCTCTGCGCACGCTCCCGGTCTCGTCTATCGCGTCGCGGACTGCCGACCGGGATTGGAGGAACTGGCGGACCGCATCGAGGCGAAGCAGGTCGACGCACTCGTATACCCGCAGGTTCACGTCGTGATCCGCCTGCTGATGGCGGGCGCCCGGTGCGAGTGGCTCGCCCTGCCCACCGTCGCCGAGGGTGCGTACCGGCAGTCCGGGATCCGCGACGCGGACGGCAACGCGTACTGGGCGGTCGAGTCGCGCTGGCGGCAGCTCCGGGCTTACGATGCGCTGCTCTCGGCGTACGCCCAGTCCGACATGACCGGCGCGGCGCAGGAGATGCTGCACGCACAGCGCGAGCGCGCATTCCATCTCATCTCCAGCGCGATCCGGATCGAGAGTCCTGCTCTCGCGGATGCGTTCGACCGCGGGGCGAAGAGGCGCTTCCAAGAGCGCCCTCTCGACAGAATCCGCAGCCTGCCGATCGTCAAGCGCGCTGCTCGCTGGTGGAGGGCGCTGCGAGGGTCGTGACAGGACGCGGGACGGACACAGGTGACTCTCGCGGACGGGCGCCCTGACACCGCGCTGCCGGTCTGGCGCCGTGCGTGCCCCCGCCTAGAATGGAGCCCATGCGTATCGCCGTCGTGGCCCTCGGAAAGATCGGGCTTCCCCTCGCCGTCCAGTTCGCCGATTCCGGCCACGACGTGGTGGGCGTCGACGTCAACCAGAGGACCGTGGACTCGGTCAACGCGGGGATCGAGCCCTTTCCGGGCGAGGACCATCTTCAGCAGAAGCTGGCGGAACTCGTCCCGGCCGGCCGCCTGCGCGCCACGACCGACTACGCCGATGCGATCCCGGGGGCAGACGCCGTCGTGCTGGTCGTCCCGCTGTTCGTGAACGACACGACGTGGGAGCCCGACTTCGCGTGGATGGATGCCGCGACCCGCTCGCTCTCGGAGCACCTCACCCCCGGAACGCTCGTGTCGTACGAGACGACTCTCCCCGTCGGCACGACGCGTGGCCGCTGGAAGCCGATGCTCGAAGAAGGTTCGGGGCTCACCGAGGGCACTGACTTCCACCTGGTGTTCTCGCCGGAGCGCGTGCTCACCGGCCGCGTGTTCGCCGACCTGCGCAAGTACCCCAAGCTCATCGGCGGGCTGACGGACGCCGGCGCCGCCCGCGCTCGCGAATTCTACGAAGCCGTCCTTCAGTTCGACGAGCGCGACGACCTTCCGCGCCCCAACGGCGTGTGGGATCTCGGAACGGCCGAGGCGGCCGAGATGGCCAAGCTCGCCGAGACGACGTACCGCGACGTCAACATCGGGCTCGCGAACCAGTTCGCGCTGTTCGCGGCCGACCACGGCATCGACGTCTACCAGGTCATCGAGGCCTGCAACTCGCAGCCCTACAGCCACATCCACCGCCCGGGAATCGCGGTCGGCGGCCACTGCATCCCGGTATACCCCCGCCTGTACCTGTCGACCGACCCCGACGCCGACATCGTGCGCACCGCGCGGCTGCTCAACGCCTCGATGCCGGAGCGGCTCGTCGCACAGGCCGAAGGCATCCTCGGCTCGCTCGAAGGCACTTCGGCGGTCGTGCTCGGCGCCGCCTACCGTGGCGGTGTGAAGGAGACCGCGTTCTCGGGGGTGTTCCCGACCGTCGAAGCGCTCGAGAGTCGCGGTGCGACCGTGCGCGTCCACGATCCGCTCTACTCCGACGACGAGCTTCGGTCGTTCGGCTTCGAACCGTACGCCCTCGGCGACGACGTCGACCTTGCGATCCTGCAGACCGATCACGCCGACTACCGGCAGATGCCGCCCGCCCACCTGCCCGGGATCCGTCTGCTCGTCGACGGCCGCAACGCGACGGATGCCTCGCTCTGGGCCGGCACACCGCGGATCGTGGTCGGTGCCGCCTGATGGATCTCCTCATCGTCGGCTCCGGCTTCTTCGGCCTCACCATCGCCGAGCGCGCGGCCGCGGCAGGTCGCCGCGTCACGGTCATCGACCGACGCAGCCACATCGGCGGCAACGCCTACAGCGAGGACGACCCCGCAACGGGCATCGAGGTGCACCGCTACGGCGCCCACCTCTTCCACACTTCCAACCCCGCGGTGTGGAAGTACGTCAACCGCTTCACGGCCTTCACCGACTACGTCCACCGCGTGTACACGAACCATCGGGGCGTCGTGTACCCCCTGCCGATCAACCTCGGCACGATCAACCAGTTCTTCGCCGCCGCCTACA
>JAUHYM010000178.1 GCA_030426515.1 Actinomycetes bacterium
GTCGAGGAACAGGATCGGGATGCCGGCGGTGATCAGGGCGATCAGGTAGGGGATGAGGAATGCGCCCCCGCCGTTCTCGTACGCCACGCCGGGGAAGCGCCAGATGTTGCCCAGGCCGACCGCGGAACCGATGGCGGCGAGGATGAATCCGAGTTGCCCGGTCCACTCCTCGCGCTGCCCGGCGGCCGCCGGTTTCGCCCCCTTCGCCGTGGTGTTCATCGACGCTCCTGCTCCCTCTCGACGGTGCGGTACTCGGGACAGTAGCAGTGACGGGATGCCGGGGTAAGGGGTGCGCCCCACCCCGCCGGGAGCACGTAGCGTGGAGCGCGGAACGCAAAGGAGAATCTCATGTCACGAGTGCTCATCATCGGCGGCCACGGCAAGGTCGCGCTTCGTCTCGCCCCCCTGCTCGCCGAGCGCGGCGACCACGTCGGCGCGGCGATCCGAAACCCCGATCACGCAGCCGACGTCACCGCCACGGGCGCGCAGCCGGTCCTCCTCGACATCGAGAAGCTCGGATCCGAGGATGCCGTCGCCGCGCTGCAGGGGTACGACGCGGTGGTGTGGTCGGCGGGAGCCGGCGGCGGGGATCCTCGCCGCACGTACGCGATCGATCGCGATGCGGCGACGCGGTGGATGGACGCGGCGGCCGAGGTCGGGGGAGTGCGCTTCGTGATGGTGTCGTGGCTGGGGTCGCACGCCGACCACGGCGTGCCCGAGGACAACGCGTTCTTCCCCTATGCGGACGCGAAGTGGGCGGCCGACGAGCATCTGCGCGCGACCGACCTGGCGTGGACGATCGTCGCCCCCGGAACGCTCACCCTCGACGAGCCGACCGGGCGGATCACCCTCGATCCGAGCGGGCGCGGGGAGGTCACGCGTGGCGACGTGGCAGCGGTCATCGCCGCCGTCCTCGCGGACGATGCCACGGTCGGCCGCACCCTCCGCTTCGGCAACGGCGATCAGCCGATCACCGACGCGCTCGCCGCGCCGACCGACGAGGACTAGGCGGGCGCCTGGGTCGGCCGTCGTCGAGCACGAGGGGCGGTATCGGGCAGACGCAGCACGCCGATAGTCTCGGGGCATGAGCGCGCCGATCGATGCCACGACCACCTCCGCCTGGGCGGAGCTCGACGACCACCGCGCCGGCTTCGCGCCGGATCTTCGCGCCTGGTTCGACGCAGACCCCGAGCGCGTCGAGCGCTTCAGCTTCCCCCTCGCCGATCTGCATGTCGACCTGTCGAAGAACCTCGTCACCGACGAGATCCTCGCCTCGCTCGTGCGTCTGGCCGAGCAGACGGGCGTGCGTGAGCGCTATGCGGCCATGCTCGCGGGCGAGCACATCAACACGACCGAGGATCGGGCCGTGCTCCACACCGCCCTGCGCCGCCCGGCCGATGCCGAGCCCGCGCTGATCGTGGACGGGCAGGACGTCGACGCCGACGTCCACGAGGTGCTCGAGCGCATGTACGCCTTCGCGGAGCGCGTGCGCACGGGCCAGTGGGCGGGGATCACCGGCAAGAAGGTCACCCATGTCGTCAACATCGGCATCGGCGGCTCCGACCTGGGACCCGTCATGATCTCGGAGGCGCTCGCCCCCTATGCCGACGCGGGAATCGAGGCGCGCTTCGTGTCGAACATCGACCCGACCGACCTCGCGCAGACCACCGCTGACCTCGACCCCGAGACCACGCTGTTCATCGTCGCCTCCAAGACGTTCACCACTCTCGAGACGCTGACCAACGCGCGTCTCGCCCGCGACTGGCTGTGGACCGGCCTGTCCGAGGCCGGGGCGATCGGCGATGACGATGCGTCCCGTACCGAAGCCGTCGCGCACCACTTCGTCGCCGTCTCGACCGCACTCGACAAGGTCGCCGCCTTCGGCATCGACACCGACAACGCCTTCGGCTTCTGGGACTGGGTCGGCGGCCGCTACTCCGTCGACTCCGCGATCGGGCTGTCCCTCGCGATCTCGCTGGGTCCGGGCGTGTTCGCCGAGCTGCTCCAGGGCTTCCATGCCGTCGACGAGCACGTGCGGACCGCGCCGCTGACCGAGAACGTCCCGGTGCTGATGGGGTTGCTCAACGTGTGGTACTCCAACTTCCTCGGCGCGCAGTCGCACGCGGTGCTGCCGTACGCGCAGCAGCTGCACCGCTTCGCCGCGTACCTGCAGCAGCTGACCATGGAATCCAACGGCAAGTCGGTGCGCTGGGACGGGTCACCGGTCACCACCGAGACCGGCGAGGTGTTCTGGGGCGAGCCCGGCACCAACGGGCAGCACGCGTTCTACCAGCTGATCCACCAGGGGACACGGCTGATCCCGGCCGATTTCATCGCCTTCGTCAACCCCGCCTATCCGCTCACCGACGGCGGGCGCGACGTGCACGGTCTGTTCCTCGCGAACTTCCTCGCGCAGACCAAGGCGCTCGCCTTCGGGAAGGCGTCCGCCGAGGTCGAGGCCGAGGGCACCACCGGTGCGCTCGTGGCCGCCCGCACGTTCGCCGGCAATCGCCCGACCACCTCGATCTTCGCGCCCGCGCTGACCCCCGCGGTCCTGGGCCAGCTCGTCGCCCTGTACGAGCACATCACCTTCACGCAGGGCGTGATCTGGGGGATCAACTCGTTCGACCAGTGGGGGGTCGAGCTCGGCAAGCAGCTCGCCCTGCAGATCGCTCCGGCCATCGAGGGCGACCAGGCGGCGCTGGACGCGCAGGATGCCTCGACGCGCGCGCTGCTCGAGTACTACGCGCGGCACCGCAACGAGGCCTGAGGAAAGCGAAATGCCCGGTCCGAAGACCGGGCATTTCGCTGTGCTGGTGACCCCAGCGGGATTCGAACCCGCGTTACCGCCGTGAGAGGGCGGCGTACTAGGCCGCTATACGATGGGGCCGCAAGGCAACCGTTCAATTATGCACAATGATCTGCGCCACGCAAAATCGAGGCCGTCCCGCGCGCGTGCCACCGTCTCCTAGGTGGTCTGATCCGGGTCGGCACCGCGGCGAGAACGCCGAACGCCGCCGACGATGAGCCACACGATCGCGCCGACGACGACGAGCACCACCAGCCACGGCAGCACGAATCCGAGTCCCACGACCAATCCGTTGCCGAGCGCCACCAAAGCGTTCCATCCCGCTGTGAAGCCGTCACCGAATCCTGCGGGATCGGCGGTGACGGGCACCGAGTCCACCGACAGCGACACGGTGAGCGTCGACATCGCCACCTGGCTCTCGAGCATCTCGAGCTGCTGCTGATACGACTCGAGCATCGCCTGCCGTTCGGAGAGAGCGGATTCGGCGGCGATCAGGTCGCCGATCGACCCGGACTGCGACATCAGCTCGGTCAGGCGATCCACCGAGGCCTGGGCGGCGTCGATCCGGGCGCGCAGGTCGATGGCCTGCGAGGTGACATCGCTGCGACCGACGTTCAGATCGGTGACCTCGCCCAGCGAGCGCACGTCGTCCATCACCGCCGAGAGCTCGTCCGCAGGCACGCGCACGGTGATCCAGCCGTACTCGGCGACGGGCGCCGCCATCTGCGAGTCGATCGTGTCGTCGACGTGCGGCTCCACCGGCAGCGGCCTGCTCGTGCCGACGTTCATCGACTCGACCCAGCCGCCCGACGTCTCGGCGATGCCGGCGACCTCGGCCGTCCCCCCGCCGACATCGTCGACGATGATGCTCATGCTCGCGTTCGTGATGATCTCGCGGGCCGCCTCCTCGCCGACCATCGACTCCTCGGCGTCCACGGCCATGTCTGCGCCCGCCACGGCGTCACCCTCGATCAGCTCGGGGGAGGTGGCGCCGTCGACCGCGGACTCCGAAGACGAGTCGGCGAGTCCGCCGGCGCTCATCGTCCCGCCGGAGATCACGGCGGGGACGGCGATGGCCGCGACCAGGACGAGCGTCGCCGCGGCGCCGACGCCGAGGAAGGCCCCGCGCCGCCGTCGACGGGCCCGCTCCCGCTCCGCGGCGATCGAGGTGAACACGCGGGACTCGATGCGATCGATCGTCTCGTCGGTGATCTCGGGCAGCGTCAGCGACGCCGTGGGCGACGCCGCCGGGTTCCGCGCGGATTCGGACATCAGCTCTCCTCTCTCAGGGCGCTCCGCATGTGCGTGCGGGCGCGGGAGAGACGATTGCGGACCACGCCGTGGCTGACTCCGAGCTCGGTGGCCGCCGCCTCGTAGGCGTACCCCTCGGCCGCGCACAGCCGGAAGATCTCCCGGTCCAGCGGCGTCAGAGCATCGAGTTCGCGGGCGATCCGCTCCGCCAGGTCGGCGGTGATGACCTGCTGCTCGACATCGACGGTGTCCGGCACCGACTCGTCGGCCGCGGCCGTGGTGTGCTCCCGGTCACGACGCAGCCCACGGATGCGATTCGCCGCCTGGAACCGGCAGATGGTCACCAGCCAGGGCAGCAGCGAGTCGCTCTCGAGCTCGAGACCGCGCATCTTCCGCCACGCGACCGTGAAGGTCTCCTGCACGACGTCCTCGGCATCGCTCGCCGTGCCCACGAGCCCGTGGGCGAGCCAGTACACCGGGCGGACGTACGCGTGGTACAGGCGGCGGAAGGCGAGTTCACTGCCGGCCGCCGCCGCGCGCACGAGCGCGGCATCCGTCGCCTGTTCCGTCTGCGTCATGAGCCATCCCGTCCCCGCGGTGCGGGTCCATTGTCGTCTCTCACCCTGTCAGTGTCGACGCGCGCCGGATCGTCTCACCCGGATCGTCGGTCCCCGGGGTGCCCGCTATGCTTGCCTGCGCGAGAGGGAGTATCCCGTCAGCGCGCGATCGTCATCACGGGAGCATCCTCCCCGGTCGCGCACCGCACACGCGGGGGAGAGACTTTCGGCTTCCCGGCGTCCCCACCCTCCGAAAGGCTCCTCTTGGGCTTCGAGATCCCCGTCTGGTTCGAGGTCGGCGCACTCGTCGTGCTGTCGATCATCCTCATCGCCGACCTGCTGATCATCCTCAAGCGACCGCACATCCCCTCGATGAAGGAGGCGGGACTGTGGGTCGGCTTCTACGTGACTCTCGCCCTCGTCTTCGCGCTCGTGCTCTTCCTGGTCACCGGCAGCCATGACGCCAGCGGGGAGTTCATCGCCGGCTGGCTGACCGAGTACAGCCTCTCGGTCG
>JAUHYM010000013.1 GCA_030426515.1 Actinomycetes bacterium
CCGCCTCAACGGCAAGAAGGCGCACGAGCTCTACAAGCAGCTCACCGAGACCCCCGATATTGACGGCGAGACCGGCAAGATCACCTGGAACTTCGAGAAGTTCCTGGTCGCACCCGACGGCAGGACCAAGCGCTTCTCGCCGCGGGTGAAGCCCGACGCCCCCGAGGTGATCGAGAAGATCGAGGCCTGGCTGCCCGACGCCGCGTAGTGGCGGCCGACCCGCCCGCAGGGTGTGACGTTTGTGTTTCGTGAGCGACAATCGCTCGCGAAATCGTCTCTTGTGTCGTATGAGCGGCTTCGAGCCTGTGCATTTCGATCACTGCGCGAACCGCGGGGCGCGCAATCCGCTCGCCTGGGAGAAAACTGTTGACGAGCTGTGAAATGCCTCTTAGCGTGGCCGTCAGTCTGGGGAAGACGGAATCGCCGGAGGGCTGGGGCCCTGGCACACACTGAGAGGCAGGACCCCCTTTGATTCGCCGAGCCCTTGCGGTCGTGGGCGCACTCGCGCTGACGATCCCCGCATCCGCGGCCTTCGCCGCCGAGCGGGAGGATCCCGCGGAACGATTCCCCACGACACAGGCCGGCGCCGTCGGCTCGTCCTTCACCCCGCGCAGCGTCAGCGCGGACGGCGAGGTGACCGTCATCCTGCAGATGTCCGGCGACCCCGTCGCGGTCGTGCAGGCCGAGAAGGGCCGCAAGCTCACGGCCTCCGAGAAGAAGACCGTCAAGGGCAAGCTGAAGAAGACGCAGGACGCCATCGCGGATGACATCGCGTCGGCCGGTGGCGACATCCAGGCGCAGATGCAGTCGGCCTACAACGGCATCCAGGTGTCGCTGCCGCTCGACGAGGTCGATGCTGTCGCGTCGCTGCCCGGTGTCGTCGCTGTGCACGAGGCGCGCACCTACGAGCTCGAGAACGCCGTGTCGGTGCCGTTCCTCGGCGTCCCCGAGGTGTGGGAGAGCACCGGCTACACGGGCGCGGGCGTCAAGGTGGCGATCATCGACACCGGCATCGACTACACGCACGCCGACTTCGGCGGCGAGGGAACCGTCGCCGCCTACGAGGCCGCGCACGCGCAGGAGACCTCGCCGGCCGATCCGGACTGGTTCGGTGACGGCGCCCCGCGTGTGAAGGGCGGCATCGACCTCGTCGGCGACGCGTACGACGCCGGCGTGGACGGGAGCGTGCCGATGCCCGACCCGAACCCGCTGGACTGCCAGGGCCACGGCAGCCATGTGGCCGGCACCGCCGCCGGCGGCGGCGTGCTCGCGGACGGCTCGGTCTACGCCGGTCCGTACGACTCGTCCACCGCAGAGACCGAGTTCCTCGTCGCGCCCGGTGTCGCCCCCGAGGCCGACCTGTACGCGGTGCGCGTGTTCGGCTGCGAGGGCTCGACCAACATGGTCGTCCCCGCCATCGACTGGGCGGTCGACAACGGGATGGACGTCATCAACATGTCGCTCGGCTCGCCGTACGGTCGCGCCGACGAGCCCGACGCGATCGCCTCGGCCAACGCCGTCGCCGCCGGTGTCGTCGTCATCGCCGCTGCCGGAAACGACGGGCACAGCGCCTACATGACCGGGTCGCCGGGCACCGGCTCCGGTGTCGTCTCGGTGGCCGCCGTCGACAGCACCGCCACCTTCCCCGGTGCCGAGATCACCGTCGACGGCACAGCGGTGCCGGCGATCAACGCCAACGGCGCCGACCTCGGCGGGCTCGGCGAGCTCGATGTCGTCCGCCTCGTCGACGACCCGGCGACGACCGACGTCAACGAGGCTCTGGGCTGCACGGTCGAGTCCTTCACCGCGAACGGCATCACCGCCGGATCCGGCCAGCTGGCCGTGTCGACCCGCGGCACGTGCGCGCGGGTGGCGAAGGCGATCTACGGCCAGCAGGCCGGCGCCGAGGCCGTCGTCATGGTCAACTCCAGCGACGACTACCCGCCCTACGAGGGCGAGATCCTCTCGAACCCCGACACGGGCGAGGCCTACGAGGTGACGATCCCGTTCCTGGGTGTGCGCAGCAGCGACGGCGCCGTCTTCGACGACGCGTCCACGGCGACCGTCGCCGCGGCCCAGCTCGAGAACCCGTCCTTCCGCGGATACGCGTCGTTCACCTCCGGCGGACCGCGCAGCGGTGACGGCGGCATGGGGCCGAAGGTCGCCGCTCCCGGCGTGTCGATCGCGTCTGCGGGCGTGGGCACCGGCACCGACGCCGAGGTCTCCTCGGGCACCTCGATGGCCGCCCCGCACGTGGCAGGCGTCGCGGCGCTCGCCATCGAGGCGCACCCGACGTGGACCGCGTCCGACGTCTCTGCGACGCTGATCTCGACCGCCGACCCCGACAAGGTGAGCGGGCAGGACCCGCGCATGGGCGGCGTCGGGGTCGTCGATGCCGCACAGGTCGTGGCCACCCAGGTCTCGGCGTCCGGTGATGCGTTCACCGTCGAGGACGGCGACCTGCACGAGGCGGCGCTGAACTTCGGGTTCCAGGAGTCGAGCGACACCTTCGGCGGCACCAAGACGGTCACCGTCACCAACCACGGCGAGGCGGCGGTCACCTACAGCGCCGAGGCTGCCGCGTACGGTGACGCGGACGGCTTCGCTGCCGCCGTGCCCGCCACGGTCAGCGTCGCACCGTCGGAGGTGACCGTCGCGCCCGGCGAGACGGCCACGCTCGAGGTGACGGTGCAGGCGCCCGCGTCTGCGGTGCCGACCAGCGAGACCGGTCTGCTGTACCAGATCGCCGGTGACGTCGTCCTGACCGCGGAGGGTTCCACGCTGCGGGTTCCGTACCTGGTGGTGCCGCGCTCGCTCAGCGAGGTCTCGGCGACCGGCTCGGGTGCCCTGTTCGAGCGGAAGAACAAGCCCGAGGGCGAGATCACGTTCGACAACGCCGGTGCGATCGCCGGAGCCGCCGACATCTACCAGTGGGGTCTGGAGGATGCCGCCGACGTGTCGACGGCCTTCACCGACACCGGGGTGGACCTGCGGGCGGCCGGGGTGCAGACGTACTACGCCGACGAGACGGACGCGCTGATGGTGTTCGCGCTGAACACGCACTCGCGCTACTCCAACGCGGCGAACAACGAGTACGACATCCTGATCGACGTCGACAAGGACAAGAAGACCGACTACATCCTGATCGCCGTCGACTCGGGGCTGGTGCGCACCGGGTTCGTGGACGGGCAGGTCGAGGTCTTCCTCCTCGACGTCGAGACGGACGCGCTGTTCGCGACCGGCTTCGGCGGCGTCGCACCGACCGACAGCGGCACGGTGCTGCTGCCGGTGTGGGCGAGCGACCTCGGCCTCACCGCCGGGGACGGCCTGTTCGAGTACCAGGTGGCGAGCTACTCGCTGACCAGCGACGCGACCGATGTGATGACCGGCCGTGCGGGCTACAACCCGTGGTCGCCGGCCCTGACCAACGGCCAGTACGGCCAGGTCGCCGTCGGTGACGAGCTCACGCTGGAGTTCGCGGCCGACGCCTCGTCGCGGGCGAAGCAGAAGCCGAAGGGCGTCATGGCGGTCGTGTACGACAACGCCGCGGGTGCCGCGGAGGCGCTGCTGGTTCCCACGCCGTAGCAGTCACGCGCACGACGCCCCGTCGCCGCTCCGAGTGCTCTCGGGTCGGCGGCGGGGCGTCGTCGTGTGCGCGGCCCTACTCGCAGAGTCGGGGCGTGTCGCCCCGGCCGAAGCGGTAGTCGTAGGTGGCGCCGCCGGCATCCACGACCACCCGCATCCCGTCGACCAGTGCCTGCGTGTACGCCTCGCCCGGCTGCGGGCAGCCGAGGGCTCCGTTGGGCCAGGTGATCGACTCCGCCGACACCAGGGACGGCGCCGCGGTGACCCCGCGCGCGGCGAGGTCCGCCTCGATCGCGTCCCACCGCGCATCGGTCACCGCCGATGGAGCCCCGCTCGGGGTCGGGCTCGCGTCGATCGGCCCGCGGCTGGTGGTGGGCAGCGGACGTCGGCTGTCGTCGGGCATGGTTCCTCCCGTGCATCCGGTGGCGAACAGGGCGAGCGCCGCCCCGACGAGCGCCGAGATCACGCGGGGTGCGGGGCGTCGCGCGCCCCGGAGCGCACCTGTGTCTGTGCCCATCGCCGTCTCCTCGCCTTCAGGCTACGGCGACGCGACGCGGTGCGCGAGGGTCAGCGGGTGTAGCTCACGGCGTCGATGTCGACGATCTCCTTGCCCAGCGGCATCAGCGAGATCGGCACCATTTTGAAGCTCGCGATGCCCAGCGGAATACCGATGATCGTGATCATCATCGCGATGCCGGTCATGATGTGGCCGAGCGCGAGCCACCACCCGGCGAGGATGACCCAGATCACGTTGCCGAGGAAGGATCCGACGCCCGCCCCGGGCTTGTCGACGACGGTGCGGCCGAACGGCCACAGGGCGTACATGCCGTTGCGGAACGACGCGATCGCCCAGGGGATGGTGATGATCGGGATCAGCAGCAGCACCCCCGCCAGCATGTAGCCGAGGAACATCCAGAAGCCCGACAGGACCAGCCAGATGATGTTCAGGATCGTGCGCATGCTCCCATTCTCCCGTGCCCGACCGCGAGGATGCTGTGGGCCGCCGGGTAGCGTGGGCGTGTGCCCCCCGCCATCTCCGTCGACGGCGTGCGTCGATCCTTCGGCTCCGTCCATGCCGTCCGCTCCGTCAGCTTCGAGGCGGCACCAGGCCGTGTGACCGGGCTCGTCGGCCCGAACGGGTCGGGCAAGACGACGCTGATGCTCATGCTGGCGTCGCTGCTCGCTCCCGATGCCGGCCAGATCCGGATCGCCGGGCGGGATCCGGTCGCCAGTCCGCAGGAGGTGCGCCGGGTGATGGGCTGGATGCCGGATGCACTCGGGGCGTGGGGATCGCTCACGGCCCGCGAGACGCTCGCCACCACGGCCGCCTTCTACGATCTCGGCCGCGGTGACGCGGCGCTGCGTGCGGACGACCTGCTCGCCCTCATGCGGCTGAGCGACCTCGCCGATGCGCCGGCGCGGGTGCTCTCTCGGGGGCAGAAGCAGCGCCTCGGCCTCGCTCGCGCACTCGTCCACGACCCGCAGGTGCTCCTGCTGGACGAGCCGGCCTCGGGCCTGGACCCCAGTGCGCGCGTCGAGCTGCGCGATCTGCTGCGCCGACTCGCCGGCGAAGGGCGGGCGGTGCTCGTCTCCAGTCATGTGCTCGCGGAGCTCGAGGAGGTCATCGACGACGCGGTCTTCGTGATGGACGGCGCCACGGTGTCGGCCGACCGGCTGGGTGCCGTGGCCTCCCGAGAGCGGGCGTGGCGCCTGCGCCTGGCCGCCGACGATCCGGCCGCGCACATCGACGCCGTCGCCGCGGCACTCGGCCGTGACCCGGCATCCGTCGTGCGCGACCGTCGGGACCTGCGGGTGAGCTTCGTCTCCGACGCGGCCGCCCAGGACGGACTGCGGGCACTCGTGATGGCCGGTGTGCCGGTCGTGGAGTTCGCGCCCGCCTCCGGCGAGCTGGAACGCACCTTCCTCGACCTGGGAGGCCTGGAGTGAGCGGCCGGCGGCTCGGCGCCATCGTCCGCCTCGAACTGCTCCAGCGCGTGCGCAGCGTGGCCTGGTACGTGCTGCTCGGCGTCTTCGCCGTGCTGCTCCTGGCGGTCACCGGCCTCACGCTTCTCGCCGTTCCGGCGGGCTCGGGCACCACGGGCGGCGCGGTGTACTCGATCATCGTCTACTTCGTGCTTCTGCTGGTCGTGCTGGTCTCGCCGACGTTCTCCGGCAATGCGATCAACGGCGATCGGGATGCCGCGACTCTCGCCCCCGTGCAGGTGACGCTCGCGACGACCGGCGAGATCGTCCTCGGCAAGCTCGTCGCGGCCTGGATCACCGGGCTCGCGTTCCTCGCCGTCGCCGTGCCGTTCGTGGTCATCGCCACCATCGCCGGCGGGGTGTCGGTCGGAACATTCTTCGTCTCGCTGCTCGTCCTGGTGGTCGAGATCGGCGTCGTCGCCGCGATCGGCGTGGGGCTCAGCGGCATCCTCGCTCGGCCGCTGTTCTCCGTGGCGGTGACCTATCTCGTGGTCGCGGCGCTGGTGGTCGGCACGGTGATCGCGTTCGGCCTCGGGACGGCGGCGATCCGCACCGAGGTCGAGACGCGCTCCCGGTACCTCGAGCCGGTCACGCAGACCCTGCCGACGATCCCCGAGGAGTGCATGACCGCAGCACCCGGCCAGACCGAGCCGCTGCCGGAGTGCATGATGCCCGAAGAGATGCCCGAGCCGGAATACGTCTGCGGGCCGTGGACGGTGAGCACCCACATCATGGTGCGCCCCGATGCCGTGTGGTGGACGCTGACCCCGAATCCGTTCGTGATCCTGGCCGACGCGACCCCGCCGTCGTACGACAACGGGTACCCGACCGACCTGTTCACCAACATCCGCGTCGCGGTGCGCTCAGCGCAGCTGCCGCCCGAGAGTGCCCAGGACTACGACGGATGCGCGCAGGCCGAGGGTCAGCAGTATCCGACGTCCGAGGAGCGCATCGCGGGCACCACCCCGAGCTGGTTCGTGGGCCTTGCCGTGCAGCTCCTGCTCGCGGGGCTGCTGCTGTGGCGGGCGTGGGTGCGCACCGACACGCCCTCGCGGCGCCTGCCGCCGGGCACGCGCATCGCGTAGCGCCGACCTGCCGTCGCGATCCGAAACCGGATGTCGCAGGCCCCGCCTACAATTGCAGGGCCATGACCGATGCATCGTCGGCCGCGCGCGACGCGGCATCCGCCCGCCCGATCGTGCTCGGCGGCGACGCGGGCCCCCGCCATGCCGCCGATGACGAGCTGCTGGAGGGCCTCAATCCGCCGCAGCGCGACGCGGTCACCTACCGCGGCCCCGCCCTGCTGATCGTGGCCGGTGCGGGATCCGGCAAGACGCGGGTGCTCACCCACCGCATCGCGCACCTGCTGCGCACGAGAGAGGCCTGGCCGAGCCAGATCCTCGCCATCACCTTCACCAACAAGGCCGCCAGCGAGATGCGCGAGCGCGTCGAGCAGATCGTCGGCGACGCGGCCCGCGGCATGTGGATCTCGACCTTCCACTCCGCCTGCGTGCGGATCCTGCGGCGAGAGGCCGAGAAGTTCGGCTTCACGAAGGCGTTCACCATCTATGACTCGGGCGATTCCCGCGCGCTCATCAAGCGGCTCGTCAAGGAGCACGAGGCCGACGCGTACGGCCTCACGCCCGCGGGCGTGCAGAGCAAGATGTCCAAGCTCAAGAACGAGCTGGCCGATGCCGAGTCCTACGCGCGCAGCGCCAACATGTCCGACCCCGTCGAGCGCGTCTTCGTCGAGGTGTTCGGGGCCTATCAGCGCGAGCTGCAGAAGGCGAACGCGTTCGACTTCGACGACCTCATTGCGCAGACCGTCTACCTGTTCCGCGCGTTCCCCGAGATCGCCGACATCTACCGGCGCCGGTTCCGGCACATCCTCGTCGACGAGTATCAGGACACCAACCACGCCCAGTACGCGCTGATCCACGAGCTCACCCGGCCGGTCGAGGAGCGCACTGAGTCGGGGGGCGCGATCGCCCTGCTGCCGGTCGCCGAGGGGGCCTCGCTCACGGTCGTGGGCGACTCGGACCAGTCGATCTACGCGTTCCGCGGTGCCGACATCCGCAACATCAGCGAGTTCGAGCGGGACTTCCCCGGCGCCAGAGTGATCCTGCTCGAGCAGAACTACCGGTCGACGCAGAACATCCTGGATGCCGCGAACGCGGTGATCGGCCACAACTTCGACCGCAAGGACAAGAAGCTGTGGACGGATGTCGGGACCGGCGAGCTCATCGTCGGCTTCACCGGCTACTCGCAGCACGACGAGGCCCAATTCGTGGCCGACGAGGTTGAGGCGCTGCGCGCGAAGGGCATGCCCTACAGCGACATGGCGGTGTTCTACCGCACCAACTCCCAGTCGCGCGCGCTCGAGGAGATCCTCATCCGCTCGGCGGTGCCCTACAAGATCATGGGAGGTACGCGCTTCTACGAGCGCGCCGAGATCAAGGACGCCCTCGCGTACCTTGTCGCCGTGGCGAACCCCGCCGACGAGATGGCGGTGCGCCGCATCCTCAACAAGCCGCGGCGCGGCATCGGCGGGGTGACCGAGACCGCCATCGCACGCTACGCCGAGGACGAGGGGATCACCTTCCGCGACGCACTCGCCAACGCGTCGGCGCTCGGCGTGGGACCGAAGATCCAGGCCGCGATCCGGCACCTCGACGAGGTGATCGCCGAGGCGTCCGCCATCATGCTTCCGCCGTCGGGCGAGATCCCCGCGCCGACCGCGGTGACCGACGGGCTCACTCTGCTGCTGCAGAAGAGCGGGTACATGGACGCGCTGCGGGCCAGCCGCGACCCGCAGGACGAAGCGCGCCTCGAGAACCTCGACGAGCTGATCGCGGTCACCCGCGAGTTCGCGCGCAACAACCCCGACGGCACCGTCGTCGACTTCCTCACCGAGGTCGCCCTCGTCTCGGACGCCGACGACCTGGAGGATGCGACGGGTTCGGTCTCGCTGATGACACTCCACACCGCGAAGGGCCTGGAGTACGACGCGGTGTTCGTGACCGGGGTCGAGGAGGACCTGCTCCCGCACCGGATCTCCGCCGGTGAGCCGGGAGGACCGGCCGAGGAGCGTCGACTGTTCTATGTGGGCCTCACCCGCGCCCGGAAGCGGCTGCATCTGTCGCTGGCGATGACCCGCGCCCAGTTCGGCGAGGTCTCGGTCGCGATGCCCAGCAGGTTCCTTCAGGAGATCCCGGCAGAGCTCGTCGACTGGCGACAGTCGCCCGGCGATGTCAACTCGCGCGGCGGGTCGCAGTCGCGTGCCCTGAATGCCCGCCGTCCGGCCGGGCGCGGCGGGGCCCAGAGCTGGGGAGCGCGATCCCTGCCCGAGGGATCGTCGGCATCGCGCCGCTTCGGCGACAAGCCGAAGGCGTCGGCCGAGGCGTTCCCCAACCGCATCCCCGCGAAGGTGCGCGACAACGGCGACCTCGAGCTGACCTCGGGCGACCGCATCCGCCACGACGACTTCGGCGAGGGCACGGTCGACGTCGTCACCGGCGAGGGCGCCAAGCGCGTCGCGCACGTGTCGTTCGACAGCGCCGGCAAGAAGAAGCTCCTCATCAAGATCGCGCCGATCGAGAAGGTGTGAGCGCCGTTCTTCCGGTCACTCGGCGTTCCCTCCCCGACTCGGCGGCACGGTTAGTCTGGAACGATGGCCCTGTTCTCCCGCCGCAAGAAGTCCGAGCCCGCCGACGAGCCGGTCGCCGCTGAGGCGACCACGCCCGCGGAGTCCCCTGCCGACGCCCCGGTGGCGGACGAACAGGCGCCGGTGGAGGAGACGCCCGGAGAGGCGGTTCCGGACGTGTCCATCTCGGTGAGCACGTTCCGCGGCGCAGCATCGGTCGCGCAGGCGAACCCCGAAGCGAGCGACGGCGAGAGGGCCGCCGCGGCGGCCCTGCCCCAGGGGGCGCGGCAGGTGCCGCTCGAGACCGTGCCCGGGCTGCGCGACAACGTCCTGCTGCGCGAGGCGCTCGCGGCCATGCCCGACAAGCCCACGTCGCAGGATGCCCTCAAGGCCGCCCGCCAGGTGCTGCAGGGGCACCTGTTCCTGCGGGTGAAGGGCGACGCCCGCGCGATGCTCGCCGAGGGCAAGGACCTGCCGCTGGGCGTCGTGCGGCGCGGTGACGACCAGTTCGTGCTCGCCTACAGCTCGGGTGCGGCGCTGCAGGCCGCCATGAAGCAGGACCAGCAGACCGACACGTCGGCGGTCGGTCAGCCCTCGCACGCCGTGATCGCCCACGTGCTGCGCGGCGACAACGCCGGACTCATCATCGACCACGCCTCGGCGCCCCACACGGTCGTCCTCAGTCGCGATCTGCTCGAGCGGATGCTGCGCGACGGCGACGCGTCGCTGACGCTGAAGAACCAGCTCGCCGAGCGCCGGGACGCCTCGACGCCGGCGAAGATCGCCGACACGATGACGCAGGTGAAGCTGTTCGTCGCGGTCCGCGAGGCCGAGACCGTCGAGGGCGATGGCCCACGCCGCGGCATCGCCGAGGTGCGCGAGCCCGACGGCACGCGCCTGATCCAGGTCTTCAGCCACCCGCTCGAGGTCGTGGCGCTCGGCCGCGGCGACCAGGCGCTGCCCTTCTCTGCGGGGCAGCTGGGCAAGGCGCTGCGGGACCACCCCGAGATCGGCGGGGTCATCATCGACGCGGTCGGCCCCTGGATCAAGCTGAACCGCGACGAGCTCGCTCCCGTCATCGCGAAGGCCGACGAAGCGCCGCCGGCGCCCCCGGCGCCCGACGAGCCCACCGCCTGACCGCACCCCGCACACCCCGCGCTCCCCCCGCGCCCGCGTTCCCGATGAGAATCGGTGTGCCGGACGACACACCGCGTCGCGGCGACGATTCCCGCCCGGCACGGCGATTCTCGCGGGATCCCGCGGGCATCGGGGGCGCGGAGTACGCTCCGGGTATGACGCTGACGACCGCGGACGGGCGGGCCGTCGAGATTCGGCCCGCGTACGGGAACTACGACGGCTTCTTCGACGTGGTCGGTGTCAAGAAGCCCGGCGGCAAGGGCTGCTGGTGCATGGCGTATCGCGACAGCCGCGTGCCCAACGAGGGGCGCGCGGACTACATGCGCGGCGAGTGCGCCACCGAACCCGGGCCGGGGGTGCTCGCCTATGTCGACGGCGCCGCCGCCGGGTGGTGCTCGGTCGCGCCGCGATCGACATATCGGCGCCTCATGAACTCGCGCACCATCCCGCTCGTCGACGAGGCCGACCCCTGGTCGGTGGTCTGCTTCGTCGTGCGCGGCGGGTACCGGCGTCAGGGCCTCATGCATCACCTCCTCCAGGGGGCCGTCGATCACGTCGCAGCCCACGGGGGCGGGATCCTCGAGGGGTACCCGGGGGAGTCGGGTGCGCGGATGGACTCGGTCTCGGGCTACATCGGCACGACCGACCTCTTCGAGCGGGCAAGGTTCGAGCGCGTCGTCGCCACCGACTCCCGCACCGGCGGTCGCGTCCGCTGGCTCATGCGCAGAACCGTCACGGCCGACGCCTGAGCGCGCCGGCATCCCTCGCGGGTGGTGCGGATGTCGCGGTCGGGCCCTAGGGTCGGACCCATGGCGTCTGCGCGCATCACGCTCACCGTTCCCGGACCCGAGTGCGACCGCGAGGTGGGGCTCTCCAGCCCCGACCGCGAGCTGTGGCCGGGGGAGGGGATCACCAAGCGCGAGCTCGCGGAGTACTTCTCGGCCGTGGCGCAGCCCTTCCTCGCCGCCAACGGCGAGCGCCCCGTCTCGCTCGAACGGTTCCCCGAGGGCATCGACGGGGAGCGGTTCTTCTCGAAGAACCCGCCCCGCGGTGCCCCGGACTACGTCGAGACGGTGACGGTGATGTACAACAGCGGCCGTCGGCATCCGCAGATCGTGCTCACCGAGCCCGCCGCGATCGTGTGGGCGGCGCAGATGAACACCGTGGTCTTCCACCCGTGGGCCTCGAAGCGCCGCAACACCGACAACCCGGTCGAGCTGCGCATCGACCTGGATCCGCAGCCGGGCACCGACTTCGCCGACGCGGCGGCCGTCGCGCCCGCGCTGCGCGACGTGCTCGCCGAGGCCGGCCTGACGTCGTGGATCAAGACGAGCGGGAACCGCGGCATCCACCTGTTCTGCCCGATCGAGCCGACCCACGAGTTCCTGGACGTGCGGCACGCGGTGATCGCCGCGGGTCGAGAACTCGAGCGTCGGATGCCGGACCGGGTGACGATGAACTGGTGGAAGGAGGAGCGCGGCGAACGCGTGTTCCTCGATTTCAATCAGGCCAACCGTGACCGGACGATGGCGGGCGCCTACAGTCCGCGCGCCCTCCCCGGTGCACCCGTGTCGACCCCGCTGCGCTGGGAGGAGCTGGCCGACGTCGATCCGACCGTGTTCACCGTCCGCACCGTGCCCGCCCGGCTCGCCGAGGTCGGCGACCCGTGGGCGGACTTCGGCGCCGAGCCCGGCCGGATCGATACCCTGCTGGAGTGGTGGGAGCGCGACCTCGCCGAGGGCGTGGGCGAACTGCCGTTCCCGCCCGAGTTCCCGAAGATGCCCGGCGAGCCCCCGCGGGTGCAGCCGTCCCGAGCGAAGAGGACCGACGATGCCTGAGACCGCCAAGCTGTTCGCGCGGTTGCTGAAGACCCGCTGGTTCGTGCGGGCGCCGATCCCGCTGTACAAAGCGGGTCTGGGATGGCTGATGGGCGACCGCTTCGTGATGATCGAGCACCTCGGAAGATCCTCGGGCGAGCCCCGCTTCGTCGTCGTCGAGGTGATCGAGCGCGACACCAACGTCATCCGCGTCGCCTCGGGGTTCGGGCCGAAGGCGCAGTGGTACCGCAACCTCACGGCGAACGGGGTCGCCTACCTCAGCACGGGGCGCGCCCGGCGGGTGCCGGCGCACGTGTCGCTCCTCTCGCCCGAAGACGGGGATGCTGTGCTCGAGCGCTACGCCGCCGCGCACCCGGAGGCGTGGGAGCAGCTGTCGGCCGCCATGCGCGAGCTCGCCGGGGGCAAGGATCCCGTGATCCCCGTGGTGGAGTTCACGCCGCCCGCGCCGTGACGCGCGGTGCGGGTGGCGGTTACTGCAGGACGTCGCCGAGGTCGTACGCCGAGACGGTGTCGAGCTGGTCGTAGGTGCACGAGCGCGGGTCGCGGTCCGGCCGCCAGCGCGCGAACTGCACGGTGTGGCGGAACCGCCAGCCCTCGAGCTGGTCGTACCTCACCTCGAGGACCCGCTCGGGCCGCAGACGCACGAATGAGACGTCCTTCGCCCCGGTGAACCGGGAGCGGTCGGTCTCGCCGGTGACGGCATCCCCGGTGTCGTCGCGCTCCACGAGGGGGGCGAGCTCGTCGATCAGCTCCAGGCGGCGCTTGTCGGTGAACGCGGCGACGCCGCCGACGTTCATGAGCTGGCCGTCGTCGCTGTAGAGGCCGACCAGCAGCGACCCGACACCGCGTCCGGACTTGTGGATGCGGTAGCCCAGCGCCACCACGTCGGCGGTGCGGGCGTGCTTGATCTTCAGCATCGCGCGCTTGTTGGGCGCGTAGACCCCGTCGAGGGGCTTGGCGATGACGCCGTCGAGGCCGGCGCCCTCGAACTCCTCCAGCCATCGCCGGGCACGGTCGGGGTCGTCGGTGGTGCGGGTGACGTGGATCGGATGCGCGACCCCGCCCAGCAGATCGACCAGCTCCGCGCGTCGATGCGCGAACGGCTCGCTCTGCAGGTCGCGCTCACCGCGGCGCAGCAGGTCGAAGGCGATGAACATCGCCGGCGTCTCGGCCGCGAGACGGTTAACGCGCGAAGCCGCGGGGTGGATGCGCTGGGTCAGAGCCTCCCAGCTCAGGCGCTGGGCACCCGGCTCACCGGCCGGCACGACGATCTCGCCGTCGACCAGGCACGGCTCGGGCAGCAGCTGCGAGAACTGCTCGACGAGCTCGGGGAAGTAGCGGGTCAGCGTCTTGGCGCCGCGGCTGCCGATCTCGACCTCGGCGCCGTCCCACGACACCAGGGCGCGGAACCCGTCCCACTTGGGTTCGAAGCTGTACCCGTCGCCGTCGGGCACGGTCGGCACGGACTTCGCGAGCATCGGCGCGGGGATGTCGTGGGGCATGGTCCCATCATGGCCGCACGGTGCTCGCGGCGTCACCCGGGCGGCAGGGGCGGAAGTCCCCAGCTTCCGCCCCGCCGGCGTCCCCCTTGCACGATCGGACGCCGGTGCCCGGATGAGTCGATAGGCGGGGATGCGTCGAGGTCAGTGCGCTCCGGCGATGCGCGCGGAGCGCAGCGTGCGGATGGGGTGGGTCAGGCGCTGGCGCCACGTGACGGCGGCCGGCGCGGTCGCCGGTGCGGCTGACGCGAGCAGGTCTGTGCGCTCGGCGGCGCGACGCCGCAGCTCGACCTCGCGGCTGAGCTGGGCGGCGCGGTGGCGGTCGAGGGAGTGTGCGGTGTGGGTCGAGTGGTCCATCGTCGTCTCCTGTGTGGGGCGGGTGTGCGGCCCGCGATTCGTGCTGACAGGTACAGATTCCTCGCTAAGGAGGGGTGCGGACATCGGGAGAATGCCCCATGTTCGGGCCCCGACCTCCCTATATCGGGGTGTGCGACGGTGTAGGGAACCGGTCGGGCGAGGTAGGTATCGTGGCGGCGTGACCTCAGACATCCACAGCCTTGTTCACGCGCCCGACCTGCGGCTGGTCGCTGCCGACATGGACGGCACCCTGCTCGACGCGGAGGGCCGGGTACCCGACGGGCTGTGGCCGCTGCTGCGGATCATGGCCGAGCGGGGCATCGCGTTCGCACCGGCGAGTGGACGTCAGTACGCGACGCTGCGGGATGCCTTCGATGAGGTCTCCGAGGGGATGCCGTTCATCGCCGAGAACGGCAGCTTCGTCGTCCGCGACGACGTCGAGCTGAGCTCGACCCCGGTGGACCCCGAGATCGTCGAGCGGGTGCTGGCGGCCGCGGACGACGCGACGGCGGCGGGGCGCGACGTGGGGGTCGTCCTGTGCGCACGGCGCTGCGGGTACGTGTCGCGTGCCGACGACGCGTTCATGGCTCAGGTGCGGAAGTACTACCACTCGCATGCGGTCGTCGACGACCTGCGCGCGGTCGACGACGCCCCCATCAAGATGGCGCTGTTCGACTTCGACGACGCCGAGACGGGGATCGCGCCGGCGCTTGACGAGGTCGCCGCCACCCACCAGGTGGTGGTGTCGGGTGCGCACTGGGTCGACGTCATGCAGCCGGGCGTCAACAAGGGCACCGCGCTGCGCGCCCTCCAATCCGAGATGGGCATCACCGCGGCGCAGACTGCGGCCTTCGGCGACTACCTGAACGACCTCGAGATGCTGCGCGAGGCCGACCTGTCGTTCGCGATGGCCAACGCCCACCCCGACATCCGGGCCGTCGCCCGCTTCACCGCGCCGTCCCACACCGAGGCGGGCGTGGTCGCGGTGCTGGAGCGCCTGCTCGGCGTCTGATCACCGGATGCCGCGGGTCGCGGCATCCGGGGCTATTCGAGGGCGTGCTTGGGGCGCGCCCAGCGTGCCGCGGTGTCGGGGCCGTCCCAGACCTTCACGATGCCCCACGCGACGGCCGTGATCGGCACGGCGAGCACCGCACCCAGCACGCCGCCGATGACGGTGCCGGCGGCCAGGGCGATCAGGATGACGAAGGCGTGCAGCTTCATCGATCGGGCCATGAGCACCGGCTGGAGCAGGTTGCCCTCGAGCTGCTGAACGAGGATGATCACGCCGAGCACCAGCAGCGCATTCACCCAGCCGTTGGCGACCAGGGCGACGAGCACCGCGAGCGCCCCCGCGATGGTCGCGCCGACGATCGGGATGAACGCCAGGAGGAAGACCAGCACCGCCAGGGGGATCGCCAGCGGCACCTGCAGGATGAGCAGCCCGATGAGGATGCCGACGGCGTCGACGAGCGCGACGGTCGCGGTGCCGCGCACGTACGAGCCGAGCACCGTGACCGTCTTGGTGCCGATGCGCTCGGCGCGCACGTAGTTCTCACCGCGGAACGGGCGCAGCACGAACTCCCAGAGCCGCGGGCCGTCCTTCAGGAAGAAGAACAGGACGACGATCATCAGCACGAGCCCGGTGACGAAGTTCGCGACCGCGCCGACGCCGGCGAGCGCGCCCGAGCCGAACTGGGCGCTCGTGATGAAGTCGAGCAGCTGGTCGAGCCAGTCATCCAGCTGCGCGTCGGTCGGCGCGAAGGGCAGGGTGTTGATCCAGGCGATGACGCTGCGGATGCCCTCCTCGGCGGAGGTGTACAGCTCGTCCCACTGGTCGCGCACCGCCCACACGATGAGCCAGCCGACCAGCGACAGCAGGATCACCGCGGTCAGCAGCGAGATGAGGGTCGCCAGCAGCGGCGGCATCCCCTTGCTCTTCATCCATCCCATCGCGGGGGCGAACGCCGAGGCGAGGATCAGGGCGATCGCCAGGGGGATCGTGATCAGGGTGAGGGTCTGGATCGCCCAGATCACCCCCACAGCCACGATCACGACGAGGATGATCTGCAGCGCGCGGATCGCGACCTTGCCGAACCCGTCGGCCCACAGGCTCCAGGGGGCGCGCGTGGCTCTGAGTTCGACGTCCTGCGACGTCAGCTCGACTTCGGTGGGGGTGCGTCGGAACAGGCCCATGAACGCGAGACTAGCGGGCGTCGGCGACGGTGCGTGGGGGTTGCGCGCGGGCGCTGCGTCTGTCAGGGCGCGTCCCTGGCGGCCCGATCTACGGCGATCCGGGCCCACCGGCTGACGCCGGCGGAGGTCAGGCGAACGCGCCCATGCCGGTGATGTCGCGGCCGATCAGCAGGGCCTGCACGCTCTCGGTGCCCTCGTAGGTGTGGATCGCCTCGATGTCGGCCATGTGCTGCATGACGCCGTTCTCGAGGAGGATGCCGTTGCCGCCGAGCAGGTCCCGCGCGGTCTGCGCGATGCGACGGGCAGCGCGGGTGTTGTGGTACTTCGCCAGGCTCGCCTGCGTGGGGCGCAGGCCGCCCGCAGCCTCGAGGTCGGCGAGGTGTCGGCAGTAGAGCTGCATCGCGGTGAGCTCCTCGAGCATCTGCGCGAGGCGCTCCTGCACCATCTGGAACTTCGCGAGCGGCTTGCCGAACTGCGTCCGCTGCTGGGCGTACGACAGTGCCGCCTCGTAGCACGCGGTCGCGTGCCCGAGCGCCGACCAGGCCACACCCGAGCGGGTCGAGTACAGCACGGTCGAGGCGTCCTTGAAGCTCTTCGTTCCGGGGAGAACCGCGTCGAGGGGCACGCGCACGTCGTCCAGCGCGATGTGCGCCTGGTGGATGCCGCGCAGCGACGCCTTGCCGGTGATCACCGTGCCGGTGTAGCCGGGGGTGTCCTGCTCCACGACGAAGCAGCGGACCGCGCCGTGCAGGTCGTCGGTCTCGTCGTCGACGCGCGCCCACACGAAGGTGATCCCCCCGGAGGCGCCGTTGCCGATCCACTTCTTCGCGCCGCTGATCACCCACTCGTCGCCGTCGCGGCGTGCGACGGTCTCGAGCGCGACCGAATCCGAGCCGTGGTCCGGCTCGGTGAGCGCGAAGGAGCCCAGCACCTCGGCGCGGGCGAGGGGCTCGAGCCACCGCTCCTGCTGGGCGGGGCTGCCGAACAGCGCGAGGGTCCGCAGCGCGAGGCCGCCCTGCACAGCGAGCACGGTGCCCAGCGACCCGTCACCGCGCGAGACCTCCATGTTCACCAGGCCCGCCGCCAGCGGCGAGAGGCGGGTGAGCGCCGGGTGATCGATGCCGTCGGTGAACAGGTCGAGTTCGCCGAACCGCGCGACCACGTCCAACGGGTAGGTCGCGGCATCCCAGGCGTCGCTCATGCGCGGCCCGACCTCATCGATGAACGACTGCGCGCGGCGCCAGACGTCGAGGTCGTCGCCCTCCACGTCGGCGAACACCGCGTAGTAGTCGGTGCCGAGGCGCTCGGTCACCGTGTACGCGTCGGCCCGGTCTCCGGGCAGACCGGAGCGCGGGGAAGAGGGGGTGGTCTCAGGCATCGCAGATCCTTTCGCGGGCGCATCGCTGCGCGCGGCATCCAGTGTACTGACACTCGGTGTCTCTCGCCTAGGAACTGAGTGCCACCCTTCGCGGGAGTCGATGCATGCCGACCGCGCGGTATGTTCGCGAGTCGCGCGGACGTCTCGGGTGGCGGGGTGGTCTATCCGGCGGCGTGCGCCCGCAGACGGGCTCGCCGGATCCACTTCTCGACCTCGACGATCGCCGGCACGAGAATCGACAGGCCGAGGCAGATCAGCCACTGGGTGCCGTTCAGCCCGGTCGTGCCCACGAGGGCCTGGAGGAAGTCGAGCTCCACCGCCGCCACGATGAGGGCGAGGGGGATGGACAGCCACTTGACGGCGCCGAGGATCGGCGGCTCGAGGCCCGATTCGGGGTCGTGTCGCATGACGAGACCCGTGAACACCGACGCGAACGCCATGACGACGAACGCCATGGTCACCGGCGCGTTGGGCTCCGTTGCGCTCGCCTGGTCGGCGAAGACGAGAAGCGGGGCGATTGTCGCGGCGAAGAGCACGATGCCGTACAGCAGCCAGCGGCCCACCGCGGCGGGGTTCGCGATCGTCTGCTTCGGATCGCGCGGCGGCTGCTTCATGATCCCGTCCTTGGGCGGGTCGATCATGATCACGATCACGGGGAAGAGCACGACGAAGAAGTTCAGGAACAGCACCATCAGCGGCGTCAGTGGCACCCCGTCGTTGATACTGAAGACGCTCGCGACCAGGAACAGCAGCACCAGTCCCAGCAGCTGCGACATCTGGAAGGTCACGTAGCTCAGGACCTTGTCGTAGATCGCGCGACCCAGGCGCACCGCGGTCACCAGCGTCCCGAAGTTGTCGTCGACGAGGATCATGCGTCCCGCCTGCTTCGTGACATCCGACCCCGACCCCATGGCCACGCCGATGTCGGCCTGCTTGAGCGCTGCCGCATCGTTGACCGCGTCGCCGGTCATCGCGACCACCGAGCCGTCTTCCTGCATGAGGCGCGCCAGTCGCAGCTTGTCCTGCGGGGTGACGCGCCCGAACACGTGGAGATCGGGCAGCTTCGCCGTCAGCTCCTCGTCGCTCATCGCCTGGATCTCGGCTCCGCTGGCGGCGCCCGATCCGAGACCCAGCTTCGCCCCGATCGCGGCGGCGGTGATCGCGTGGTCGCCGGTGATCATGCGCACCTCGATGCCCGCTTCCCGCGCGATGCGGACGGCCTCCTTCGAGGAGGGCCGCAGCGGGTCGATGATGCCGACCAAGCCCACGAAGGTGAGCTCCTGGATCTCGGCCATCGGGTCGGCGGGCGCCGGAGCGTCGGCGGGGAACCGGCGGTACGCGAAGGCGAGCACGCGCAGCCCCTGTTCGGACAGGTGCCGGTTGGCTTCGAGGATCGCGTCGCGCTGCTGATCGATCGGCACGACGCCGTCCGATGTGGCCGCGGTCGTGCAGCGCGCGAGGATGACGTCGGGTCCGCCCTTCACGAACGCGCCCTGGGTGGGCTCGCCGTCCAGGTCGACCCGGTGGAAGGTCGCCATGAACTTGTACTCCGAGTCGAAGGGCACCTCGGCCAGGCGCGGGTACTCGGCGCGGCTCAGGTCGGCGTCGACCCCGAGCTTGGCGGCGAGGACGACCAGGGCCGCCTCGGTGGGATCGCCCACGACCTCTCCGTCATCCGAGACCGTGGCGTCGCTGCAGAGGCAGAGTCCGTAGGCAAGGCGGCGGAACGGGGGCACCGGGTGCCCGGCGGCCGCGCGGATGTCGCCGGTCTTCGCGTACCCGCTGCCCGACACGGTGTACCACTGGCCCAGGTAGTACAGCGACTCGACCGTCATCTCGTTCATGGTGAGCGTGCCGGTCTTGTCGGAGTTGATCGCGCTGGTGGCGCCCAGCGTCTCGACATCCGTCAGGTTCTTGACGACCGCGTTGTGCTCGGCGAGCTGGCGCGAACCCGAGGACAGCATCGCCTGCACGAAGGTGGGAAGCCCGGTCGGGATCGCCGAGATCGCCATCGAGATCCCCAGCAGCAGGACGGATGCGACCTCCTGGCCGCGCACGAGCCCGAGGATGACGATGATCGCCACCGCGCCCCAGGCGATCCACCCGAGCACGCCGGTCAGTCCGTCGAGCTCGCGCTGCAGGGGGGACTTCGCGGGCTTGACCGCTGAGAGCATCGAGGCTATGCGCCCCATCTCGGTGTGCATCCCGGTTTCGGTGATCGCCACGGTCGCCGTGCCGCGGGTGACCTGCGTGTTCTGGAAGACCATGTTCGACCGGTCGCCCAGCGTCGTGTCGGGGTCGTCGAGCGTGCCGGCATCCTTCGCGATCGGGGCGCTCTCGCCGGTGAGTGCCGCCTCCTGCGTCTCGAGCGTCGCCGACCGCAGGATGCGCGCATCGGCGGGAACGATGTCGCCGGCTTCGAGCGAGACGATGTCGCCGGGCACGAGCGTCGTCGCATCGATCTGCGACAGGGTGCCGTCGCGGGTGACCTTCGCCTGCGGGATCTGCATCTTCGAGAGCGCGTCTACCGAGGCCTTCGCCTTCATCTCCTGCCGCGTGCCGAGCACGACGTTGAGGATGACGAGGCCCGCGACGAGGATGCCGACGCTGCGCTGACCGATGATGAGGCTGATGATCGCCACGGCGACGAGCATCACGTTCATCGGGTCGGCGGCCTGACGCAGCGCGATCTGCCACACCGAGGGCGGCGGCTCCGACGCAATGGCGTTCGGGCCGCTCTCGGTCAGGCGGCGCGCCGCCTGAGAGGAGCTGAGCCCGGCGGCGCGGTCGGTGCCGAGATCGGCGACCACCTCGTCGGCGGAGCGGACGAACCAGGGCGCTGTCGGGCGACTGTCCACGTCGGTCATGCGGCGACCTTATCGCTGTCGCTCCGGCGCCGTCACCCGTCCGGTGCGGCGGGGCCGGGTTATCTCGCTGCCGGGTCGCCGAGGGCACACGTTGTCGCCGAGGGAACGGCGTATCGGCGCGGCCGGGGTGTGCCCTCGGCGGGATCGTGTGCCCTCGGCGGGGGGAGGGGGAGACGGGATGCCGCGGGGCGGGGCGGCCGGAGCGACGGGATGCCGCGGGGCGGGGCGTCAGTCGGCGAGGCGCGCGGCGAGGCGGCGCGACACCTCGGCTGCCGGCATCCGCCGCGGGAACACCGCGACGACGACCTCGTCGGCGTCGGCGTCGGCCTCGGGCAGCACGCCGAAGCGGCGCCGCACGTCGTCGAGCGCGTCGCGCAGCACCGAGACCGGCACGCGCTTGGTGCCCCGCAGCAGGCGCCGCAGCACATGGTTGTGCACGGCGGTGACCATCGCCGCGAAGCTCACCGCATCCAGCGGGTCCAGGCCAGGCAGCGCCGAGCGCAGGTACTCGTCGAACAGGCGCTCGTAGCCGAAGACGGCGACGATCTCGCGGTCGCGCAGCGCGGGAACCCCGCGCACCACGCGATACCGGCGACGCCCCAGCTCGGGGTCGGCGGCGAAGTGGCGGAACACATGCAGGGATGCCTCGCACACGGCCGCCCACGGGTCGTCGTGCGGCTGGGCCAGGTACTCGCGCAGCCACTGCAGGAGCAGGTCGTGGTCGGCGAAGACGACGTCGTCCTTTCCGCCGAATTGGCGGAAGAAGGTCGAGCGGCTCACTCCCGCCGCCTGCGCGATCTGCTCGACCGACGTCGCCTCGAAGCCCTGCGTGGCGAACAGCTCGAGCGCGGCCGAGACGACCGCGGCCTGGGCCGCGGACGGGGTCGCCATCTCGCTCACGATCCGAGCCTAACCCGCGGTGCTGCACGCTCAGCTGTACCGCGGTGCGGCCTCGGAGGATTCGGGACGCACAGGTTGCGGTAGTAGGCTGTGTTCTCGGTCGAGATTATCTCGACGTCAAGACATCCCGGCGCATTGTCCGCGTCATCCCGTTCGCCCCAGCGAAGGACACTATGGATCTCTACGAGTACCAGGCACGCGATCTTTTCGAGAAGTACGAGGTGCCGGTGCTCGCCGGCATCGTCGCCGACACCCCTGAGGAGGCGAAGGCGGCGGCGGAGAAGATCGGCGGTGTCGTCGTCGTCAAGGCCCAGGTCAAGACCGGAGGCCGCGGCAAGGCCGGCGGTGTGAAGGTCGCCAAGACCCCCGACGAGGCGTACGAGGCGGCACAGGCCATCCTCGGCCTCGACATCAAGGGCCACGTGGTCAAGCGGCTCATGGTGGCCGCCGGCGCCGACATCGCCGAGGAGTACTACTTCTCGGTGCTGCTGGACCGCGCCAACCGGTCGTACCTGAGCCTGTGCTCGGTCGAGGGTGGCATGGAGATCGAGCAGCTCGCTGTCGAGAAGCCGGAGGCGCTGGCGCGCGTCGAGGTCGACCCGCAGGAGGGCATCACCGCCGAGAAGGCGCTCGAGATCGCCAAGGCCGCGCGCTTCGACGACGAGCTGGCCCCCAAGGTCGCCGACGTGTTCGTCAAGCTCTACGACGTGTACAAGGGCGAGGACGCGACGCTCGTCGAGGTCAACCCGCTCGTGAAGACCGGCGCGGGCGACATCATCGCTCTCGACGGCAAGGTGTCGCTCGATGAGAACGCCGAGTTCCGTCACCAGAACCACGCGCTGCTCGAAGACAAGGCCGCTGCCGACCCGCTCGAGGCCAAGGCCAAGGAGAACGACCTCAACTACGTCAAGCTCGACGGCGAGGTCGGCATCATCGGCAACGGTGCGGGCCTGGTCATGTCGACGCTCGACGTCGTCGCCTACGCCGGTGAGAGCCACGGCGGCGTGAAGCCCGCGAACTTCCTCGACATCGGCGGCGGCGCCTCGGCCGAGGTCATGGCCGCGGGCCTGGACGTCATCCTCGGCGACCCGCAGGTGAAGTCCGTGTTCGTGAACGTGTTCGGCGGCATCACCGCGTGCGACGCGGTCGCCAAGGGCATCGTGGGCGCGCTCGCCGAGCTCGGCGCCACCGCGTCGAAGCCGCTCGTGGTCCGCCTCGACGGCAACCGCGTCGACGAGGGCCGCAAGATCCTCGAAGAGGCCGCGCACCCGCTGGTGACGCTGGCCGGAACCATGGACGAGGGCGCCGCCAAGGCCGCCGAGCTCGCGAACGCCTGACCCGCCGCATCTCGACTAAGGACTGAAGAAAAACAATGTCGATCTTCCTCAACAAGGACTCCAAGGTCATCGTCCAGGGCATCACCGGCGGCGAGGGCACCAAGCACACCGCGCTCATGCTCAAGGCCGGCACCCAGGTCGTCGGCGGCGTGAACGCCCGCAAGGCCGGCACAACGGTGCTGCACAAGGACCGCAACGGCGCCGACGTCGAGCTGCCCGTCTTCGGCTCGGTCGCCGAGGCGATGGAGAAGACCGGTGCCGACGTGTCGATCGCGTTCGTGCCCGCCGCCTTCACCAAGGCGGCGATGGTCGAGGCCATCGACGCCGAGATCCCGCTGCTCGTCGTCATCACCGAGGGTGTGCCCGTGGGCGACACCGCCGAGGCCTGGGCGCACGCCAAGGCGCAGGGCAACAAGACCCGCATCATCGGGCCGAACTGCCCCGGCATCATCACCCCCGACGAGTCGCTCGTGGGCATCACCCCCGCGAACATCACGGGCAAGGGCCCCATCGGCCTCGTGTCGAAGTCGGGCACGCTGACCTACCAGATGATGTTCGAGCTGCGCGACATCGGCTTCTCGACCGGCATCGGCATCGGCGGCGACCCGATCATCGGGACCACGCACATCGACGCGCTCGAGGCGTTCGAGGCCGACCCCGAGACCAAGGCGATCGTGATGATCGGCGAGATCGGCGGCGACGCCGAAGAGCGCGCGGCCGACTTCATCAAGGCGAACGTCACCAAGCCGGTCGTCGGCTACGTGGCCGGCTTCACCGCCCCCGAGGGCAAGACGATGGGCCACGCCGGCGCGATCGTCTCGGGCTCGGCGGGGACCGCGCAGGCGAAGAAGGAGGCTCTCGAGGCCGCCGGCGTCAAGGTCGGCAAGACGCCGTCCGAGACCGCCTCGCTCATGCGAGAGATCATCGAGTCGCTCTGACATCGTCGCGCGCCGCGGCGCGCGCTCAGCGGGCGGATGCTGCGCACACGGCATCCGCCCGTTGCTGTTCGCGCGCGACGGCGCCAGGCCCCTCGCGCGGCCGTAGGCTGAGACCATGCCGCTGACCGGAGAGTACAAGCCGTCCACCTCTGACTGGGCCCGCACCCAGGCCGAGAAGTTCGAGGCCTCGGGAGGGACCGAGGCGAACCTGCTGCGCGGGGTGCCGATCATCGTGCTGACGACGGTCGGCGCGAAGAGCGGCGCGCTGCGGAAGACGGCGCTGATGCGCGTCGAGCACGAGGGCGAGTACGCCGTCGTCGCGTCGAAGGGCGGTGCCCCCGACGAGCCCGCGTGGGCCGGCAACATGCGCGCCCAGCCCCACGTCGAGCTGCAGGACGGCGGGGTCAAGAAGGACTACACCGCGCGGGAGCTGTCCGGCGAGGAGCGCACCGTGTGGTGGGGGCGCGCAGCCGAGGTGTGGCCCGACTACGACGTCTACCAGACCAAGACCGATCGCCAGATCGCGATCTTCGTCCTCGAGCCGCACGAGGACTGAGCGCAGGATGCCGCGGCCCGCGGCATCCTGACCGCGCCGCAACACGCGCCACCGGGCGCGCCTGTTGCGGCGCCGCTGCGCGCAGCCCGATCATGGAATCGCGCCGGCCCGATCGCGCGCCGGACCGGAGGAGCCATGCCCGCAGCCACCCGCGAGAGCGGCGTCGTGCGGGTTGCGGCCTGGGCGGGCGGCGTGCTCGTCGCCCTGTTCTGCGCGCTCGCGCTCGTGGTCGCCGTGCCACCGTCGCTGGCGAACCTCGCCTCGGAGGCCGCCGACGGGGCGACCGCCTATCCGCTCGCGTCCGATGCCGGGAGCGCCTCGGTGCTCGTGCCCGAGGGGTGGGTGGTAGTGCGCGCCGGCGACGCGGCGATCACTGTCCGTACGCCCGACGGCGCGCTCTCGGCCGAGGTCGAGCTCACCGCTGACGCGCCGGCGACCGTGATCGGCGATTCGCAGGACCCCGCCTCGCCCGTGCGGCGCGAGGTGCTGGCGTCGGAGCTGACCGTCACACACGTCGATCAGGCCGACGGCGCCGTGCTGGCGGTGGTGCAGACCCCCGAGGGCGTGGTGCGGGTGCACGCTGCGGTCGAGAGCGCCGCGACACCGGAGGAGGCGGCGGCATACCGTCCCTCGATCGGCGAGCTGCTCGAGGCGATCCGATGAGACGTCGCGCGGAGGCAGGCGGCGTGTCGCCCGCAGGCCGCGGCGGACGGCGACGGACCCTCGGTGCCGGGATCGCGCTCATCGGGATGCTCGTAGGATGCGCCCCGGTCGCCGACCTCGCCTGGGCTCCCGCGGCCTGGGCGCCCGCCGCCGTCCATGTGGTCGACGCGCCGCAGGCGCTCGACGCCGCCGCCGATCCGGCACTCGCCGAAACGCTCACCGCGCTGCGGATCCGCAACGACACGGTGGCTCTCGCGGCCCGTGCGGTGTTCCTCCCCGGCCGCGGGGAGGACGTGGCCGCGTTCAACCGCGCCACCCAGCGAACCCTCGACCGCGCGATCGCCGATCAAGAGGATGCCGCAGGCGGCGGCTACGCGCCGGAGGTCTTCGCGCCGGGTGCGGGCCTCGGTGACCGCGGGTGCCTCGCCGGGTCGACCGCGTGGGCGGCCGTCGACATCCTCGCGACGCCCGAGACCGGACCGCCCGGCGGCGTGGGAACCGCGATCGTCTGCGATGTCGTGGTCGCTGCGGGCGCCTTCCTCGCACAGCGGATGCGGGTGGTCAGCGGCTCGCAGGAGGCGGTCACCGGGGATGTCACCGTGCTGCGGTACGCCGACACGGCCACCGGCGAGGTCTCCACCGCGCAGGATCTGTGGGCCGAGGGCGCGGCCGCGCGTCTGAGCGCCGACGTCATCGACGCGCTGCGCCGGGATGCCGGGGCGCTGAGCCTGCGCGACGCGAGCGCGGGCGACGACGCCCAGATCGCCGCGATCCGCGCGGGCCTCGAGACGACGGTCGCCCGCGGCGGGGAGATGGTCTTCACGATCGCCCCGGGCTTCACCGCGCCGGAGCTGGCAGAGCTCGGCGTGGCCACGACCACCGAGCCGCTCCCCGTCGCCGTTCCCGCGGTGGTCGCAGAGCCGCTGCTGACCGACATGGGCAGGCGCGTCCTGGCCGCGTCCGCCCAGCCGTACGCAGGGCCCCCGGCCGTTCCCGCCTCGCGCGAGTGGGTCGACTGCGACCTCGCGCCGTGCGTCGCGCTCACCTACGACGACGGCCCGTCGGGCTTCACCGGCACGCTCCTCGACACGCTGCGCGACGAGCGGGCGACCGCCGCGTTCTACGTGCTGGGGCAGTACGCCGCCGGCAACCCCGACATGGTCCGGCGAATCGCCGCCGAAGCGCACCTCGTCGGCAACCACACGTGGGACCACCCGTCGCTCCCGAGCCTCGAGCCCGAGCAGATCGAGCGTCAGCTCTCGCGCACGCGCGCCCTGCTGCGAGACCTGTCCGGCCAGTCCGTGTCGACGTTCCGCCCGCCCTACGGCGAGTTCGACGCCGAGGTCCTCGCCGTCGCCGGGCAGCCCGCGATCCTGTGGAACGTCGACACCCGCGACTGGGCCGGCGGGCTGGCGACCGAGATCCAGCGAGTCGCCGTCGAGGACGCGCGCCCGGGCGGGATCATCCTGTTCCACGACACGCACGAGCAGTCGGTGCGGATGACGCCCGACGTGATCACCGGGCTGCGAGACCGCGGGTTCACACTGGCGAGCCTCTCCCAGCTGTTCGACGGCGATATCCCCTCCGCGGGCGCCTGGCGCGGCGCGCCCTGATCGCCCGCGCCAGGCTCCGGGGGATAGGTCGACGGCGCGTGCCGGAGCGACCTGCGCGCCATCGGGATTCGTCCACGTCGGCTGGGTAGGGTCGAAGCCGCATGCATCGCCTGACCGTCGCCCTCCTGGCAGCCTTCGATGCCGTCGTCGCGGCGGCCGCGGGGCTGGCCGTTGCGCTCGCCGCGATCACCGCGCTCTTCCTGTTCGGCAACGGGGACCCCGCGCAGTGGAACCTGCTGTGGGTCTCGGCGGCCTCGGTCTGGCAGCTGGGCAACCTCGTGCCGCTGCCCATCACCCTGGCCGACGGGTACGCCGCCGCGGTGGGGATCCCCGCCGAGGCGGCATCCTTCACTCTGTCGCTGGCCCCGCTGGGCTTCGCCGTCTTCACGGCGGTGTTCGCCGCCCGCTCCGGGGTGCGCGCCGCCGGGGCGCACGCGTGGATCCCGGGGGTGATCGTCGGCGGACTGGTCTACGGCGCAGCCGCCGCCGGCGTCGCCGTGACCACGGTCAACCCCGTCGCGCAGCCCGAGCTGTGGCAGGCGATCGCGATCCCCGCCGCCCTCTACGTCGTCGCCGCGCTAATCGGTGCGGTCGCGGCGGGATGGACGGCCGGCGATGGCGGCACCCTCGACGCGCTGCGCGCGCGCATCGACGACGGGGCGCCGGCGTGGCGTGTCGTCCCGGGCCTGGTCGCGCGAGGGACGGCGATGGTCGTCGTCGCGCTGGTCGGGCTCGGTGCGGCGCTCGTGGCGGTCGCCGTCCTCGCCGGGGGCGGCGAGATCATCGCGCTGTCAGAGGCAGCGCACCTCGACGTGCTGGGCGCGATCATCACGACGCTCGCCACGCTCGCCTACCTCCCCACGCTGATCGTCTGGGGTGTGGCGTGGATCGCGGGACCGGGCTTCGCGATCGGCACCGGAACGACCGTCGGGCCGGTCGGGACGCAGCTGGGCGTCGTACCCGGCATCCCCGTTCTCGGTGCGCTCCCCGAGACCGTCTCAGGCTGGCTGCTGCTGGTCGTGCTTCTTCCGGTCGCCGCGGGAGGGTTCGCCGGATGGGCGCAGCGCTCGCGGTTCGTGCGGGCGCTGGATGCCGCCCCCGGCGCCGAGCCCGTGGCTCCCCGACTCGTGCTCGCCGGCGCCACCGCGGTGCTCGCGGCTGCGGTGACGGCCGCGCTCGCGGCCGCCGCCTCGGGCGGGATCGGGCCCGGGCGTTTCACCGTGGTCGGCCCCGACCCCGGCCCGGTCGCGCTCGCCGTCGGGCTCGAGGTGCTCGTCGGGGCGGCGATCCTGCTGCTCTCGCCGCGCTGGCAGCCGCGCGGCGGTGCGACGTCACGGACCGACGCGCTCGATGTCGCCGATGCGGAAGGGGATGCCCCCGCGACGGCGACAGGCGACGAGGAAGAGCCCGTCGTCGACGAGCGTCCGGGCGCGGCGGTCGCCGTGGGGGCGGATGCCGTAGGGCGCCGCCCCGGTGCGACGAGCGCCGTGCGGGGGATGGCCCCGGCCGGCTCCGGTGGCCGAGACGCAGATCAGATCGCGACCGCGCCCCTGGACGACGCCCCAGAGACCGACGCCGCAGAGACCGACGCCCTCGAGACGGACGAGCTCGTGACGGACGAACTCGCGACGGCCGACGTCGACCCCGCCGACACCGGTGCGGATGCGCCTGAGACCCGCACGGGGGCGCCCGCCGACGACGACGTCGACCCCGCCACACTGGGGCGGCACAGGCCCCGCCCGCTGCCGCCGGTAGACTGAGCGCGTGCTCACGATCGTCGTCCTCATCTCGGGCACCGGATCCAATCTCCGTGCCCTCCTCGAGGCCGTGAGCGAGCCCGATTTCCCCGCCCGGGTGATCGCCGTCGGCGGCGACCGAGAGGCCGAGGGGTTCCTCCACGCCGAGGCGTTCGGCATCCCCACCTTCATGGTGCCGTGGGAGCAGTTCCCGTCGCGCGAGGATTGGGCGCAGGAGCTGGCCACGCAGCTCGAGGTGTGGCGGCCCGACCTGGTCGTCCTGAGCGGACTCATGCGGGTCCTCCCGGCGGGGCTCGTCGACGTGTGGTCGCCCCGCATGATCAACACCCATCCCGCGTACCTTCCCGAGTTCCCGGGCGCGCACGGTGTGCGCGACGCGCTCGCCGCGGGGGCTGCGCAGACCGGCGCCACCGTCCACATCGTCGATGCGGGCGTCGACACCGGTCCCGTCCTCGCGCAGGAGCGGGTCCCGATCGAGACCGACGACACCGAGCGCACGCTCCACGAGCGCATCAAGCCCGTCGAGCGCCGCCTGCTGATCGACGTCGTCCGCCGCATCGCCGACGGCGACCTCGACCTGGCCGCCGCCGCATCCGTCCCCTGATCCGCCCCCCGCACCCACCCAGAGGAGCTCCCCTATGGCCGGCCCGAGCCACGATCCCGCCCTGTACCGTGACCGCGACACCGTGCCCGTCCGGCGCGCCCTCGTCTCGGTCAGCGACAAGGAGGGGCTGCTCGACCTGGCCGCGGCGCTCGCCGCCGCCGGTGTCGAGATCGTGTCGACCGGCTCGACCGCCGCGAAGATCCGGGATGCCGGTCACGCGGTGACCGACGTGTCCAGTGTCACCGGGTTCCCCGAGTCGCTCGACGGGCGGGTCAAGACCCTGCACCCGGGCGTGCACGCGGGGCTGCTCGCGGATCTGCGTCTGGAGAGCCACGAGCAGCAGCTCGCCGACCTGCAGATCGCCCCGTTCGATCTCGTGATCGTCAACCTCTACCCGTTCGTCGAGACCGTCGCCTCCGGCGCGCAGGGCGACGATGTGG
>JAUHYM010000179.1 GCA_030426515.1 Actinomycetes bacterium
GCGAGGCGATCTGGCTGGCAGGGGCGGCAGCGCAGGACCGTGCCCGCTTCCTTCCCGATACGACCATCGCGGTGCAGCCTCCGCTGTTCACCGACCCGTCGTCCTACGAGGTGCTGGCCTCGGACCTGTGGGCGACGGGCGTCTCGACGGACGACCATCCGATGACCCATTGGCGTGGCGCGCTCGATGCACGCGGCGTGGTCACCTCACAGGGGCTGCGCACCCACGAGACCGGGCGGCGGGTCGAGGTGGCGGGCCTGGTCACGCACCGTCAGCGCCCGGCGACGGCCTCCGGCGTCACGTTCCTCAACCTCGAGGACGAGCACGGGCTGGTCAACGTCATCTGCTCGGTGGGCGTGTGGAACCGCTACCGGCGCATCGCGCGAGACGCGCCCGCGCTCATCGTCCGGGGAATGCTGGAGCGCTCCGTCGAGGGCGTCACCAACCTGCTCGCCGACAGGTTCGAGGACCTGCAGGTCGCGATCGCGCACCGCTCCCGCGACTTCCGGTAGGCCGCCGCACGCGGACAGTGCCCCCGACAGGACTCGAACCTGCGACGCACGGTTTAGGAAACCGACGCTCTATCCACTGAGCTACGGGGGCGCACCCTCCAGCCTATCCCGGGGCGTCGGGCACACCGCGGGGTGCGGGCGCGCGCAGACGAAGAGCCCCGGCGGCCGAACACGTCGGTCGCCGGGGCTCTCAGAGTCGCGAGGTCAGGCCTGAGCGGCCAGCGCGAACCGCACGCCGCCGTCTTCGGCGATCTGCGCGTCGAGCACGCGATCGCCCAGTGCGACGCCGGCGCCCTCGTCGAGGAACACGCGCGCGCCCTCGGCCTCGACGACCTGGTCGGCCGGCTCGGGGGTGGGGACGACGGCGAGCTCGAAGCCGGTGTCGGGTGTGCCCGTGTCGCGGATGCGCAGGCCCCCTTCGCCGGGCTGGGGCAGCTGCGAGACGATCGACTTGACCGCGGTGGCCGCGTTCTCGGTGAGCGTGAGCATGGGCTCTCCCTTCCTGGAGGACGTGGAGTCGGCCACGATTCCGAGAGTGTCGTCCGCGCGCAAGTCACAGGCGGCGCAGTACGGTCATTGTCAGGAGATTCCCACGTTCGCATCACCGCGGCGATCATGCGGGGAAGGAGTCCGACGATGACGCCGGCCATCCAGGCCATCGGTCTGTCGAAGAGATACGGCTCGCACACCGCGCTGCACGGGCTGGACCTCGAGGTCGCACCCGGCACGGTGCACGGCCTGATCGGGCCAAACGGCGCGGGCAAGACCACGGCGCTGCGCCTCCTCCTCGACATCATCCGGCCCAGCGCCGGAGAGATCGCCGTCCTCGGCGTCGCGCCGCGCATGGGTGGGGCGACGCTGCGCCGCCGGATCGGGTTCGTGCCGGGCGAGCTGCGACTCCACGGCAGGATGCGCGGCGAGACGATGCTTCGCCAGCTCGCCGCGATCAGCGGCGAGACGTCGCCTTCGACCATGCACGACATCGCCGATCGGCTGGGACTCGACCTGCAGCGGAAGGTCCACACGCTCTCGAAGGGGAACAAGCAGAAGCTCGGGCTCGTGCAGGCGTTCATGCATCGTCCCGAGCTGCTCATCCTCGACGAGCCCACGAGCGGCCTCGACCCGCTCGTGCAGCGGACGTTCCTCGAGATGGTCCGCGAGGCGCGAGACGGCGGCCAGACCGTGCTGCTCAGCTCCCACGTGCTCAGCGAGGTGCAGCAGGCGGCCGACCGGGTCGCCGTGCTCGCCGAGGGGCGACTGGTCGCCGAGGGCGACGTGGCGTCGCTGCGCGCGGCGAGCGTGCGTCGGCTGCGGGCGACCATCACCGACGCCGCGCCGGAGGCGATCGACCGTGCTCTGCGCGGCATCCCCGGTCTGGACGGGGTTGACGTGCGCGTCACCTCGGACGGTGCGCTGGCCGAGGCGACCGTGCGCGGCGAGGTGGATGCTCTCGTGAAGGCCCTCGCGCAGTACCGCGTGGCAGAGGTCACCATCGAGGAGCCCGACCTCGAAGAGTCGGTGCTCGCGCTGTACCACCGGGGAGAGGACCGCGCATGAGCCCTCCACGCCCGATCGCGCGGGGGCCGGTGCCGATCCTGCGTCAGTCACTGGGCGCCGGATGGCGCGCGCTGGGCGGCTGGATCGTGGGGGTCGCCGCGGTGATCCTGCTGTATCTGCCGCTGTATCCGTCGATGAACTCTCCCGAGCTCGCCGGGATGCTGGACTCGCTGCCCCCAGAGCTGATCAACACGCTCAACTACGACGACATCACCAGCGGCGCCGGCTACACCCACGCCACCTTCTTCGGCCTGATCGGGTTCGCTCTGCTCACGATCGCCGCCGTCGGGTGGGGGTCGGCGGCGATCGCCGGTGCGGAGGAGTCCGGTCGGCTCGAGCTCACCCTGGCGCATGCGGTGGGACGCGCCCAGTACGGGCTCGAGAGCGCGGCTGCCGTGCTCGTGCGGGTGCTCGCGGTCGGCGTGGCCGGCTACGGACTGATCTGGGCCATCGACGCACCCTCGCAGCTCGATCTGGACCCTGTCCACCTCGTGGCCGAGGTGCTCGCCTGGACCGGACTGGGGATGCTGGCGGGATCCGCCGCGCTCGCCGCGGGCGCGCTGACCGGTCGGCGCATCTGGGCGACGGGGACGGGCGCCGCCATCGCCGTCGCGGGATTCGCGCTCCAGGCCGCGGCCAACAACAGCGACGACCTGGAGCCGCTGCGGGTGTGGTCGCCGATGCACTGGGCCTACGGACGGTCCCCCCTGCAGGAGGGCTTCGATCCCGCGGGGCTCGCGCTCCTGTGGGGCGGCGCGGCACTGCTGATCGCCGTCGCCGTCATCGCCCTGCGGCGCCGCGACGTGCTGGGCTGAGGGGGCAGGCGCTCAGTGCGCCGCGTCGTAGGCGTCGACGATCGACTGCGGGACCCGTCCGCGCTCGTTCACCTCGTAGCCGTTGCTCCGCGCCCACTCCCGGATCGGGGCGTAGTCGCGCTGCCCGGACCGCCGCTGCGTGCGCGCGGGGCGGCTCGTGGCGCGCGGTGCCGAGACGGAGCGGGCCGCGCCGATGTACGGGTCCAGCGTCTCGCGCAGCGCGGCGGCGTTCTCGTCGGTGAGGTCGATCTCGTAGGCGGTGCCATCCAGCGAGAACAGCACGGTCTCGCCCGCGCCCACCTCGAGGACGGTTCCGTCGAGGTCGTCGACGAGCTGATGGACGATGCGTCGGGCCATGCACACACCCTACTGACGCGATGCGGACAGCGACAGGGCGCCGTGCCCGTGGCTCAGGGCAGGAGGCCCGCACGCCGGGCGTGCGCGACGGCGGCGTGCCGCGTCGAGGCATCGAGCTTGCTCATCGCCGACCCGAGGTACGCCTTGACGGTGCCTTCTCGCAGCTGCAGCGCCTCGGCCACCTGCTGGTTCGTGTATCCCAGGGCGGCGCAGGCCAAGACGTCGGTCTCGCGTGGGGTCAGGTGCACGTCGTCGAGTGCTGCGCCGGGTGCGTCGGCGGTCACGGCGGCGAGGTGGCGCTGGATGCCCTCGAGCTGCTCGCGCACTGTCGGGTCGTCGATCGAGGCCGCCAGCGCGCGCAGCTGCGCGTATCCCTCCCGCAGGTGCTCGCGCTGCGCCGGGGCGAGCTCGCCGTGGTCCGCCGGCGTGGTCGCGGCGAGTCGCCGCCGCACCTCGTCGCGGACCTGCAGCTCGGTCGAGAGTGAGCGTGCGATCTCGAGCGCCGGGGTGCTGAAGACCTCGCCCGATCCCCCGCGCGACCCGCCGTACAGCACCGCGCGCGTCGCGCCGTGGACCAGCACCGGCACGGCCATGAGGCCCGAGATCCCCTCGCCGAGGATCTGGGTGTCGTAGTCGTGCGTGATCTGACGGGATGTCGCGTAGTCGGCCGTCAGCCGCGGCCGGTGTTCGACCATCGCGCGGCCGCCCAGCCCGCGGCTGGGGAGGATGCGCAGACCGTGGAGGCTGCGCGTGCGCCCGCCGACGACCGCGGTGACGGTCACTGCGCCCGCCGACTCCAGCCCCCCGAAAGCGACCGGCAGCTGCGAGGCGGCCGCCAGGTCAGCGACGGCGCGCGCCAGCAGGTCGTGATCGTCGTCATTCGGCGATGCCCCGTGGTCGACCACGTCGTATCGCCTCCCTCGGCTCGGTCCCGCGGCCCGGTGCCGCACCGATGATTCTACGTCGCGTGCTCCGACGCGATCGGGCGGTGAGTCTGCTCGAGGTCGAGAAGGAACCGCTTCACCTCCGGCCGGCCGCCGTACTCGCCCAGCGTCCCATCGGCGCGGATGACGCGGTGGACCGGAACGACCACCGAGATGGGTGTCGTCGCGCAGGCGGTGCCCACCGCGCGGGCCGCGCGGGGCGCGCCCGCGGTGATGGCGACCTCGCCGTACCCGGCCGTCTCCCCGTACGGGATGTCGCAGATCGCCTGCAGCGCGGCGCGACGCACGCCCGTGCTCCCTGCCCAGTCGATCTCGATGTCGAAGCGGGTGCGCGCACCGTCGAAGTACTCCTCGAGCTGCCGTCGCAGCGGGTCGAGAGCCGCCGGCGCGCGATCGGGCAGCGCACGCAGCTCGAGCGCGACGCGCTCGAGCTCATGCTGCGGGTCGCCGTCGGTCACCGCGAGTACGCGCAGCCCTCTGCCGGAGACCACGGCGAGGGTCGGCCCGATCGGGGTGGGAAGGATGTCGTACGCCCAGGCGGACGAGTGCGGCGCGGTCATGACTCCATCATCCCGACAGCGCCGGTCGGGGGCGTCCGGCGCATCCGATGTGTGGACAGCTGCCGGCGTCGCGGAGGTGGGGAGGAAGCGGCGCCGCACAAAGCCCTGGCCATGCCCGCGTGTCGAATCCGACGAAACCCGGCCAGGGATCCCCGAACAGCGCGCGTCCGCGCCTACTCTGGCTCGTGTGTGGCCATCAGAAGGCGCCCTGATGGGGGCGGACGACGTCGAACCGGTGTCCGTCGAGCCCAGCGGCCTCGATGTCGCCGACGGCGATGTCACCGTCG
>JAUHYM010000014.1 GCA_030426515.1 Actinomycetes bacterium
GACAAGAACGAGCCGGCGAAGCAAGGAGTCGCAACGCGCTCCATCAACCGGCCCGTCCCAGCCCAAGGCTACCCAGCACACCGCCGCTTGACATCCCTTAGGAACTCAACGGATCCTGTTACCGCGCCTCAGCGTTCGCCGATGCACTGGCCGGGTCGCGGCACCAACGGATCACGCCCTACACGCCCCGCCACAACGGAAAGATCTGTGAAGACTTGTCGTGGTGCTGCGTCGGGTTCGATCTGACCCCGGCCAAGGTATGACCACGGTGTCCTTCGTTCGATTTGTCGATCGGGTCCGGCGCAGCATCCGGGGGCGTGCCGGCCGGGCCGAACTGACCTGATAGGAGCTTGGACTAGAAGCCCCGTCACAGACTTGTCGCTCCGCCCGACCGGCTCGCTCCGACCATCCCGGTTCAGCAGCACGGAAGGAGCCCTCCCAGCATGACAAGTCTCATTGAGCCTGTCACCGTCATCGGCGGGGTCGACACGCACAAGCACACCCACTACGCCGCCACGATCGACGACCACGGCCGGTTACTTGGGCACCACGAGTTCCCGGCGACCGGCCCCGGATACACCGCCCTGCATGCATGGATGCGCGGCTACGGAGACCTGCGATCGATTGGAGTTGAGAGCACCGGGTCGTTCGGAGCGGCATTGGCTCGCGAGCTCGCACAGCACGGCGAGCAGGTCGTCGAGGTGAACCGCCCCAACCGTCTCGCCCGGCGCATGGACGGCAAGTCCGACAGGCTCGACGCGGAGCAGATCGCACGAGCCGTCCTTGGTGAGACCTCCACCGCGATCCCGAAGAGCAAGTCCGGGATCGTTGAGGTGATCCGCACCCTCCGCGTCACGCGAGCCAGCGCGGTGAAGGCGCGCACGCAGGCGTTCAACACCCTGTTCGGGGTAATGATCGGCGCACCCTCGCAACTCCGCGACGAGCTGGTCGATCTCACCAAGCGCACGCTCGTGAACAGATGCCTGCGGCTACGCCCTGAGACCGATGACCTGCTCTCGCTCACCGCCACCCCCGAGCGCATGCACATGGCCGCAACCAAGCTCTCGCTGCGAGACCTGGCCCGCCGCTGGAAGGCGCTCGACGACGAAGCGAAACAGCTGAGCGCCCAGATCGCAGCACTCGTGAACGAAGCGGCTCCCGACCTCGTCGCACTCCATGGGGTCGGCACCGAGATCGCCGGCCAGTTCCTGGTCACTGTCGGAGACAACCCCGGCAGGATCCGAAGCGAGGCAGCCTTCGCGAAACTCTGCGGCGTCGCACCCCAGCCCGCCTCGAGCGGCCGGACCACCGGCCGACACCGCCTCTCCCGAAGTGGAGACCGCGCCGCCAACAGCGCGCTCTACATCATCACGATCGTCCGAATGCGCCGACACGAACCGACCCGGGCCTATGTCGAACGCCGCACCGCCGAAGGTCTCAGCAAACGCGAGATCATCCGCTGCCTGAAGAGATTCATAGCCCGCGAGATCTACGCCAATCTGCCCCAAATCAGCACTTGACGAACATAGGAGCATCGAGCGGTACAACCGGATCCTTGCCGAAGAGTTCCTCTATGCACGGACATGGACCTCAGAAGACGAACGCGCCAACGCCCTCGAGCGCTGGAACCTGCACGACAACTACCACCGCCCGCACGGTGCCGCGGACGGTCAGCCGCCGGCCACGCTCGTACCAATTCGCGTCAACAACGTCCTGGCCTCATACAGCTAGACCCGAGCGGGGGCGCGCGAGTCTTCGTCGGCGAGTGTCAACAGGCTCGGTGGAATCGGAAGAAACCCGCGCAGTCGCAAGCTGTTGGTGACGACGAACACCGATGACAAAGCCATCGCGGCGGCGACGACCAGCAGGTCACCGGAAACGACGGTGATGTCGCTGGCCGCGATCGCAGCATCTGTGCCTCCACCCATGGCGATGCCCAGGTCCGCCGCAGCGAGGGCCGCGCCGTCGTTGACGCCGTCGCCGACCATCGCGACAGCGTGGCCCTGCTCCTGCAGCTGACGCACCGTGTCGAGCTTGCCGGCCGGGGTGACGCCCGAACGCACCTCGTCGATGCCGACCTGGGCGGCGATATGCCGAGCGGCGCCCTCATTGTCTCCGGTGAGGAGAATCGACGTCATGCCCAGCGCGCGGAAGCGGGCAACAGCCTCGGCGCTGGTGGGCTTGACGGTGTCAGCCACTGCGATGGCACCCAGGTGGCTCCCATCCCGGCTGACTGCGATGACGGTCGCACCACCGTCCGCGAGGACATCGGCAATGCTCTGCCGCCCGCCTTCGGCGCGGATGCCCCACTGCTCCCGTAGCCAGGAGGGTCGGCCAGCGACGACGAGCGAACCACGGACTATCCCCTGCACACCGAAGCCGGCATGCGAATCGAACTTTTCGGCTGCCGCGACCGGACTGGCTTCGGCCACGATGGCCCTGGCGACGGGATGCTCCGACCCGGACTCCACCGCCGCCGCGGCGGCGAGCAGTTCATCCCTGGTGACGCCCGCCGCGGGGTGGACTGCGGACACCACCATGGTGCCGGTGGTCACCGTGCCTGTCTTGTCCAAGACGATGATGTCGACGTCGTGCGTCTGCTCCAGCACTTGTGGCCCGGCGGATGAGGATGCCCATCTGCGAGCCGCGTCCGTGCCGACCAGCAGCGCGGTCGGTGTCGCGAGGCCCAGAGCGCAGGGGCAGGCGATGATGAGGGTCGCTACGGCTGCGGTGAATGCGAGTTCCAGGCTGCCTCCGGCAATCATCCAGCCGACGAACGCAGCGATGGACAGCAGAATCACGACCGGCACGAATATCGCCGACACACGGTCAGCGAGGCGCTGCACTCGTGCCTTCCCGGTCTGCGCGTCCTCCATGAGCCGCCGCATCCGCGCCAGCTCGGTATCGGCACCGACCCGCGTGATCTCCACGACGAGGCGCCCACTGGCGTTGACGGTCGCGCCGACCACACGGGAGCCCACGCCCACCTCGACCGGCACCGATTCTCCGGTGAGCATGCTTGCGTCGACTGCCGAAGACCCATCGATGACCGGGCCGTCCGACGGGATCTTCTCACCGGGTCGCACCAGCACGGTGTCGCCGACGACGAGCTGGTCGACCGGGATGCGCTGCTCCGCGCCGTCGACGACTCGCACGGCATCTCGCGCACCCAGCTCCAGCAGCGCCCGCAGCGCCTCGGAGGACGACTTGCGGGCGCGGGCTTCCGCGTAGCGTCCCGCGAGAAGGAACACGGTCACCAGCGCGGCGACCTCGAGGTAGATCTCATGGCCGCCGACCTGCGGAGCGCCGAAAAGTGTGAAGGTCATCGTCATGCCGGGCACGCCGGCGCCGCCGAAGAACAGGGCGTACAGAGACCATCCGAACGCCGCGATCACCCCGACGCTGATCAGGGTGTCCATCGTCGCCGCTCCGTGGCGGGCGTTCACCGCGGCTGCCCGATGGAACGGCCAGGCGCCCCACACCGCCACCGGGGCTGTCAGCGTGAGTGCCAGCCACTGCCAGTACTCGAACTGCAACGCCGGGATCATCGACATGAGCGCGACCGGCACCGACAGCGCGGCGCTGATCAGCAAGCGCCGACGCAGCGAGACGAGCTCGGGATCCACCGGCACGGTGCCGTCATCGGTCGAATCGACAACGGGAGGCGATGGAAGCGAGGCGCTGTACCCGGCCGACTCGACCGTGGCGATCAGAGCGGCAGGGTCGATATCGTCGCCGCGCACCCGAGCCTTCTCGGTCGCGTAGTTCACGGTCGCCTCTACTCCGGGGAGCTTGTTGAGCTTGCGCTCGATGCGCGTCGCGCACGACGCGCACGTCATCCCACTGATGTCGAGTTCGACATCACCCACGGTCATGACGACGCGGGAACCAGGGCGTACCCGGCCTCTTCCACGGCGGACTGGACTCTCGCGTTGGTGATCGGCGCGGAACTGCGGATCTTGATGCGGGAGGCGCCACCCACGTTCAGCTCCACCGAGACGTCATCGACGCCGTCGATCGCCGCGATCACTTCGGTGACGCTGCTGACGCAATGCGAGCAGGTCATGCCCGACACGAACACCTCGGCTGTCACCGTGGCGTCCGTCGGCTTCGTCTCCGCGGATGCAGGGGTGCTGGGCGCGATAGTAGCGGGCGCGCAGCAGGTGCACCCCGCCCCGGCACCCTTCAGCCCCAGTTCGTTGCGATTGTCGTTGTTCATGCTCTTACTCCTTCGTCGTCAAGGTCAGGAACGCACGAGGCGGGCGATGGCCTCGTTGGCTTCACGGATCTTCTCCGCCGCGACCGGGCCACCCTCGGCACTGGCTTCTGCGACGCAGTGGTTCAGGTGATCACCGAGAAGGTTGAGCGCCACCGTCTCGAGCGCCTTCGTCGCCGCCGAGACCTGGGTGAGGATGTCGATGCAGTACTTGTCTTCTTCGACCATCCGTGCGATGCCGCGCACCTGACCTTCGGCGCGTCGCAGCCTCGTGAGCAGATCATCCTTATTCGCCCCGTATCCGTGCATGCCTCCGCAAATACCCCCCTGGGGTATCTACGGTCAAGCCGCCGGAAGCCACTCTCCCTAGCCGAGGCAGGAGTCCCAGGGTGTGGGCTCCATCCACCGATCTCTGCCGCACACTCCTGGGACTGTGGCCGCAATGAAGCCGAGGAACGCGAGACTCTCGAGACCCCTGACCCACCCTCCGACGCCCCCTCGTACGGGGTGGGGGTATTCTCGTTTGTGTTGAGGAGACGAGGTGTCAGCGGTGATTCAGTCGACTGGTGGGCGCGGTCTTGTCTTGTGCTGGCTGCTTCGAGTTGTATTCACGGCGGCGATCGTGCTTGGCGTGGTGTCAATGCACTCCGGGGTGGATTCGGCCACTGCTCAGCCCTCGACGGCAAACGCACCCACAGCGATTGCCCACCACATCGCAGACGTCGCGCCGCCGGCGGAACCCTCGCCGATCGACTGTGCGGGGTGCACAGCGCCCGGCGACCACATGGCGGCTGCGGCGACGTGTTTCATCGCTCTGCTGATGATCGGACTGTGGGTTGCGCGTCCGCTGTCACGAGGCCTGCTCTCTCTGTCTCTCTGGCGTCACGTGGGCACAAGGTTGCCCGAGCTCTCTCGAATGCTTGTGGCGCCGTCACTTCATCAGCTGTCGATCAGTCGGACCTGATCGTTTCGCGACCCGGGCTGCTTCCGGGATGCCGCCGCGCCCCATGGGCGCGGTGTCTATAAGCGACGGTTGAAGGACTGATCAATATGAACAGAAGAAGTGTGCCTTGGTTGAGTGCGCTGGCGGTGGCGTCAGCTCTGACATTGACAGGCTGCGTCGCAGGCGGACGCGAGTCGGCTTCGACGCCGACTGCGTCGACGGCCGCGTTCGCGTCGGCGGATGTCATGTTCGCCATGATGATGATCCCGCACCACCAGCAGGCGGTGGCGATGAGTGATGCGCTGCTGGCGAAACCCGGTATCGACGAGCCGGTCCGCGATCTCGCTGAGGCCATCAAGACGGCGCAGCAGCCCGAGATCGAGCTGATGGAAACCTGGCTCGATGACTGGACGACCGAATTCGGCGACACGGTTCGGATGACACCCGGCGACGGGATGATGATGGCCGAGATGGACACGTCGGCCTTGGAAGAGGCCTCCGGCGCGGACGCCGAACGCGTCTTCCTTGAGGAGATGATCGTCCACCACGAGGGGGCGATCGAGATGTCGCAGGCATTGCTGGATTCGGGGGAGAACCCTGAGGCTCTCGCACTTGCCCGATCGATCATCACCGACCAGACGAACGAAGTCGCGTACATACGCGATCTCCTGTCCGAGTACTGATCCACACCCCCACTCAGGCCGCCCACGCCTGTCGAGGCGGCCCCGTCATCTACGAAAGGGTGCTCATGCGCCATAACCATCGCCTTCTGAGCGTGTCCGTCATCGGGGCCGCTCTTGTTCTCTCCGCGTGCACCTCGATCGAGCCGCCGACGACGGGAGAGGATCACGTCGCACCCGTCTCGCATGTGCACGCCGCGATCGTCGATCCGTCCGGTCAGGGCTTCCTGTTGGGAACCCATGAAGGGGTGTACGGCGTAACCGCAGCCGGCGAGGTGTCCGGTCGGGTGGGAGACGTCATCTTCGACGCGATGGGGTTCACCCGCGTCGGCTCGTCGCTACTGGCGTCCGGACACCCGGGAAGCCACACTCCGGCGGACTGGGGGTCACCCCACCTGGGCATCATCCGAAGTGACGACGCGGCGGTGAACTGGGAGTCCGTCGCGTACGCGGGAACACGCGACTTCCACGCGCTCACCGGCACCTCCGACGGAACCCTGTTCGGCGCTACGACCGATAGCGCCGCGCTGATCACCAGCACCGACCTGGGCACCACATGGGCCGAGACCGGCGCCCAGATCCAGGCATTCGGCCTCACCGCCGACGCCTCGGGACGGCTCCTTGCCCTCACTCCCGACGGTGTGATGGTCAGTATCGATCAGGGAGCGAACTTCAGCCCCTTGGAGGGCGCACCGCTTCTCGTTGTCGCCGCTTCCTCCCCCGACGGTCAACGCCTTGCCGCGATCGACTCATCCGAACGCATCTGGATCTCCACCTCCGACGGCACGACCTGGGAGCAGGTCGGCACGGCACACGGCGCCGCACAGGCGATCACGGTCACCGATGCAGGAGAGCTGCTCGTCGTCGATGACAGCGGAGTCACCCTCATCTCAGATCCCGACCCGTCCACGTGAAGCCCACAGATACCCCATAGGAGCATGGGGTTACAAGCCCCCTGCGGGCGACCCGTATCGGCCTCTAACCTGCCAGCGTGCGGTCGCCCACTCACCGGCGACAATCGAAAGAAAGGTCCAGAAATGTCCTCGCGCACAGGTGATGACAAGACCTCAGAAGACCCGGGCTCCCACCGCAAGATGACCGCGAAGACCTACCTGAAGTTCGCTGCGATGATCCTCACGGGCATGGTCGTCATGTACTGGGTCATGTTCGCCGGATCGTGGGAGTGGACTCACATCCGGTTCAGCGAGAGCCGCGTGTTCATGGCGCTGACTATGGGAGGAACCATGGGCCTGGTCATGCTCGCGTGGATGCTGAACATGTACAAGAACTGGAAGGCCAACCTCGCCGTGGTCGGCGTAAGCCTTCTGCTGATCGGCGGCGGCATCGCATTGGATCGCTCACAGATCACCGTCGACGACACCGACTTCATGCAGGGCATGATCCCCCACCACTCCCTCGCCATCACGCGATCCGAACGCGCTCAACTTCAGGACGTCCGGGTGTGCGAACTCGCGGTGGCAATCAGCGAAGCACAACGACGAGAGATCTACGAGATGGACTGGCTCATCCGAGACATCACCGAAAACGGGCCCGCGACCACCGCCGGCGAAGCCGAAGAACGTCCCGTCCCGGACTACAGCGAATCCGCCAACCGAACCTGCCCGACCGACTAACCACAATCGTCCGACACAGGAGTCTGGAGACGATGGAAGAGGCAATGCACGCAGGCACTTTGCAGTGACACGCCCCGATTCCTTGATCCGTTTGACACCGCGTGACAACCTGGTTACATGGTCCGCGGCAGACTGCAGATGAAGCGGGAAGCGGCTCGCGCGCGCGAACTGGCCGCCCTCGAACAGGCCGAACTCGAGCGACGGGTCGCTGAGGAACGCGCAGCCGTCGACCGCCGCCTGAAGCGGAAGTGGGGCAACTCCACATCCGCGCTCAATCACCTCAGCGGGCTCTCACGCGAACTCGAGAAACTCCACCAGCAGGAGGCCAGGATTCTTCGAGAACGAGACGAGCTCGTGCAATGGCTCCGCGACGGCGGCCAGAGTTGGGCGCTGCTGAGCACCCGCACGAAGCTCAGCCGGCAAGCCCTCATGAAGCGGATGCGTAGCGCTTGACGGACACCATCAACGCGTGTTGACGTGAGCTGAGCAGCGCCGGCAACAAGAGCTCCACCATCCCAGCATTGGCTGCCTTCGGACAGCGAGCGCTCCCACTTCCACAGGTCCTTAGTGAGTTGGGTCTGGTTGGCGTGATTGAACGCCATGGGCACTTCGCACGAGCCGTCGGACAGTGACCCCGAACGTGTCCCTCGCGTCCCCGTAAGCGCAGTCGAACTCGATCGTCTCGCCGCCTTCAAGGTGGAGCCGAAGCGTCGGGGTGACGAACAGCTCATGGACCAGTTCATTCACTTCCGTCGAGCGAATTGAGCGCCTCGGAATCGTCTCATTCCCGTGCTCGGCGCGCACGACGAGGTTGTCATCCTGGATGGAGAACGAGCCGCGACCCAAGTGTTCGCCGGCACGGCTCCGACCCAACCACGCCGCGTCCGCGAACCTGACTGAGTTGCTGTCCGATCCATGTGCCCGGCCCACCGAGCGCGCGCTGAGGTGCGTGACACCGATCACCGCGACGGGCGCGAGCAGTCCGAGGCCGATCCAGGCGACGTACTCGGCCGCCGCAAACGGACGCGTCTGGGGTGCCCACACCACCGCCGCAACGACCCCACTCTCGATGATCAGCAGGAGCATCAAGAGGGTCGGCGCTCGCCAACGAAACTCGTGGCCGACCTCGAAGGTCCCGTTTCGCGACCGCGCGACGGTCACCGTCGCACTCCCCGCCAGCGGCGGCGCACGCGCAACCGTGTCTCGCGTGCGGTCACCGTTCGACCATCAACTTTCGCGCCTTCAGCACCGGTACGAGCCCTGAGTCGTCCCGGACGTCGTAGAAGCAGAAGGGCATGTCTACCCCAGGAACGAGGTGTGCATCGAGACCCGTGTTCGCGAACATGCGGCGGAAAGGCGACCCCTCGCCCCCTCCTCACCGGGGAAAACTCGACCATCACGTGCTTCCCGAACTCCCGAACCTCGATTGGTGTTCGTGTGTCCACCAGGGCGCGTTGCATCACCACCCTGCTATCGCCGGCGTCCACGATCGCTCCCCCTCACAGCTCTCCGGAAGCTTCGCCTTGCGCAGCACGACGGCGCGCTCCGGATGCCCGTCTACGCGCAGCGGCGGATTCCCGCGCGAGGAGCCGACGCGACTCGGGACCCAGCGCGTCGTCGTCCTGCCACGCCTCGAGGAGAACCAGCGAACCCGGCCCTCCGACGCGCCGGATCGCATCCAGGAACAGCACCCGAACAGCGTCTCTCGTCTCATCTGTCGCCATCGCAATCAGGTCATCCAGGTGATCCTTCCGGGCCGCAGCGGCCAACGCCACGACGAGGGACTCTTCCTCGTCGAATCCGCGGGGCGCGGCGTACAGCGCGCGCAGCTCAGCCCACCATCTCCAACTCGGCCTTACCGCCAGCGCCCGGGCAAGCCCGGCCCGTACCCGATCCGGGTACGCACCGTCCTGAAGGTGCTGGAGCAGGATGGGCAAGGCCTCCGGGTACGGGGTCGACGTGTTGACAAGATCCCACACCGTGTCGACCTCAATCCCGACCGACGCGAGATCGCGAATGATCGGCATCTCAGCGCGGGCGAGCGCACGTTCGTTCTCCGCGCGTTCCTGCTGTAGCCGAAGGCGCCGCTGGCGATTCGCGCGAGCCTCGCCCTCGCCCGGACTGGGTGGCGTCATCGAACCAGTATCACCCGGGTGACCCCACAAGCCCGATCATCGTTGCGGCCCTCTGGACCGCAGCCGCCTCGCCCTCGCGACCACAACACATGCGACGCACGGCCGGATCGGTGCGACTGTGCTCGGCGAACTTATGCACTCTCCGCGCCCGGTCGGGCAGATCGGATTTCACGCATCAGTCCCCGGGCCACGCGGGGGCTCAGCTCCGCCCATCCTGCCAGCCAACCTTCGCGGCAGGGCGCGAGCAGGACGCTGCCCTTCCACTGCTCGGTGTCGACACCGATACTCACCACGGGGAGCGGTCTCGCGAAGTTCGCAGACCCATTCCCGATGTCGCCGATGTCGGACCACGGGAATTGGTAGGCGAGCGACGGGGTGCGCCGCCCCTTCCAGAACCCCACCCCACGCTCGTCCACCACGACTGCGCAGTATGTCCCCAGTGAGCGCGCCATGCTCCAATCCTGACCAAGTGCGTGAGCCAGCTTCGAACCTGTGTCGGGGTCGACGTCACGTTCGTTGATCCTGATGGGGGTCTCGTCGTCGGCGACCTGTGCACCGAAGACCAACGCCTGCGGAAACATGACGCGAAGCGATCGAATGCGGGCGACCTGCGGCCAGAGCCAGACAAACAGCCCCAACTCGGCGGCCAGCAGACACCCCGCCGCGGTTGCGAGGAGGTCCACGAAATGGAGGCCTCCCCCACTCCCGATGGCCAGCAGTGCCGGGAGCCGCCAAGCGAACAGTCCTAACGCGGCGATCCCGACCACGACGAAGACCAGCCCGAACAGCCACTGTCGACCCCCGGTCCGCGGACTCAAGACTCCTGCGCTCCCTGCCCCGTATACCGACCCATGATGGTGGCCGTCTCCCACCTCAGCGTATCCTCGCTGAGCGACCACCCTAGCCCCGCGCACCCCTACCAGCCGGCCATGACCGGATCACCCTCCGAGCTCGTCATCTGTCGACACCTCGCACCGCGACGACCGTCCCGACAGCAACACGCTCGGCCGCGTCACAGGTCGATCGGGCCCGGTGGCGACACCCGTTCCGGCAGGCCAGCTGCGAGAATTGCATTCACCATCGAGACGGCGCGATCCGTGAGCGCGTCGCCTGGGTAGAAGTCCTCGTACAGTTCTTCCGCCTGGTCGAGTGATTCGATGTCGCACAGCCTCAGCAGTTGACGGATGTCGTTCGTGTCCCGTCCGGGGCGGTTGGCGCGCAGTTTCATCGCGAGCATCGCTTCTTTGGCTGCGACCTGGATCACGATGCCTTCGTCGTCGTAGATGGGCTCCCACTCGACCTCCCGACGGCCGAACGTGGGGATCGCGTCGGCTTGCTCGACCGCGAAGTTCAGCCAGGCCGGATCCCAGCCGCGCCGACTTGCGACACGCGCGGCGGCGGCAGAGACGGCGTCGTCGGTTCCGGGCTGAATGTGGAGCGAGTCAAGATCCTGCGTGGTCCCGCGATCGAAGTAGCGCAGCGCGAGGGCCGCACCACCGACGAGCCGGATGCCAGCGGCTTCGCCAGCATCCCGCAGTTCGCCGATGAGGTCGCGAAGCCCCTCGATGATGCTCTTGCGATCCAGGACGGTTGCCATCGTCACACGCTCACCAACGTGTCACGCCAGACAAGCACACCACGCTCGGCGAAGGCCTCGGGCACCTCCGACCTCGGCGGCACCGGATCGGCGGGATCGACATCGAGACCGCGCGGTTCGGCGAGGATTCGCGCCGACGAGTTCACCCACTCGGGCGCCGGGACCCCCTCTTCCTCTAGTCGCCACGCGACGAGCCCGGCGATGGCAGCATCCCACGCCCGATCGCGTGTCGTCTCCGGCTCCGCCACCCCCAGCACCCCACGGACCAGTCCGCGCTCCGCGACGAGATTGTCGTTCAGCTGCAGCAGGGCGCGAAGCGCGCCCTGCTTGTCTCCCGCTCGGAGACACTCACCGATCTCCGCGGCGACCGTGGCTGCGTCGTCGCGTCGAGTGGGCGCCGCGTACAGCCGGTAACCCGCACCGGCAAGGAGCCGAGCGATGGTGCTGAACTCCGCGTCACGACCACGCTCGGAACGCGACACACGCGCCTGATCGATGCGCGTTCGCTCCGCAAGGCGCTGCTGAGTCAGCCCGCGACTCTTGCGGGCCGCACGCACCAGAGTCGCCGCGTCCGTCATCACAACACCTCATCCAATATGACTCAGAAATCATATTCTACCCGAGACGCGAGTGAACGTCGATGGCCCCAGCCCCGTGGCACAGTTGTGGCACAGTTGACCGCGACACGCCGTGCATTCAAGCGTAGGAAAACGCACACTGTGCCATATTTAGGCACACCGAAAACCGCGAAATTACGCGGCAAAACGGCCCATTCGCACCTCGGAAAATGAGAGTTCGAATCCCCTATCCTCCGCCACTTTCTCCCCAGTGTTTTCAAGGAATCGCGAGCCGTTTCAGGTCCCGTGGCACAGTTGGTTTCACCGCACCCTCCTCGTCGTTGACGGCACATGCGCGGTCTGCGACTTCCGTCCGAGCCGCGACGTGGCGTGACCGAGCTAACGTACATCCCATGACGAGGCGTGAGCAGACCGCGGCTGAGTTCATGGCGGAGCTTGAGAAGGAGCTCGAGAAGGACGAGGAGTACCTTCGACGCCGCGCGGAGAGAGAAGCCGCGCGGGCAGCGTTCAGGGCGGAGCTGGATCGCGCGGAACAGCCCCTCGTCGCCGACCTGGCGGCGCACGGGGTCGAGGTCGAGTCGGTGTGGGATCTGGTGAACAGGCCCAACGACTACGAACAGGTTCTTCCCGTCCTGCTCGCGCACCTGCGCGACGGCGACTACCCGGAACGCATCCGTGCGGGCATCGCACGATCACTGGCAACACCCCAGTCGAACCCCTGGTGGGAGGACCTTCGGTCCCTGTATGTGTCTCGTCGCGGACCGGAGGAGGAGATGGGACTGGCCGCAGCGTTGGCCGCGAGTGCCACCGAGGACCGTGTCGAAGACTTGATCGCGCTGGCACTCGACGACTCCCTGAGCGATGACCGCGTGATGCTGATCAAGGCGATACGTCGATACGGGGGTGAGCGTGGCATGAGGTTCGTGGAGAGCGTCGTCGACCACGACCTGCTCGGGTACGAGGCGAGAAACGAGCTCAAGAAAGTCGCGGCAATCGAGCGTCGCCGGCAGGCCAGAAAACGCAAGCGCGACGCGTAGACCCGCGAGGCCCGCTGGGACGCAAGGAACTCGAAGGATGGCTTTGTAGCGTGCAATACGTCGTCGGATCAGCTCGGGGCGTGCGCGTCGCGGGAGCCGTCTGGGGTGCGCTCCTCGGGGGATGTGTGGTCGTCGCGCTCATCATGTCGAATGCCCCGCTGACGATGTGGCTTGTGCTCGCTGCGCCACTGTTCGTGATGGTGCGGCCCTGGATGCTTGGGGTCTTCCTGACGGAAGATGGTTTTGTTGTGCGGTCGTGGTTTCGCGACTATCGGGTTCGATCGCGACAAGTGGTCCGCATCGATCTGTCCGAGGTCTACTCCGCGATGCTCGGAGCGGGGACCAGCTGGTTACCGCTAGCCGGCGCCGTGCGGATGGTGCAACTAGACCTAGACGGGCGGCCCATCCCCAAGTACTTTCCGTCCACCCTGGGGCAACGGAACGCGGTGCTTCGGCTCGTCCGACAGCTTCGGACTCACTGCGCCGCGCCCACCGGCGGCGACATCACCCTTTGATGGCCGCGAGCCGGATTACTCGATTGCGACTGAACCGCTGAAATCGCTTTGCCACCGCTGTCCCTTCGCCGAACACGGAGTGCACAAGCCGTCGGCGACACGATAGCCGCCCCTCGACACCGAGACACAGGTTCCGGCGGGTACCAACTCGCCCGGGGTCGTCGCCGCCGAGTGTCCGGCGCCCGATCGACGCGACGCGGTTCACTCGATCGGTGGGAGGCCGGCTTCGACTCTTCGCGCGATCGACCGCAACTCGGTCAGCGCAGGCTGGGCATCGTCGGTCGCGGTGGCTGCGCGTACGCGCGCCTCGAGGTCTCGCGCATGCTGAGACGGGCCAAAGACCCGCCAGCGATGGGGCGAGTAGGCGATGATCCGCCCCCGAAGGAGAACCGCCTCACGATCAGCCTGTCCGAGCCGCACCGCGGTGTGGAACTCGTCGCGCGTGAATCTCGGCCCTGGCGCGTGCGCCGCGCGCAGATCGTCGATGGCGATGCCGCGGCACACGAGCGTCCGTACTGTCGCCGCATCGATCTCATCGGGAATCGCTCGACCACGTGCCACCGCTGTGCATCCCGCGACAGTTCCGAGGATCACCAGCGCAAACACGACGATCCCGGGGACGGGACCGATCACGACCAACCCCGCGTTCATGTACTCAGCGCGCGTTCCGGTGAGGTCGCCGGACGAGAGGATGATCAGAGCGAGCATGAAGCTGCCCACCAGCACGCCGATACCGATCGTCAAACCCCACAGGATCGGTCGCCATTGCGCGCCGATCTGGCTCCACGGCCGCAGAATCCCGACAACAAGAGCAGGCAGCACGAACGCGAGAATGCCCACGCCCAGATAGACCCACTGGATCGCGTTGTTCACGGACGCGACACCGCCCGGCACGGACGATTGCGCGACAGACGTCCGCGACCGACCGGTCGTTGGCGTAGCCTCGAGTCCCGCAGACCGCACCTTGGAGAGAGCCGCACCGCAGAATGACGACGTTGACGGCAGACAATCATCCGGGTCGCTCAGACGAAAGACGTACGCGGTCGCGAATTGCGAGGGCGGTCTGCTCAATCGACGCAGCGGACAGCCGTGAGAATGGCAGCCTCCACCCCTCGCAGGACGGGGACACCTGAATAAGCACGGCTTCTCCGTTTGCGTCGTCGGCTACGAAGTCGATAACGCCGATCGGGCGTGAAACCACACCGACGCCGGGGCGCACCGTCGAGATCTGTGAAGCCGGAAGAAGAAATCGGCGCACGGGCTCTCCGCCACCCTTCCAGAACTCCACACCCTCCTCATCGACCCGGACGACGAAGTAGTTTCCAAGGCGCGGCCCGGTGTAGCCCAGCCAGCGCAGAGTATCGGTCAGCCGCTGAGGGTGAATCGCGGGGAACACCAACGACAACGGGTAGCGGCGTCGGAGGATCGCGAGCCTTACCCGCTGACGATGCACGCTGAGAGCCATCGCCGCAGCACCGCCGCCCAAGACTACGCCCACAACCGCCAGAGTGAAAGGCACCGCAGCGCTGCCCAACGACGACGCCTTCGACATCGCAAGGACTATCTGAGCCCCCACGAACACCCCGAAACCCCCTGCCGCGAACACCCACGGCAGCAACCGACGCGACGGCGACGTGCTCGATCCCATCGTGCCCTTTCCGTCGTGGGCGATGTCGCGACGCGCAACCTACGGGTCTCGCCTGCGCGTGACACCAGGTTACCCGCCGCCACCGCCTCAGTCTCGTGTCACGGATAACGCGGCGCGATCCTGGTGAAGGCTCAGGACTCATCGCGGGCAGCGCCATCGTCGCACTCGCTCCGTCGACCGCTGCGGGTGGGCTTCGTTGATCTTTGCCCAGCGGCGAATGTGCGAAGAAGTCTTACACCACTGGATGCGCCTCGCCGCCACAAGTAGCGCCCCTTAACGTGGTGTAGTTCGCGGTGGCCGCCCCGCCCCGTCCTAGACGTGGGTGCGGTCACCGTGTAGTCCCTTCGAGGAATCTCCTACAACCCACTCGAAAGGCATCTTCACGATGACCGCACCTCATATTGTCGACCCTGCCGGCCTGCTCGGCGAAGCCCTGGCGGATGCGTCGCCGGATCTGATGCGCAGCTTGCTGCAGACGATGATCAACGCGCTGCTGTCCGCGGACGCGGACGCCGTCGTCGGCGCGGAATGGGGCCAGCGCTCCAGCGACCGCGTCACGCAGCGCAACGGGTACCGGCACCGCGACCTGGACACCCGGGTCGGGACGATCGACGTCGCTATCCCGAAGCTCCGGCAGGGGACGTACTTCCCGGAATGGCTGCTCGAGCGCCGCAAGCGCGCCGAGACGGCGCTGATCACCGTGGTCGCGGACTGTTACCTCGCCGGGGTCTCGACCCGTCGGATGGACAAGCTGGTCAAGCAGCTCGGGATCCACTCGCTGTCGAAGTCGCAGGTGTCCCGGATGGCCGCGGACCTCGACGAGCACGTCGAAGCGTTCCGACACCGGCCCCTGGATGAGGCTGGCCCGTTCACGTTCGTCGCCGCCGACGCGCTCACCATGAAGGTCCGTGAGGGCGGGAGGGTGATCAACGCGGTCGTGCTCGTCGCGACCGGGGTCAACGCCGACGGGCGCCGCGAGGTCCTCGGCCTGCGGGTCGCGACCAGCGAGACCGGGGCTGCTTGGAACAGCTTCTTCGCCGACCTCGTCGCCCGCGGCCTGGGCGGGGTCCGCCTCGTCACGAGCGACGCGCACGCCGGGCTGGTGGAGGCGATCGCGGCGAACCTGCCCGGCGCTGTCTGGCAGCGCTGCAGAACCCACTACGCCGCGAACCTGATGTCGGTGACGCCGAAGACCATGTGGCCGGCGGTGAAGGCGATGCTGCACTCCGTCTACGACCAGCCCGACGCGAAATCGGTGCATGCCCAGTTCGACCGGCTGCTGGACTACGTCGACGGGAAGCTCCCCGACGCGCACGAGCACCTCGACACCGCCCGCGCGGACATCCTCGCGTTCACCGGGTTCCCCGAAGGGCTCTGGCAGCAGATCTGGTCCAACAACCCCAACGAGCGCCTCAACCGCGAGATCCGCCGCCGCACCGACTCCGTCGGGATCTTCCCCAACCGCGACGCGATCATCCGCCTCGTCGGCGCCGTCCTCGCCGAACAGACCGACGAATGGGCCGAAGGCCGCCGCTACCTCGGCCTCGAGATCCTCGCCAAGAGCAGGCTCACTCTCGTCGCCGTCACCGGACCCGAGGAGGTGAACACAGACACCACCCTCGAGCTCACAGCCTGATCCATCAACAGATCGAAGGAACCCGAGCTACACCACGTCCTGGGGCTTGACCCCGCCACAACTCGAGCAGAAGTTTCTGCCGCGCACCGAGACGAGACTTGAGGCGCGTTCGACCTGACATCTGGTCAGCGAAGCGCTCGCCAAGAGACCCGGCTACGCGCCGCTGTGGAGCGTTCGCAATTCGGCGAGAAGTTCTTCGTCGACCTCGGGTCGCCCGACATCGGGGTGGCGCGGAATGGATGGTTCGGTCTCCTCGGCGACTTGGAGCGCATCCGAGGCGTATCTGACCGATCGAACAATGTCCCCCCGGGCGCGCGCGACGCGTGCACGGGTCACAAGATGTCGCAGAACGAGGTTCCGGAACATTCCGCTGCGCTCGACGGACGCTTCGCCCCGGTCTAGCCACTGGTCCGCCTCGTGAAGCGCGTTCGGGGTGCCACGCTCGAGCAGGATCTCCGCGAGTGACAGATCGAGATCTACACGAGCGCCACGCCACGTCGTCGGGTCCGCGTCACGCCGGTGCAGCAACTCACGGGTGACGGTCTCTGCTTCATCCATCCGCCCGTCGGCGCTGAGAGCCTCGGCCAGGTTCTCCATCGCCCACGTCGCCTGAAGCTGACCCGAGTCGCCGTACTCCTCAACGACACGCCGAAACAGCTTCCGCCCGGTCTCGCGAAGCACCGGATCATCCTGCCAAGCCAGATGGCACCCATGGATGCGAAGGTATTGCGCCCGATTCCACGTTCGCGCGCGGCGGAGCCTGTCTTCGAACGCAGCCGCGATCGAGTCATCCCACGTGGAAGACCGAAACCACTCCTTGTCATCCCATCTGTCGTCCATCTGTACATCATCGCGTTGAAGTTGAGATCGGCGCCGAACCATAGCCGACAGACATGCGGTCGGTCCCGGAACGCTGGGCCCAGGTTCTGGGGATCACACGGATGTAGCGAGTCGGCCTGCCCGTCTCGTTCGCTGGCGACGTCTTGCTCTTGGCCGCGCGCGGGCTGACTGGCGCGGCCGACTCGATACGGTGAAAGAACAGCTCGGGCTAGACCCCAAGAAGTGGAGCCCACTCGACGCGTGCGCCGCGCGACTGCCGAGTTCTAACGGAACAGGTGGTGCAGGAGCCGAGGCGATCGGCAGCCGCATGGGGAGGTCTCCATGCCTGAGCCAACGAGGCATGGATGGCTCACCGCCCGCTCCCCGTGGCACAGTTGACCGCGACACGCCGTGCATTCAAACGTAGGAAACGCATACTGTGCCATATTTCGACATACCGAAAACCCTGGAATTACGCGGCAAAACGGCCCATTCGCACCTCGGAAAATGAGAGTTCGAATCCCCTATCCTCCGCCACATTCTCCCCAGTGTTTTCAAGGGATCGCGATGAGTCGCCCCGGCGTAGTCAATCGGCGACTCGAATCCCCTGTCAGGAGGCGACAATTACCGCGTGATCCGCCTGCGCAGCTGCGTAGGCGAGGCAAGCGCGGATGTCGTCGACCGTCAGGTACGGATAGTCCTGGACAATCTCCGACTCGGGCGCGCCGGCGGCAAGCAGAGCGAGCACGTCCGCGACACGGACGCGCGTGCCACGAATGACCGGACGACCGTGCGCCACGGCGTGGTCCACGACGATGCGCTCGAGTAGTGACATGGTGCGACGGTAGCGGGCGCCAATTGCCCCTCCGGCTTACGGCTCGCCGGCGTCGGCGATGAGCGCAGTGAGGGCCTCCACCAGCAGTGGCAGATCCAAGTTTGCTGTGTCATACACGCGCGCGTCGACGACCTCCGCGTATCCGTGAATGAGCACGTTCCGCAAGCCAACGGCATCCTTGAGCCCCGGCACCTGCGCCGCCACCTCGGGATCGATCCGCCGAAGCCTGCCGAGCGCTTCACCAATGATCTCGAACTCTCGCTCCACCGCGCGCCGGCGCATCAGGTCATCCGCGTATGCGTCGCTACTAACCCCGTCGAGGAACTGTGCGATCGACTGGGCGGCGTCCAGGGCATCCCAAAGCAGGCGGCTGAATCAGGCTGCATACACGTCGACCGCCTCACCGAACGCGCGGCGCGCGAAGTACGGGTTACGCACCGCTGTCGCTTCGACGAGATCGACATCGCGCCCCACGATTCGCTCCAGCTCCTCCTTCAGATCGAAGTACGGCGCAAGCCCCCGCGGCGCATCGGGCTTGAAGTCGACGAGAAAGTCGACGTCGCTGGAATTGGCGTCAAAACGCTCCGTGACCACGGACCCGAAAGCCCGCAACCGCGCCACGCCGTACGTCTCGCACGCGCGCGCGATCGCCTCGCGATCCAGAACGTCCACAGCGCTCATGGCATCAGCGTACCCACGAGGCTGGAACGGGAGCCAGCGCACCGTCGACAGCCGGTAAGCATCCCGCAGTTCGCCGATGAGGTCGCGAAGCCCCTCGATGATGCTCTTGCGATCCAGGACGGTTGCCATGGTCACACGCTCACGAACGTGTCACGCCAGACGAGCACGCCCCGCGCGGCAAACGGCTCGGGCACCTCCGCCAGCGGCGGCACCGGATCAGCGGGATCGATATCGAGACCGCGCGGTTCGGCGAGGAATCGCCCCGACGAATTCACCCACTCGGGCGCGGGGAGCCCCTCCTCCTCGAGTCGCCACGCGACGAGCCCGGCGATGGCAGCATCCCACGCCCGATCGCGTGTCGACTCCGGCTCCGCCACCCCCAGCACCCCGCGGACCAGTCCGCGCTCCGCGACGAGATTGTCGTTCAGCTGCAGCAGGGCGCGAAGCGCGCCCTCCTTGTCTCCTGCTCGGAGACGCCCACCGATCTCGGCGGCGACCGTGGCGGCGTCGTCGCGTCGCGTGGGCGCCGCGTACAGCCGGTACCCCGCACCGGCGAGGAGCCGAGCGATGGTGCTGAACTCCGCGTCACGACCACGCTCGGAACGCGACACACGAGCCTGATCGATGCGCGTTCGCTCGGCAAGGCGCTGCTGGGTCAGCCCGCGACTCTTGCGGGCCGCACGCACCAGGGTCGCCGCATCCGTCATCCCAGCACCATCCAGAATATGACTCTTAGATCATAATCCAGCGCCACGCACGCCGTCGGGATACGGAAAGCGCCCGCCATACGATGAGATGACGCGAGATCGAGGAGGACCATGCGCGCACTCATCGCCAGCGGCACCGGGCGGTACGCCGACCCGTGGCATCCGTTCCCCCGCACCTCGCCGCGCCTGGCCGAGATCCTCGGCGAGGCGGGCTTCGAGGTGACGATCGACGACGACGTGGATGCCGCGATGCAGCGCCTCACGGACGTCGACCTGCTGGTCGTCAACGCGGGCGACCCGTGGCGCAACGCCGACACCTCGCCCGCGCCGCCGGCGGCGTCGGTCGAGGGTCTGCGCGCGGCCCTCGAGCGCGGCATCGGCGTCATCGCGCTGCACTGCGCGGTGGCGAGCCTGCGCGACTACCCCGCGTGGGCGCCCGCGATCGGGGGCATGTGGGTGCCGGGTGCGTCATTCCACCCGCCTGCCGACGAGGCGTCGATCACGGGCCTCGCCCTGCCGGAGGGCGAGGCGATCGAGGACTTCACGCTGTTCGACGAGCGGTACTGCCGTCTGCAGCAGTTCGGCGACCGCACCGTCGTCGCGACGCATGCGGGGCCCGACGGCACCGAGCCGACGGCGTGGGTGCGCACCGCTGGTCCCGCGCGCATCGCGGTCGATACGCTCGGCCACGACGAGCGGTCGTACGACTCCGCCGGTCACCGCGCGCTGGTCACGGCCCTCGCGCGGTGGGCGACAGGGGCCTGACGGCCGAGACAGGGGCCTGACGGCCGCGACAGCTGCCTGGCGGGCCGCGGTCAGCTCGCGGCGTGGTGAGCGGCGAGCCGCCGCATCCCCTCGTCGATCGAGACCGCCGGCGCCCAGGCGAGGGCGCGCCGCGTCTCTCGCTGGTCGAACCAGTGCGCGGTCGAGAGCTGCTCGGCCAGGAACCGGGTCATCGGCGGCTCGTCGCGGCCGGGCCGCACGGCCCACACCCGCTCCACCGCGCTGCCGGCACCCCGGGCCAGCCACGCCGGCACGCTCCAGGTTGGGGGCCGCACGCCCGACGCCAAGCACATGCCCGCCAGCAGCTCGCCGACCGGGCGCGGCTCGCCGTTGGTGACGACGTAGGCCCGCCCGTGGGCCTCGGACGCGCGGTCGAGGGCCGCTACGATGGCCGAGGCAGCGTTGTCGATATAGGTCGAGTCCACCAGGGCGGTGCCGCCGTCGATCAGCGGCAGGCGGCCGGCACGGGCGCGGGCGACGATGCGGGCGACCAGCTGCGGGTCCCCCGGCCCCCACACCAGGTGCGGGCGCACGGCGACGACCGGCATCCCGGGGTCGTCGGCGCCGAGGGCGACGATCTCAGCCTCGGCCTTCGTCCGCGCGTACTCGCCGCGCGCGTGCGTCGGGGATGCCGGCTGCGCACCGACCCCGGCCAGAGACGTGCCGGTGTGCGCGACCGAGGGCGACGAGACGTGCACGAAGCGGGTGACCCCGGCTGCCCGGGCGGCGTCGAGCACGGTGGTGGTGCCCCCGACGTTCACGGTGTGGAACTCGCGCGGGTCACCGGCGAGCGACACCTTGGCCGCCAGGTGCACGACGGCATCCGCCCCGTCGACGGCGCGCGCGACGAGCGCGGCGTCGGTGACCTGCCCGGGCACGTCGCGCACGCCGGCGACACCCGAGGGGCGGCGCTGGAGGGTGCGCACCTCATGCCCGGATGCGACCAGGGTGCGCGCGACGGCCTGGCCGAGGAAGCCGGAGGCGCCCGTGACGAGGACGATCACGGCGCGCTCGGCTTCTCGCCCGAGAGCACGCGATCGGCCCAGGCCGACAGGCGCGTGCGGTCGATCTTCGAGTTGTGGCGGATGTCGGTGGGAAGCGCCGGCACGACGAGGACCGCGGCCAGCGGCAGATCTGTCGCCTCACGCACTTGGGCGGTGAGGGCCGGGGCCGCAAGGCCCGGGCGCGCGGCCTGCGGCACGGTCTCGACCACCGCGACCGGCTGATGAAGCCCCCGCGGGCCGATGCCGACGATCGCCGCCCGGCGCACCGTGGGCACGGTCTCGACCTGCTGCTCGCCGCCGACGGGCGCGATGGGGCCGCGCTCGGTGACGAGCACGTGGGGCAGGCGCCCCTCGACCCACAGCCGGCCGTCGGCGTCGAGATGCCCGACGTCGCCGGTGCGGTGCCAGCGGCCGCCGTCCGTCGGCACGTCGCGCGCGGCGTCCCGATCGGTGCGCCACAGCCGGTCGTAGCCGGACTTCAGGTGGGGCGCCGAGATGACGATCTCGCCCAGGATGTCGGAGTCGGATGCCGGTGCGCCGGTGGCGGCCCCGTCGGCGTCGAGCGCGCTGATCCGCACCTGCGCGGCGCCGATCGGCCGCCCCACGCAGACCCCCGCCTGGCCGGTGGCGGCGCGGATCTCGTCGAGGGTGATGTCGGTGACCAGCAGGCACTCGGTCATCCCGTACGGGGTGTGCGCGGTCGCGTTCGGCATGAGGCGCCGCGCCGCCTCGAGGATGTCGGGGCTCACCGGCGCGCCCGTGGACAGGAACGTATCGACACCCGCCAACGCCTCCCGCTGCGCGGGGGTGAGATCACCCGCGGTGGCGACGACGTTCAGGATCGCCGCGGGAGAGAGGAACACGATTCTCCCGCCCGCGTCGCGGACGGCGTCGGCGACGGCGGCGGCGGTGAGGGTGCGCGGGGCGGACACATCCATGTCGGGGGTGGCCGAGCGGGTGCCGAGCGCCGGCCCGAGCAGGGCGAACGGCGCGAATCCGGTCACCAGGCCCGTGTCCTCGTGGATGCCGAAGTGCGCGGCCAGCTGGTCGCGCAGCGCCGACAGCTGCGCGTGCGTGTACACGACCCCCTTGGCGGGGCCGGTGGACCCGGAGGTGAAGAGGATCGCGGCGCGCGCGTCGGGGGCGGGGGCCTCCGGCAGCGGGTCGCCCGTTCCCTGGGCGACGAGGTCGGCGAGGCAGCGCTCGACGCCGAGCGCGGCGGCGGTCGCGCGGGGCAGACGCGAGGCCGAGACGCGCCGGCCCGGCCACCGCAGCACGCGGGCGGCGGCGAGTCCCGGCGTCTCGCCGATGATCACATCGGGTCGTGCACCGCGCACCGCGCGGGTGAGGCCCTTCACGCCCAGCCCCGCGTCGGCGACGACGACGACCGCCCCGATGCGCAGGCACGCGTAGACGGCGGCGGTAAGCGTCGGCCCGGGCGGGACGAGGAGCGACACCCGGTCGCCTGCACGGACGCCGAACCGGACGAGCCCGGCGGCGAGCGCGCGCACGCGATCGGCGAGAAGGCGCCAGCTGACGTGCAGCGGCTCGCCGCGGCGCGACATGTCCACGACCGCGAGCGAATCGTCGTCGGATCGCTCGTCGAGACGGTGCCACAGCGGGGTGAAGGGTGCCGGGGCCTCGTCCGCCGCGGTCTGTGGGACGCGTGCCTCCGTCAAGGCGTCGGGGGCGTCCAGCCTGCGATCGGCGAGCCACGTCAGGATCGCCGACGCGTAGTCCCGCTCCTCGGCGATCATGTGTCCGGCTCCCTCGTACCGGTGCACGTCGGCGTGCGGCATCCGTGTGATGAGGTCGTGGAGGTAGCGGTCGCCGAAGATCGGGTCTTCGGGGCCCCACTGCAGGAGGGCAGGCACCGTGATCTGACGCACCCCGTCGGCGATGCGCTGAAGCTCGGCGAAGCTGTGGTGCGACGCGTCCACGGGGATGTCGGCGACGAACCCGCCGATGCCCTCGCGTCGCTCGGCGGTACGGTACGGCGCCCGGTACGCCGCCGACCCCTCCGGCGACAGCGCGGGGGTGGCCAGCGACAGCGTGACATCGAGGAACGCGGTGGTCTGCACCGTCGACAGGGCCAGGGCCCCGCGGGCGCCTGCCACACGCAGCGGCCACGGGATCGGCACCCCCTCCGGGTGGTGGATCGCGGTGTTCAGCAGGGTGATGCCCGCGAGGAGGTCGGGGTGGTCGACCGCCCAGCCCAGCGAGACCACGCCGCCCCAGTCGTGGCCGAGGGTGACCACGCGGCCTGCGGCGTCCTCACCCGAGAGTCCCAGCGCGTCGGTGAAGGCGCCGAGGTCGGCGACGCGCTGCGCCAGCGGGCGGTGGATGCCGGTGCGCTCGGAGAAGCCCATCTCGAGCTGATCGACGGCGATGACCCGCCACGCGGGCTCGCCCGCCGCGGCCCCGCGCACCGACGCCTCCACGAGGTGCCGCCACAGGTACGACCATGTGGGATTGCCGTGCACGGCGAGAATCGTGCCGACCGGGGTGGCTCCGACCTCATCCAGCGCCGCGGCGGTGTCGAAGTAGTGCCAGCGACGCGTCCGCCCGGCATCGTCGCCACGCCCCGCGACATCCAGGGTGTGACGGAACCGGGGGTCGAGACCCGGCACCTCCTCCGACGTCGACGCGGCGGCGGGGGTCACCAGGCCAGTTCCATCATTCCGGTGTTCAGACCCGAGCCCACCCCCATGAGCAGCACGCGGTCGCCGCGCGTCAGGTTCTTCTTCTCCTGATCGAGGGTGATCGGGATCGAGGCGGGGCCGACGTTGCCCAGCTGCGGGAACGTGGTCGGCACGCGGGAGCGGTCGAGCTTCGCGGCCTTCACGATCGCGCTGGTGTGCACGGAGGAGACCTGGTGGGTGATGTAGCGGTCCATCGACGACCAGTTCCACTCCCCCGCGGCCTCCTTCCACGCCGAGACGACGAGGTCCAGCCCGCCGCGCAGGAGCGCCTTCGCGTCGGTGAACATGCCGTCGACGCTGCCCACGCACAGCTGGTGGAACTGGGTGGCCGCGCGGGTCACGCCGCCGAGGATGCGGTGCCCCTCGGGGTGCTCGTCGGCGCGCCCGAGGACGGCGGCCGCCGCCCCCGACCCGAGGGTCAGCGATGCGAACTCGCTCATGAAGGCGTCGCGGTCGCCGTCGGCGGTCAGCAGTCGGTCGATCGTGTTGACCTGAATCTCGTCGGCGTCCTCGCCGTTGACGATGATCGCGTAGCGGATCTGACCCGACTCGATCATGCTCGAGGCCAGGCTCATGCCGTTGACGAACCCGAGGCAGGCGTTGGCGATGTCGAAGTTGACGGCCGAGCTCGGCAGTCCCAGCCCGTGGTGCAGCCCCACGGCGACCGAGGGCTCGAGGTGGCGACGGGTCACCGAGGTGTTGATCAGCAGACCGACCTCGCTCGCGTCGACGCCGGCCTCGGCGAGGGCGCGCTCCCCGGCGGCCACGGTCGCGGCATCCGACGATTCACCGGCCGCCCAGTTGCGGCGCTCGACGACACCCGCGACGCGACGGAGCATCCCGCTGCGCAACCCGATCCGCTTGAGTGCGGGCGCCAGGCGGCTCTCGATGTCATCCGATGTCGTCACGCGCGTCGGGATGACGCTGGCGACCGACAGCAGAGCAACGTTCGCGAAGCGAGTAGTCGCGTTTCCGGTCAACGGCCCCTCCAGATCATGAGGCATCGCGCCCGTACCAATCCAAGACTCCAGTTTATCCCGGCACGGTGACGCTCTGTTCCCCGTGACCTGCCCCGGCGCACACGGGCGTGAGGAGCGGGGGCGTTCGCGTCAGCCGAGGATGCTGTCGAGGCGGGGATGCAGGTGCCGTGACCCGATCGCCGTGGCCGCGGCGCGGGCGCCGCTCGCCAGGCAGGCGGTCAGCGCATCGCCGCCGAGGTGCCCGGTGAGGAACCCCGCCAGGAACGCATCGCCCGCCCCGTTCGTGTCGACCACGTCAGCGGACGCGGCGGCGGTCTCGGCGCGCTGCCCGACGGCGGTCAGCGCGATGGCGCCCGCCGCGCCGCGCGTGCAGACGGCCAGGCGCGGCCCGCGCGCGACACAGCCGGCCAGCAGCGCCCACGCGTCGTCGAGCCGGGAGCCGCAGGTTTCGGGTGCACGATCGTCGTTCATGAAGACGACATCGGCCGCCCTCAGGAACGGCTCGTGGTACGGCGAGCGGCCGTCGTAGTCGTGCAGATCGACCCACACGGGCGCCCGCCATCCCGCCTGGTGCCGGCGCGCGATCAGGCGCGCACCGAACGCGCCGAGGTCGAGGACGGCTGCGGCGGCGGCATCCAGCGACCGCTCGGCGGCGACCAGAGCGGCCTCGTCCGGCTCGGACGGTGTCGTGACGTACAGCGAGACGCGCTCCCCCGCGCGGGTCATGAGGTTCACGTGACGCTCGGTGCGCTCGGAGGGATGGGCGCGCAGGTCGACCCCGGCACGGCTGAGCGCGGCGCGGACCGCCCGACCGTCGTCGTCCTCGGCGAGCTGGGTGTGGAGCACGACGTCGCGCCCCGCGCCGGTCAGATGCAGCGCCTTGCCCGCCGACGTCCCGCCGACGGTGTGGATGTCGTCGAGCGCGAACTGCATGTGCGGCACCGGCTCGGGGAGCCGGTCCAGCACGATGAGGTGGTTCCACGACGCGGGACCGCACACCACCACAGGCGCATCATCGGCAGTCACCCTCACACCGTGCCACGTCGACGCGCTGCCGCGCACCCCCTCTGTGGTCGGGGGTGCGCTGCGCCGTCTACGCCATCGCCTCGTGGATCTCGCGAGCGCGCATGACGCGGTACGGGGTGACCGGGTGCGTGGCGAGCACGATCTTGCCGCGTGCGTGCAGCTTCTCGAGGTCGTCGAACGCGTAGATGATGTCGGCGAACGGATACAGCCCCGACACGAGCAGGCGGAACGCGCCCGCCGCGGCGAGGTCGGCGACCTGCGCGAGGGTGGCCGTGCCGCGCGCGACCGACTCGGGGTCGTCCTTCAGCAGGTCGAGCTCGACGTCGCGCCGGTCCTCGCTCGAGCGGTAGCGGCCCGGGGCGACGCCGAGGTCGCGGGCGATGTCGCTGCCGTCCTTGCCGAAGTTGTCGATGAACGCGGTGACCCGGCGTCCCTCCGCGGCGCGGCGGATGCGGTCTTCGATGCCCTCGCCGTAGCGGACGGGGCGGATGCCGAGCTGGCGCAGGTAGTCGAAGTTGCGGTCGCCGCACGTGCCGATCACGTGCGCGCCGCGATAGCGCGCGATCTGCGCCTGGATGCTGCCGACCCCGCCTGCCGCCGCCGAGATCACGACCGTGTCGTCGGCCCCGATCCGCAGGTCGTCGAGCACGCGCAGCGCCGTCGCGCCGGCGAGGTACAGTCCCCCCGCGGTCTCCCACGGCAGGCCCGCGGGCTTGTGGACCAGGTTGGCGGCGTCGACGACCAGGTGCGTGGCGTGCGCGCCGGTGCGGACGTGGCCGATCACGTCGTCGCCCACCCGGAAGCGTTCGGCGCCCGGGCCGGTCGCGGTGACGATGCCCGCGAAGTCGCTGCCGGATCCGCGCGGCCACGGGTCGTCGTGCCACGTCGACTCGCGTCCGTTGCGCAGGAACGCGTCCATGTGGTTGACACCCGCCGCGATCACCTCGACGGCGACCTGGCCGAAACCGGGCGCATCGAGCGGATGCCGGTGGGCGTGGAGCACGTCGGCGTTGCCGTAGTGGGTGTAGCGGTAGGTGTCCGTCTCGATCGATCGGTTTCTCATGGGGTCCTCGCTCACATCGGCGACGCCGGAGCGGCGTCGGCGCCTGGTGAGTGTTCGGAGTGCGCCGCGAATCGGATGGGACGTGAGTTCGCCCGCTACCGTGAAGCATCACGAAGGGACGACGATGACCACCTCGGCACATGCGCTGCGCCTCGCCGTCGACATCGGCGGCACGAAGGTCGAGGCCGCTCTCATCGGCGACGATGGGCGCGTGATCGACGGGTCGCGGTCGCGTGCGGCCACCGGGCGCGATACCGACCCCGGTCGCCTGAGCCGGGCGCTGGCGGATGTCATCGAGACCGCCCGGGCGGTCGCCCCCGACACCGCCCTCGGCGGGGTCGGCGTCGGCAGCGCCGGGCCGATCGACCACGCCGCGGGCACGATCGCGCCGCTCAACATGCCGCTGCTGCACGGTTTCGCGCTGCGCGAGTGCATCCGCACGCTCGTGGGCGACGATGTGCCGGTGGCCGTCGGGCTCGACGGCCTGTGCATCGCCCTCGCCGAGTGGCGGCACGGCGCCGGCCGCGGACGCGACAACGTGCTGAGCATGGTCGTCTCGACGGGGATCGGCGCAGGCCTCATCGTCGACGGGCGACCCCTCGTCGGCGCCGACGGCAACGCCGGGCACATCGGGCAGCTGAGGATGTCGACGGCCCTCGACCCAGATCCCGCGACCGGGACGCTGGAGGCGATCGCCTCGGGCCCTGCCTCGGTCGCTTGGGCACGCGCCCAGGGGTGGACGGGGCACAGCGGCGAGGACCTCGTGGCCACCGCGCACGCAGGTGACGAGGTCGCCCGTGCCGCGATCGACCGCTCGGCCGCGGCGGTCGGCGAGGCGCTGGCCGGGGTGGCCGCCCTGACGGGGATCGACCTCGCGGTCGTCGGGGGCGGTTTCGCGCTGCACGCACCGGGGTATCTGCGCCTCGTCGCGGAGCGGGCACGGCAGGTCGCGATCCTGCCCGCCGCTCACCGGCTGGAGGTCGTCGCACCCGAGCGCGGCGCCGACGCTCCCCTGGTCGGCGCCGCCGAACTCCTACGCTAGGACTCAGACCGCGGGCTGCCACCCGCCGACCACAGCGCGAAGGAGTGTCGATGGCCACTGCCGCCTCCCCCGAGATCCCGCTGTCGACCGGGCGCGTGCGCGGCACGGTGCGCGAGGGCATCCGTCGGTTCGCCGGCATCCCGTACGCGGAGCCGCCCACCGGCGACCTGCGGTTCGCCGCGCCCCGGCCGCGCGGGTCGTGGGACGGTGTGCGCGACGCGACGGCGTTCGGTCCCGGCGCGCCGCAGTCGCCGTACCCGGGCGCGATCGGCGAGCTGCTGTCGAGCGTCACCGACACGGGCGACGACATGCTCACTGTCAACGTCTGGACTCCCGAAGGTGCGGCGGGCGCACCGGTGGTGCTGTGGATCCACGGCGGGGCGTTCGAACGCGGCAGCGCGTCGCTGGCCGGCTACGACGGGTCGACGTTCGCGCGCGATGGCGTCGTGTTCGTGTCGCTGAACTACCGGCTGGGCTCCGAGGGGTTCTCGGTGTTCCCCGACGCTCCGCGCAACCTCGGGC
>JAUHYM010000180.1 GCA_030426515.1 Actinomycetes bacterium
TGGGCGGGCCCGCCGCCTGGGTCGCGGCGGGTGCGCTGGCGGTGGTGATCCTGACAATGTGGGTGGTGGCGCCGGGCGTGATGCGTCGGCGGAGCGAGAGAGGCGGTCCAGCGTGACGGATGCGGGGACGGGAGTCGCGGTGGCGCAGTTCGCGCCCGTCGCCGACGAGGCGGCGAACCTGGCGCAGATCGCCGCGCTCGTCGAGCGCGCAGTGGACAGGGGAGCATCGCTGGTGCTTCTCCCGGAGTACGCGAACTGGTTCGCCGACCCGTTCGACAGCCGACTCGCCGAGCACGCGCAGGACCTCGACGGCCCGTTCGCCACCGCTCTGATCGAGCTCGCCGCGCGCGCCGACGTCACCATCGTCTCCGGCATGGTCGAGCGAGGAACCGGAGACGGTCGCGTTCGCAATACGGTGGTGGCCGTCGACGGGTCCGGGATGCTGGCGAGCTACCGGAAGATGCATCTCTACGACGCGTACGGGCAGCGCGAGTCGGACTGGGTCGAGCCTGGCGAGGTCACGGAGGCAGCCACGTTCCTCGTGAACGGGCTGCGCTGCGGTCTGATGACCTGCTACGACCTCCGCTTCCCCGAGGTCACCCGCACTCTCGCCGACGCCGACGCGCATCTTGTGCTGGTGCCGGCGGAGTGGGTTCGCGGACCGCTCAAGGAGCATCACTGGCGGACGCTTCTTCGCGCGCGGGCCATCGAGAACACGTTCTACGTCGCGGCGGCCGACCATGCGCCGCCGATCGGCGTCGGTCTGTCGATGATCGTCGACCCCACCGGCGTCGACATCGCCGGGGTCGGGACGGCGACCGACGTCGCGCTCGCCTGGCCGTCACGCGCCGCGATAGATCGCGTGCGCGAGGTCAATCCCGCGCTGGCGCTCCGGCGGTTCCGCGTCGTGCCCCGCTGACGGCTACAGCGAGAGTCTGAGCCGCCGGATCGCCTCTTCGATCGTCTCGGTGCGGCGGCACGCCGCGAACCTCAGCAGAGTCGCGTACTGCGCACGATGCGCGGCGGACGCGAAAGCGGTCAGGGGGATCGCCACCACGCCTGCCTGGGCCGGAAGGGCGCGGCAGAACTCCTCCGCGTCGCGCACGCCCAGCGGTGCGGCGTCGGCCACGGTGAAGTACGTGCCCGCGGGCTCCGAGACGACGAAGCCGACCTCGCGCAGACCGTCGCCCAGGAGGTCCTTCCGGCGCTTCAGGTCCGCGGAACGGGAGGCGAAGAACGTGTCGGGAAGCCCGAGCCCGGCGGCAACCGCGGGCTGGAACGGTGCGCCGCTCGTGTACGTCAAGAACTGCTTGACGGCTGTGACCGCCGCGATCAGGGCGGGGTGTGCGACGATCCAGCCGATCTTCCACCCCGTGACCGAGAACGTCTTGCCCGCCGACGAGATCGTCACCGTGCGCTGCGCGGCGCGGGGGTCGGCAGCAAGTGGCACGTGAGGAAGATCGAACGTGAGGTGCTCGTACACCTCATCGGTGACGATGTACGCGTCGTGTCGATCGGCGAGCAGGGCGATCTGAGACCGAACCTCGGCCGTGAACACCGTTCCGGTCGGGTTGTGCGGGTCGTTCACGAGGATCACGCGCGTGCGGTCGCACACCGTGGCTGTCAGCTCGTCGAGGTCGGGCTGGAACCCCGGGGACCGCAGAGGCACCGTGCGCAGCGTCGCGCCGGCCAGCGCGACGAGCGCCGCGTAGGCGTCGTAGTAGGGCTCGAACACCACCACCTCGTCATCCGGGCCGTCGATGAGCGCGAGCAGGGTCGCCGCGAGGGCCTCCGTCGCGCCCGCCGTGACCAGGACGTCGCGGTCCGGATCCACCGACAGCCCGTAGAAGCGCTCTTGGTGCGAGGCGATCGCGCATCGCAGCTCGGGAGCGCCCGGACCCGGCGGATACTGGTTCACACCGTCGCCGATGGCGCGCTGAGCTGCCTCCAGGACTTCGGGAGGACCCTGCTCGTCGGGAAATCCCTGACCCAGGTTGATCGCATCCTCGGCGAGAGCGCGCGCACTCATCTCAGCGAAGATCGTCGGTGACGGCTCGCCGTGCACTGACAGCAGACCCGCTCCGCGGGCGGTGCGCTGCCATGCGCCGGGAATCCGTGTCACTCGGCCAGGCTAGCTCCATAGAGTTGTCCCATCCACGGCATAGGGAACGCACAGAATCCCGCGGCACGCTGGAATCGCTTTCGATGGAGGAGAACGATGAGCGAGAACACCGGCGAGAACGCCCCCCAGACACCGACCGGCGGCGAGCAGCAGCCCGCGAGCGACCCGCGTCACACGGCTTCGGCAGAGACAGGGCAGGCCGAGGCATCGACCCCTCAGGTCCCCACGACCGCGCCGGCCGCAACCCCGGCCACGGACGCGCGGCCGCTGCCGCCGGTTCCTCCGCTGCCCACGGGCGGTTCGTTCGGGGCGTCCGCCACGCAGCCGACCCTTCCGCTGACCGGCTCCACGCCGGTGGCATCGCCGGCGTCCGCCCCGCGCGCCCGCACCGGCCGCGCCGGGCGGACGGCCGCGCTCATCGTCGCGGCGGCGGTCGTCGGCGGTGCGGCGGGCCTGGGTGGCGCGTACGCCGGGAACGCGCTCTGGGGCGGCTCGTCGTCGACGCCGGCCGCAGGACCCTCGACGGTCACCGTGAACAGCGCCGACGGTGTGACCGCGACAACGGCCATCGCCGCGAAGGTGGTGCCCAGCGTGGTCACCATCGAGGCGTCGAGCGGTGGCTCGGGTGGTACAGGATCGGGTGTCGTGCTGAGCGCTGACGGCTACATCGTCACCAACACCCACGTCGTCACCCTCGATGGCGCGACCGGGGACGCCGCCATCCGTGTCACGACCTCAGACGGCGACGTCTATGACGCGGAGCTGATCGGCACGGATCCGATCTATGACCTGGCCGTCATCAAGGTCGACGGCGTGACCGACATGAGCCCCATCGAGTTCGCCGACTCGTCCTCCCTGAACGTCGGGGACGAGGCGGTTGCCGTCGGCGCGCCCCTCGGGCTGTCCAACACGGTCACCACGGGTATCGTGAGCGCCCTCAACCGCTCGATCGAGGTGGCCTCATCGGCAGCGCCGGACTCCACGGAGGAGACGACCCCCGACCAGGAGGAGCAGGAGAACGGCCAGGGCGGACCCTTCTTCTTCGACTTCGGGCAGGGCGACACGCAGGCGTCGACCTCCGAGACCATCAAGGTCGCCGTGATCCAGACCGACGCCGCCATCAACCCCGGAAACTCCGGAGGGGCGCTCGTCGACGACGAGGGAAAGCTGATCGGCATCAACGTCGCGATCGCCTCGGCCGGTTCGTCGTCGGGCCAGGCGGGATCGATCGGCGTCGGATTCTCGATCCCCTCGAACATCGTGGAGCGCATCGCGGAGGAGCTCATCGAAGACGGTGCGGCCACGCACGGACTCCTCGGCGCTCAGGTGACCTCCGCCGCGCTCGTCGAAGGGTCGTCGATCGCGGGGGCGTACATCGCCGAGGTGACCGGTGACGGTGCGGCCGCCGCGGCGGGGCTGCGCGAGGGAGACATCATCACGGGCTTCAACGGCGTCCCGATCACCGACCAGGTCGACATCACCGCGCAGGTGCGGGCCGCCGCGGCCGGCAGCGACGCCACCGTCACCTACGTGCGCGACGGCGAGACTCTCTCCGTCGACGTGACACTCGGCGACCTCGGGCAGTAGTCCGGCGCCCGTCACGGACGCCACCCCGCGATAGGCTCGCGGGGTGGCGTCCTTCTCATTCGGGGCGGGGAATGTGCGGAAGCTCCTCCGCCTCCCGCTCTACCTCGTGGGACGTGCCGCCACGATCGTCATTCCGCGTCGGCCCGGGCTGTGGGTCTTCGGCAGCGCCGTCGGACTCGCCGACGGCGCCTGGGCGCTGTGGCAGGTCGCGGCCTCGGAGGGCCGGAACGCCGTGTGGCTGGTCTCGGATGCGGCACAGGAGGCTGCCGCGCGCGCGGAAGGCATTCCCTGCGCCCACGTGCACTCGCCGCGAGGCTTCTGGCTCACGGCCCGCGCGGCGGTCGCGGTGGTCACGCATGGGTTCGGGGACGTGAACCGGTACGCCATCACGGGTGCCTTCATCGTGCAGCTGTGGCACGGCATCCCGCTCAAGCGCATCGGCTTGGACTCACCCGAGACGGTGCGCAGCGCGATCCTCGACGGAGCGCCGGTGATGCGCTGGCTGCTCACGGCGGCGTACCGGAGGACCGTGCGCCGGATCGGGCTCATACCGGCTGCGTCCCACCTGGTGAGAGGGCGCCTGCAGTCGGCCTTCGCGCTTCCGGATGCTGCCGTCCCCGTCACCGGCGAGCCGCGCGTGGATGTGCTCTCTCAGCGCACGGCGGGGGAGCGACGAGCTCACGCACGCGATCTGCTCGACGCGGCGATCGGCGGCACGACCCCGGCGACATCGCTGGTCCTCTACGCGCCGACCTGGCGCGACGGCGCGGCGGATCCCGCTGTGCCGACGGCCTCGGAGTGGGACGCGATCATCGCCGTCCTCGACGCCCACGATGCGGTCCTGCTCGTTCGCTCGCATCCACTCGGCGCCGGCGCCTACAGTCCGCCGGTTGAGACCGGGCGGGTGCGGCTTCTCCCGGCATCGCAGCTCGCCGACGTCACCCCGGTGCTCCCCGCCCTCGACGTCCTGATCACCGACTACTCCTCGTTGGCGTACGACGCGGGCTTGGTCCCGCTGGCGACGCTCTTTCTTGCACCGGACCTCGCCCCCTACACGGCGTCGCGCGGCATGTACGGCACATACGCGGATGTCACCCACGGCGCCGAGTGCGCCAGCTGGGCGGACCTGACGACCGTGCTGGCCCGCGTGCTCGAGGACGAGGGCTTCGGTGAGCAGCGGCGCGCACAGGCGCGCGAGCTCAGCGGCGCCGTTCACGGGTTCCGCGACGGGCACAACACCCAGCGGGTGTACCGCGCGATCCTGGCGCGCGCAGGACGCG
>JAUHYM010000181.1 GCA_030426515.1 Actinomycetes bacterium
AGGTCGAGCACGGCCTCAGCCTAGCGTCAGCGCGCGGGCGGACGTGCCCCCGCTGGGATTCGAACCCAGACTGAAGCGATTTTAAGTCGCCTGCCTCTGCCGGTTGGGCTACGGGGGCAGCCGCGCCGGTCCCCGTGCGAGGCCGCCGTCGCTGCCGTGAGCGCCGCTACTGCTGCGGCGGCTTGGGGCGTGCCGCGAACTCCTCGAAGACGTAGCGGGGGTTCTGGACCGTCGACAGGTTCACCATGTCGCGACCGAGCCAGAAGTTGTTCCACCAGCCCCACAGCACGCGCCACTTCCGCTCCCAGGAGGGCATGGCCAGACCGTGGTACCCGCGGTGCGCGAGCCACGCGATGAAGCCCTTCAGCGCGATCTTCCCGGACTGGAAGACGCCGACGTAGAGTCCGAGACCCGCGACGGCGCCGAGGTTGTGGTGGATGTACTCCTGGGGCAGCTCTCCGCGCAGGACGGCGGTGAGGTTGCGGGCGAGCAGCTTCGCCTGACGGACCGCGTGCTGCGCGTTCGGCACGCAGTACCCGCCGACACCGGCGCCGGTCAGGTCGGGGACGGCCGATACGTCGCCCGCGGCCCAGGCTCCTTCGACGATCTCCTCTTCGGTGCCCACGCGCAGGTCCGGGCGCGTCCGGATACGGCCCCGCTCCTCGACCGGGAGGTCGCTGCCACGCACCACGGTGGGGTTCGCCATGACGCCGGCGGTCCAGATGATGAGGTCGCTGGGCAGCACATCACCGGTCGACAGCTCGATGTTTCCGTTGACGGCGCCCGTGACCTGCGTGTCGAGGTGGACGTTCGCACCGCGGGTCGCGAGGTTCTTGAGCACCCACTCGCTGGTGGGCAGCGACACCTCCGGCATGATGCGGCTCATCGCCTCGATGAGGTGGAAGTGGGTGTCCTCGAACCGCAGCTGCGGGTAGTCCTTGAGCAGCGCCGACGCCAGCGAGCGCAGTTCGGCGAACACCTCGATGCCGGCGAAGCCTCCGCCGACCACGATCACCGTGAGCAGCCGGTCGCGCTCGGGACCGGGGGGCAGCACGCTCGCCTTGTCGAAGTTCGACATCAGGCGGTCGCGGATCGCGACGGCCTCTTCGATCGTCTTCAGCCCGATCGCGTTGTCGGCGATGCCGGGGATCGGGAAGGTGCGCGAGACGGCCCCGGCGGTCACCACGATCTGGTCGTACGACTCCTGCCACGGCTCCCCCTGGTCGGGGGTGATCGTCGCGGTGCGGTTGGCGTGATCGATGCCGGTGACCTTCGCGGTGACCACGGTGGTGCGCTTGAGGTGGCGGCGCAGCGCGACGACGGAGTGCCGTGCTTCGATGGAGCCTGCCGCGACCTCCGGGAGGAACGGCTGGTAGGTCATGTAGGGAAGCGGGTCGACGATGGTGACCTCGGCTTCTCCCTTGCGAAGATGCTTCTCGAGTTTCCAGGCGGTGTAGAAACCTGCATATCCGCCGCCGACGATCAAGATCTTGGGCACGGTGTTCGACACGGGCGGGGGACTCCTTGGGGCGTTTCAGCGGCTCGGCGCGCGCAGATCGCGCGCCGTTCGGATGCGTCGGACAGCTGCGGTGACGCCGAGCCCGATCAGAATACCAGGCACGGTGAGCGCGAGCAGAGGCAGCGTCCCGTAGCGCAGGGTGTCGGCATCGGGCAGCAGCGGCGAGGTGGGGCTGCTGGCCGCGTCGGCGGGCGGCAGAGGGGGGACGTCTGCGGTTGCGACCTCGCTCTGCTCCGGAATGGGGACCTCGGCGCGTCGATAGAGCCGGATCCACTCCTCCAGGCTTCCCATCGGGTTCGCCGACACCGGCGCGACGACGTCATGGACGGCGGCGTCGGCGTCCACGAGACCGTACCCGTAGAGGATGTCCGGCGTCGCCGTGGCACCCGCCGCGGGCTCGGCGGTGCGGATCACGCGGTTGATGACGTTGGCGGCATCCATCTCGGGGTATGCCGACCGGACCAGAGCGACCACGCCCGCGACGATCGGCGCGGCGCCGCTGGTTCCGCTCCACTGGACGATGCGGCCGTCCGCCGAGACGCCGACCAGGTCCTCACTGGGAGCCGAGACGCCGATCGTGATGCCCTGTGTGGATGCTTCGACACTCGCAACCCCGTCCTCGTCGACCCCTCCGACGGTGAGGACGCCGGGAATGGTGGCCGGCGCGCCGACGGCCGTCGTGCCTGCCCCGCGATTTCCTGCGGCGACGACGATGACGACGTCATTGTCGAACGCGTACTGGAACGCGTCATCCCAGCTGCGGTCCCAATCGGGCGTGTTCGTGGTGAAGGAGAGGTTGATCACGTCGGCGCCGTTGTCGACCGCCCAGCGGATGCCCTCGGCGACCTGCTCGGTGAAGGACCGCGTCGCCGAAGCACCGAAGCCGGCAGAGATCGACAGCAGCTCAGCCTCGGGGGCGACACCGACCACGCTCGTGCCGTTCGGCATCCCGCGCCCTGCGGCGAGCGAGGCTACCCAGCTCCCGTGGTCGCGGTCCACCGCGCCGACAGGAGTGCGCCCGTCATCGCTGCCCACCCCAGAGACGTCGGTGCCGCCGATGACGGCGCCCTCGAACTCGATGGGTCCGCGGCCGATGCCGGTATCGATGACCGCGATCGTCACACCAGCGCCGCGCGTGGTCTGCCAGGCCTCGCGAACGCCGTTGTCGTCGAGCCAGTACTCGGCCTCGCGAACGGGGTCTCCTGTGTCGTCCGGGTAGGGGACGGTCTCCGCCGCCGCAGCACTGGGAAGCGCCAGCGCCACCGCCAACGCGGCGATGGCCGCGATCGCCCCTGCGGTGCGTCTCACCGACCCTCCCCCGGGTCCGCACAGCGACAGCGCTCGGGCGACCAGCTCGCGCGACGCAGCGCGTCATCCCCGATCGGGTTGACGCCGGGGCCGGCGGCCAGGCTGTGGGCGGCGAGGGCGTGCAGGCACTTGACCCGCGCCGGCATGCCCCCCGCCGAGATCCCGTCGATCTCGGGCACAGTGCCGTGGACGGCACGATCGCCCAGATAGGCCTCGTGTGCGCGCCGGTAATGCGCGGCGACGTCTTCGTCCTCGAGCGTGAGCGCCAGCTCGGCCATCACGTGCGTCGCCTCCAGCTCCGACATCGCGGCGGTGGCCCCCGGGTGCGTCAGGTAGTAGAACGTCGGGAACGGGGTGCCATCGGGAAGACGCGGCTCGGTGGCGACCACGGTCGGGTTGCCGCAGACGCAGCGCGCGGCCACGCCGATCACTCCGCGCGGAGGCCGTCCGAGCTGGCCCTGCACGATCTCGAGGTCGCGCGCGGAGGCCGGGTCAATGACAGGATGAGACACCCGTTCAGGCTACCGGGCGCGTTCTGGGATGCCGCTGTGCCCGGCCTTTCACGGGGTCGGGGTCGGGGTCGGCTCGGGCTCGTCGGGAACGCCGATGACCAGCTCGGGGCCGACCGTGTCCGACACCCCGGCGACGACGACCGAACGCACCAGCTGCGCCATCCAGTCCGTCCGCGTCCGCTCGACCTCGTCCGTCACGTCGGCCTCCTCGGGCGGTAGGTCGGCGGGGTCGACGTCGTCGTCCACCAGGTAGACGACTTCGCCGGGACGCACATAGTAGAGCCGCTCGCGCGCCTGGGTGGTGATGTAGGCGGGATCGCTCCAGCGTTCGCGCTCTGCCTCCAGCTCCGCGATGTCCGCGGCCGTCACCTGCACGGCCGCCTCGAGCGCGGCGATGCGCTGACGCTGCTCGACGTACGTCGCCACGGTCGGGACGAGCACGAAGGCCGCGAGGACCACCAGACCCATCATGATCGCCATGAAGCCGGACAGCCGGATTCCTCCCAGCCAGCCGCGCACGTCGACGGGGACCCGGCGGGCAGATGCCGAAGGGGGAGCCGATCTCCTGGACACGACTCCCCCTTCTCACGGTCGGCCTGATGCCGACCGCTCGCTCTCAGCCAGTGAAGCGCGGGAACGCGGCACGGCCGATGAAGTCGGCCGCCTCACCGAGTTCCTCTTCGATGCGCAGAAGCTGATTGTACTTCGCGACCCGCTCGCTGCGAGCCGGCGCGCCCGACTTGATCTGACCCGAGTTCACGGCGACTACGAGGTCGGCGATCGTGGTGTCCTCGGTCTCGCCGGAGCGGTGGCTGAACATGGTCGTGAACCCGGAGCGGTGTGCCAGCTCGACGGCATCCAGGGTCTCGGTGAGCGAGCCGATCTGGTTGACCTTCACGAGCAGCGAGTTGCCGACGCCCATCTGGATGCCGCGCGCGAGCCGCTCGGGGTTGGTCACGAACAGGTCGTCGCCGACCAGCTGCACCTTGGTGCCGAGCTCGTCGGTCAGCGCCTTCCAGTTGTCCCAGTCGTCCTCGGCGAGAGCGTCCTCGATGGTGACGATCGGGAAGTCGCGGACGAGCTGGTCGAAGTACGAGATCAGCTCGGTCGCCGACCACTCCTTGCCCTCGACGCGGTAGACGCCGTCGTCGAAGAACTCGGTCGCTGCGACGTCGAGGCCGACGCCGATGTCCGCACCCGGGGTGAAGCCGGCCTTCTCGATCGCCTTGATGAGGAACTCGAGGCCCTCGCGGTTGCTGGGCAGGTCGGGAGCGAAGCCACCCTCGTCGCCGAGGCCCGTCGCGTAGCCCGCCGCCTTCAGCTCGCCCTTCAGGACGTGGTAGACCTCGGTGCCCCACCGGAGCGACTCCGAGAACGTCTCGGCACCGTAGGGGGCGAGGAAGAACTCCTGGAAGTCGATGCCGTTGTCGGCGTGCTCGCCGCCGTTGATGACGTTGAACAGCGGAACCGGGAGCACGTGGGCGTTCGGCCCGCCCAGGTAGCGGAACAGCGGCAGATCGGCGCTGTCTGCGGCGGCCTTGGCGACCGCGAGGCTGATGCCGAGGATCGCGTTGGCCCCGGTGCGGGACTTGTTCTCGGTGCCGT
>JAUHYM010000182.1 GCA_030426515.1 Actinomycetes bacterium
CCGCGCGCCGGCCGCGGCGAGACTTCACATCTGTCGCGCAGAACGCGCGACTTCGTGACATCTGTGAAGTCTCGCCAGCTGGGGCGCGGTGCCTGTGGAGAACCTGCCTGAGTGGTGCGCCGAGAGCGGCATGATCGGGCGATGGCGCATCGACCCGACCCCCTCCCGCATCCGCTGGCGCTGGGCCCGTTCCGCTACGCCGAAGCTATGGGAGCTGGAATCACCCGGGGGCGTCTGCGGGGCCCCGACCTGCGGCGACCGCACCACGGGATCTATGTGCCTGCTGCCCAAGACAGTGACGTGATCTCTCGTTGTGAGGAGCTCCTCCCTGCGCTCAGCGAGCACACGTGGTTCAGTCACGCGACGGCGGCGCGCCTCTGGGGGTTTCCCCTCCCGTTCCTGTGGCGGCCCGATGAGCCCTTGCACGTCACGACGCTCGCGTCCCACGCGCCGGTGCGCCGCAAGAACGTCGTCGGCTGGGAGACGTCGGTGTCTGGGGTGTCCCGATCGGTTCGCGGTCTCATCCCGGTGGTGAATCCGGCCGAGGCGTGGGCGCAGCTGGCGATACCCGGCTCACTCGGCGCCGAGCCGGACACCGGTGAGAAGCGGAGGCTGTCGCGAGACTGGCTCGTGGCCGTCGGGGACTACCTCCTCACCGGGCCGAAGCGCGGAGGGAAGCGGCATCCCCTGTGCTCGTTCGACGAGCTCGAGGCGATCGTTGCGCGGCGGCGGGGAAAGCGAGGGGTGGTCGATCTGACAGCCGCGCTCGGCCTCGTCCGCGCCCCGGTCCATTCGCCGAAAGAGACTCTGCTCCGACTCGGCCTCATGGCGTGCGGGCTGCCGGAGCCTGACGTACAGGTCGCGGTTCGAACGGCGCAAGGCACCCGCCATGCGGACCTCGGGTATCCGCAAGCGCGGCTACTTCTCGAGTACCAGGGTGATCACCATCGGACCGATCGGCGACAGTGGCTCGAGGACCTCACGCGACGTCAGCTGTTCGAGGACGCCGGATACCGCGTCATCGAGGTGGGCGCCGGTGACCTCGAGCCCTCGTGCCGAGCGCTTGCGGACCGCGTGCAGCGTGCGCTGCAGCGTCTGCCGTTCACTGCACAGCCTGCGGGCCCCCGACGGGACGGCAAGAATGTCACGCCGTGACGCCGAACCTGATCCACATGTGAAGTCTCGCGGGGCCGGGGCGGGGCCGGGCCGGGGCGCAGCCGGGGCCGGCGCTCGCGTCAGATGGTGACCTGGATCTGCATCGACACGACGGTTCCCCTGGGGTAGTACGTGTCGGGGCCGGGATCCTGCGCCTCGACTTCGGTGACGGCGTCGAGCACCGCATCCCAGAGCCCGTTGTACTCGTACTGGAACCCTGCCTCCTCGAGCGCCGCCTTCGCGCCGTCGCGGGTCATCCCCACGACGTTCGGGATCGGGAACAGGGGAGGGCCGTCCGAGACGATCAGCGTCACGGTCTCGCCGACCCGCCAGCTGCCGTTGCTGCCGCGCTCGGCGATGCCGATCACCAGGTCGGCGGCCAGCGTCTCGCTGGTCTGCCGCTGCTGGTCGCCCGAGACCTCCAGCCCCGCGTCGTTCAGCCGGGATGTCGCCTCGCCGACGTTCAGGCCGGTGACGTCGGGGACCGGGCCGACCGAGACGAAGAACGACACCGTGTCGTCCTCGTGCGCGTCGCACCCCGCATCGCAGTTGACGGTGTCTCCGCCGTCGCGGGGGGTGACGCGCACGGCCACGACCGTGCCCGGTGCCTCATCGCGGAACAGCTCGACGACCTCGTCCGAGACGCGGAGGTTCTCGGCCTGGGCGGCGGCTGTCGCGTCCTCCTGCGGCAGGCCGGTGAGCGAGGTCAGCTGCACGGGACGGGGCCCCTGGGAGATCAGCACCATGACCTCGGCGCCCTTGTCCAGCCGCGACCCGGGTTCGGGGTCGCTGCCGACCGCGATGCCCGGCTCCACGTCGATGTCGAACACGTCGCCCTGCACGGCGACCAGCGACAGCTCCTCGATCGCGGCGGACGCCTGCGCGAAATCCTGGCCCGCGACATCGGGCACCGCCACCATCGAGCCGGGACCCGACCCGAAGTACCAGCCGACACCGCCGGCGACCGCGGTGAGCGCCAGGACGAGGGCGACCAGCCAGGCGCCGCGCGTGCGGCGACGGGTGAGGGCTCGGCGCAGCTTGGTCGCGTTGTCGGCCTCCTGCACCGGCGCGGTCGGCCCGGTCGCGGCATCCGGCAGCACCATCGTGAACTCGCCGGTGATCGCCTCATCGTCGTAGGGGACGCCGGTGGGTGCCGTCGTCGCGGCGATCAGCGGTGCGATGCCCAGCTGCTGCTCGATCTCGCGCAGCCGGTCGAGCATGACCTGCGCGTCGGCGGGGCGCTCGTCCGGCTCCTTCTCGGTCGCCCACAGCACCAGCTCGTCGAGCTGCTCTGGCACACCGGGGTTCTTCGCGCTGGGGCGGGGGACCGAATCGGTGGCGTGCTGGTAGGCGATCTGCATCGGCTGCTCGCCCTTATACGGCTGCTCGCCGGCCAGCATCTCGTAGAGCATGATGCCCAGAGCGTAGATGTCGCTGCGGGCGTCGGCAGTGCCGCGCGTGACCAGCTCGGGCGCGAGGTAGGCGATCGTTCCCAGCAGCTGCTGGCCGGTGGCGGTGTTCGCCGAGCTCGCGCGGGCCAGGCCGAAGTCGCCGATCTTGATCCGCCCGTCCTGAGCGATCAGGACGTTCTCCGGCTTCACATCGCGGTGGATGATGCCGGCGCGGTGCGCGGCGGCAAGACCCGACAGGGTCGCATCCATCACCCGGATCGCGTCGGCGATCGGCAGCCGGCGCCGCTCGCGCAGGTACTCGCGCAGCGTGACGCCGGGCAGGTACTCCATCACGAGATACCCGAGCCCCGAATCCTGCCCCTGGTCGAACACGTTCACCACATGCGGGTCGGCCAGGCGGGCCGCCGCGCGCGCCTCCTGGATGAAGCGGCTCTGGAACATCTGGTCGTCACTGAGGTGCGCGTGCATCACCTTGAGTGCGACCCGCCGTTCCAGACGCAGGTCGGTGGCCAGGTACACCGTCGCCATGCCGCCGCGCGCGATCCGCGCACGCACCCGGTACCGGCCGTCGACGAGACGGCCGATCATCGGGTCGGCTTGCTGGCTGGTGCTCACGCTCCGAGTGTAGAGAGCGTTTCCTGTGCCCTCGCGGAACGGCGCACCCTCCGGGCGCATCCGGCGAGGCCTGAGGCGCGGGTCACCCGAGGGCGGCGAGCCATTCGTAGGCCGGAGCCTCCCAGCGGGCATACCGGTCGGGGAATGCCGAGATCTGCACCGCCTGCGCGGCCTCCGCGAACGACATCGACTCCCACCCGGGGATGTCGAGCAGGCCTCGCGTGCCCGGCCCGCTCGGGTCGCCGGGGCCGCCGAAGAAGGCCCGGATCGCATAGCCGCGATCCTGAATCTGCGCGGCCGTGCCCCATCCGGTGCTGGGACGCTGCTGGAACAGGCCGACCGAGTCGCGGTCGCCCCAGTCGAGGTTGCGCAGCCAGGACTCCTGCATCGCCGTCCCGAGCGCGATGGCGATGCCCCGCTCGGGCACCCCCGCCTCGCGCCCGATCGCGATGATCAGGCGGGCGTTCTCGGTCTGCGGCGCGTTCAGCGGCACCGACATCTCCGACCCGGGGATGCTGATCCTCTGCCCCGGGTAGATGACCGACGACCACCCCAGGCCATTCGCGGCGAGGACTGCGGGGATCGTCGTCCCGTACCTGCTCGCGATGGCGGTGATCGTGTCGCCCGCCGCCACCGTGTGGGTCTTCGCCGCGGCGGTGGTCGTGGAGACCGCGGGGGTGGATGTCGCCTGCGACGACGACCCGGTCAGGCGCAGCGTCTGGCCGGGGTAGATGACCGACGACCACCCCAGATCGTTCCAGCGCAGCACGTCGGCCGTGCGCAGGCCGTGCCGCGCTGCGATCGCGCTGACGGTGTCGCCGCCGCGGACGATGTAGGTGTCGTCGGCGACGGTCTTGGCAGGGGTCGCGGCGGGGACGGGGCCCAGGGCTGCGGCGAGGGCCACGCGACTCGGACCGGCCGCCGTGGCCGCGTCGGCCGCGGGAGAGGCTGCGGCGCCGGCGGGCGCGGTGAGCGCCACGGTGAGCGAGCCGGCGAGCGCGGCGGGAAGCAGGTGTCGCACGATTGGATCCCCTCGGTGGACTCCTGACACCGTGTCATGGACTGTGGTTCGAGTCAATATGTGATAACAGATGTGGCAAATGTGACTAATGTGAAAACGGCGATGGTGCCGGGTGCATGCCCGGCACGGGGCGCCGTGCGATCATGGCTGGCGTGACTGGTGAGACCCCCGCCCCCGTTGAGACCGAGTGGCTCAGCCTCCCCGAGCTCGTCGAGATCCTCGGCGAACCGCTGGGCCGGATCCGCCGGCTTCTCGACGAACGTCAGCTCATCGCGTCGCGCCGCGACGGCGCTCCGCGGGTGCCGGCGGTGTTCTTGGTGGACGGGCAGCCCCTCTCGTCGCTGCGCGGAACGGTCTTCGTGCTGCACGACGCGGGATTCACCGATGATGAGGCGATCGACTGGCTGCTCGAGGTCGACGACTCGATCGGCGTTGCTCCCATCGAGGCGCTGCGTGCCGGCCGCAAGAGCGAGGTCCGCCGCGTCGCGCGGACGCTCGCCTGACCTCGCGCAGGGACACGGACCTCGCCGCGCCTGCTCACGTGAGGCGACGCACCGACTCGCCCTCGATCAGGCGACCGCGGATCCAGACCTGCTCGACGGCGCGCGAGGGTGTGCGGATGGTCGCCAGCAGCACCCGCGCCGCTGACTGCGCGATCTCGCTCAGCGGCTGCGCCAGTGTGGTGATCCGCGGCACGTAGTACTTCGCCAGGTCCAGTCCGTCGAAGCCGACGAGAGA
>JAUHYM010000183.1 GCA_030426515.1 Actinomycetes bacterium
TTCTGGATCGACGCGCCGCGCTGGCTGTACGTCGCGCTGTACCTCGTGCTGGGTTGGGCGGCGGTGATGTACCTCGGCGATCTGCTCGCCGCGAGCGTTGCGATGATGGTCCTCGTCGTCGTCGGCGGCCTGCTCTACACGCTCGGCGCCGTCGTCTACGCGCTCAAGAAGCCCAACCCGTGGCCCGGACACTTCGGCTTCCATGAGATCTTCCACGTCTGCACGGTGCTCGCCTTCCTGTGCCACTGGACGGCGTGCCTGATCATCGCGCTCCACCCGGCGTACCACGGCTGAGGGCGACCGCCCGGCGTCAGGCGAGGTCGTTCGTCGGCGCTCAGCGCTCGGCAGCGCCCGCCTGGTCGTCGCCCTCGACGCCGGGAGGCTGCTCCGCGCCGTCCCGCTCGGCCTGCTCGGCATCCAGCTCTGCGGCGACCTGCTCCCGGTAGCGTGCGCGACGCACTCGCCGCAGCATGTCCATGATCAGCAGGGTCACCGCCACCGCGATGAAGGCGATCGCCGCGAAGCCCCAGGGTCCCGGCGTGACCAGATCGGGATCGACGGCGGGGGCCGGCGTCGGGCTGGGGGTGGTCGCGAACAGCGCCGCGGCGACGATCGCGTGCATGGATTCCCCGTTCTGCGCTCGAGCGCCTAGCCTGGTGGAAACCAGCCTAACCGGCGGATGGAACGCACCATGACGACAACGCAGCAGCGCCTCGACGACCGCTATGGTCGCCGCTCGAGCGCGAGCGGGCGACGAGTGATCATCCTCGTCGCGGCGATCGCGACGGTCTGCGTGGCCGTGTTCGGGTGGTGGGTCGTGACCGATCCCAACAACGGTGTCCGGGCCGACGGCACCTCCTTCGAGGTGCGGGACGAGCACCAGGTCACGGTCACCTTCCAGCTCACCGCCCCGCTGGGACGAGACGTCGCGTGCGCGATCGAGGCGCTCGACGAGGAGTACGGCGTGGTGGGCTGGCGGATCGTCGAGTATGCCGCGGCAGACACCCCGATCCGCGCGTTCACCGAGGTGGTCCCCACGCTCGACACAGCGACCACGGGTTTGGTGAACTCCTGCTGGGTGACCTAGGCTGACAGCACTCACGCAGACGCCCTGGCGATCGCCGGGGCGTTTTGGCATCCGGGCGGTGAACGTCACCGCCGGCACAGGAAAGGGGGCCCGCGTGTCCGCTGACACCACGGTGACATTCCTCACACAGGACGCCTACGACCGTCTCGCCGCCGAGCTCGAGGAGCTGTCGACGAAGGGCCGCGAGGAGATCGCGAAGCGCATCGAGGCGGCCCGCGAAGAGGGCGATCTCAAGGAGAACGGCGGCTACCACGCCGCCAAGGACGAGCAGGGCAAGCAGGAAGCGCGCATCCGCACCCTGCAGTCCCTCCTCAAGAACGCGAAGGTGGGCGATGCTCCCACCTCGTCCGGCGTCGTCGAGCCGGGAACGGTCGTGACCGCGGTGATCGCCGGCGGCGAGGAGACCTTCCTGCTGGGCAATCGCGAGATCGCCGCGGGTACGGACCTCGACGTCTACAGCGAGGCGAGCCCGCTGGGCGCGGCCATCATCGGCCTGAAGGAAGGCGACAAGGCCTCCTACACCGCCCCGAACGGGCGCGAGATCTCGGTGGAGATCATCGAGGTGGGGACCTACTCGGGCCAGTAGCCCTCAGTCGGGAACGACGACGGGGGCGAAACCGGCCTCGCGCAGCACCTGGAGCGTCAGTTCACGGTGCTCTTCACCGCGCGTCTCGACGCTGATCTGCAGGATGACCTCGCTGATCTGCAGCCCCTGCCCGTGACGGGTGTGCAGCACCTCGATGACGTTCGCACCGGCCTGTGAGATGAGTTCCGAGACACGGGCGAGCTGACCGGGGCGGTCCGGCAGAGGGATCTTCATCGTCATGTAGCGGCCCGAGGCTGCCAGGCCGTGTGCGACCACCCGCTGCAGCAGAAGCGGATCGATGTTGCCGCCGGAGAGCACGGTGACCGTCGGCCCCGATGCGGTGATCTTCCCTGCGAGGATCGCGGCCACGCCCACCGCGCCTGCGGGCTCGACCACGACCTTCGCGCGTTCGAGCAGCACGAGCAGCGCACGCGCGATGTCGTCCTCGCTCACGGTGACCACCTCGTCCACCATCTCCCGGACGATGTCGAAGGGGACCCTGCCCGGACGGGCCACCTGGATGCCGTCGGCGATGGTCGGAAGCGGCTCGATGTCGACGGGAGCGCCGGCTCCCAGAGACGGCGGGTAGGCGGCCGAGTTCTCCGCCTGCACGCCGATCACGCGCACGGTGCGCCCCTGCGCGGCGGCGCGCGCCTTGACGGCCGCCGCGACCCCCGCGATCAGGCCTCCCCCGCCGATCCCCACGATCACCGTGTCGATGTCGGGCTGGTCGTCGATCAGCTCCAGTCCGAGAGTGCCCTGCCCGATGACGATGTCGCGGTGGTCGAACGGGTGGATGAGCACCGCGCCGGTCCGCTCCGCGAACTCGGCCGCGAGCCGCAATGGCGTCTCGACCGTCGCTCCGTCGAGGATCACCTCCGCGCCGTAGCCGCGAGTGGCCAGCAGCTTGGGAACGGGCACGCCGAGCGGCATGAAGATCGTGGCGGGGATCCCCAGCTGCTGCGCGGCCAGCGCCACACCCTGCGCGTGGTTGCCGGCAGACGCCGCGACGACACCGCGGGCGCGCTCCTGCTCCGACAGCCGGGAGAGCCGGTAGGCCGCGCCGCGGATCTTGAACGATCCCGTGCGCTGGAGATTCTCGAGCTTGAGGTGCACCGGCACCCCCAGCGTGTCGCTGAGGAACTGCGACGGCTCCAGGGAGGTCCGCCCGATCACGCCTTCCAGCATGCGCGCGGCATCCTCGAACTCGGCGAGCGTGGGCGCAACGGCCAGCGGCGCCTTCGCGGGGTGATCGCTGAGCGTCTCGCCACTCGGGGGAACGGTCATGATGTTCTGCCCTTCTGTCGCGGCACGGTCGTCCAGATCAGCTCTTCCGCCGGCGGCGGCCCCGATCGCGTCCGGTCGTGGCGACGGGAGATGTGCACGGCGACCACATTCACGAATGCCGCGAGCGGCACCGCGAACAGGGCGCCCGGAATGCCCGCGATCATCGTGCCGCCGGCGACCACGAGAACGACCGCGAGCGGGTGGACTTTCACCGCGGATCCCATGAGGATCGGCTGGAGGATGTGGGACTCGATCTGCTGCACGCCGAGGACGACGACGAGCATCCAGAAGGCGATCCACGGCCCGTTGTAGACCAGCGCCAGGAACACGGCGATCGCTCCGGTGACGATGGCGCCGATGAAGGGCACGAAGGCCCCGAGGAACACGAGGATTCCGACCGGGATCGCCAGGGGCACACCGAGCAGGAACGCCCCGAGCCCGATGCCGATCGCATCGATCGTGGCCACCAGCAGCTGCGTCCGCGCGTAGTTGATGACCGTCGCCCACCCGGCGCGCCCCGCCGAGTCGGCGGTGTCGCGTGCCGTGCGCGGGAAGAGCCGGATCGTCCAGCGCCAGATGGCGCCGCCGTCAGCGAGGAGGCAGATGAGGATGAACAGCGCCAGCAGCGCTCCGGTGAGCACGTGGCCGACCGTCGTGCCGATGGCCAGCGCTCCCGACCAGAGCAGAGACGCCTGCTGCTCGACGAATTCCCAGATCTGCGCGAGGAACCCGTCGATGTCGCTCTCGGTGAGGTGCAGCGGGCCGTCGATGAGGTACATGCGGAACTGATCGACGGCCTCGAGGGTGCGCTCCTGCACGGAATCCCACTGCAGGGTGATCTGCCAGACCGCGAGCCACAGAAGGGCTGCGACGACGACGAGCATGCTGATGATCGAGACCACGATGGCCAGCCATCGCGGCACCCGACGCCGCACCATCCACGAGAACGCCGGCCACAGCAGCGCCGACAGCAGCAGCGAGACCAGAAGAGGGACGACCAGCAGCTTGAATTGGATGATGAGCCAGACGGCGACGCCGATCGCCGCGGCCACGACGAGAAAGCGCCACGCGTAGGCGGTCGTGATCCGCAGCCCCGCCGGGACGCGGTCGCCGATCTCGGTGGACACGGTCCGCTGACGCATCATGTCGCGCAGCGAGGGCCGCACCTTGTCGTCGGAGTCGGTCACCACGTCAGTCTAGGTGCACCGTTCGCCCGGGGCGTTCGGCTGGCTAGGCTGAGCGGATGAGGGATTCCCTGTCAGCGGTGCAGGCCCGACGTCTCGCGCTGGCGGCGCAGGGGCTCGGGGCACGGCCCGCCGGGGCGCCGGGTGGCCGCGCCCTCGCCTCGACCATCCGCCGGATGGGCGTTCTCCAGATCGACTCCGTCAATGTCTTCGCGCGGTCGCACTACATGCCGCTGTTCTCGCGTCTCGGCCCCTACGGCACCGCGGCGCTCGACCGGCTGCTGTTCGACCGGCGTCCCCGCTTCACCGAATCGTGGGCGCACGTCGCCTCGTTCGTCCCCCGAGAGGACTGGGGCCTGTTCGCCTTCCGCCGGGAGGAGCTTCGCGCGAAGTACGGAACCGACCCCGACAGCTGGTTCCGCACGCACGGCGCCATCGTCGACTGGGTCCGCGCCGAGCTCGCTGCGCGCGGTCCGCTGCGCCCAGCGCAGATCGAGCACGACGCGAAGCAGGGCGCGCGCGGGCCGTGGTGGGACTGGGACGTGGTGAAGCGGGCGCTGGAGCTGCTCTGGCTGTTCGGCGAGGTCGCGATCGCTGGCCGACGCGGATTCGAGCGACGCTATGCCCTGACCGCGCAGGTGATCCCCGAGGCTGATCGGGAACGCGAGTGGAGTCGTGACGACGCGATCCATGAGCTCGTCGGCCGCGCCGCGCGCGCGTACGGGGTCGCGACCGCCGCGGACATCGCCGACTACTGGCGACTGCGCAATCGCGGCGAGGTGCTCCA